>JANLTJ010000224.1:0-28865 GCA_031362885.1 Betaproteobacteria bacterium
TACCGATCCAGCCCGCCCACCGTGAACAATTCTTCCTGCATCACATCGGCTCCACGCATCTTGCTATCCTGTTTTCTCGTTTGCACAGCCCATTTCATGAACAGGCACCGCGTGAGAAAATTCAGAGAATTTCAACAAACCCCCAGAGCGTCCGCGGGGCACGCCGTCCACCGCGCCGATAAACCATAACTCCTCAAGCGCCTGAATCGCGTCGAGGGACAGGTGCGCGGTATCGCCAGAATGATCGAGGAAGATAGTTACTGCGTCGATGTGCTCACTCAAGTCGCTGCGGTGCTCTCGGCGCTCGATGCCATGGCGCTACAACTGCTGCGCGACCATACTCACGGCTGCGTTCAAGGCGCAATTCGCTCCGGCCGTGGCGCGGCAGCTATCGATGAACTGCTGCTGGTGGTGGAAAATTCGCGCGTTAAGCGGGTTCCGCCGGCACGGGCCGGCGAAGCGCATTTACCAGAATTTCCACCAACTCCCATGCTCTCCGATCTTCACTTTGGTGTTCGGGAAGTTGGCCACCAGCATGCGATTGGAATCGTCCCGCAACTGCGTCATGCCCATCTGATCGTAGGCTCTTACCAGAACCGAAAGTGCCCTTTCGATGGCCGGCGTGCGCGGGTAATTGGTCAGGGCAAACTGGGCGCGATTGATCGCGGCGACGTAAGCGCCCCGGCGCAGATAGTATTCGGATACGTTGACCTCGGCCGAGGCCAGAGAGTTGACCAGATAGCTCATGCGCGCCTGCGCATCGGGAACATAACGGCTCTGGGGAAAGCGTGTAACCAGTTCGCGAAATGCATCGAAGGCATCCTGCGCCGCTCGTGGATCCCGTTCAGTCAGGTCCTTGACTGTAAGATAACCCAGAATACCCATGTCCTCATTGAAGTTGATGCGGCCCTTGAGGTAATAGGCATAGTCGGCATTCGGATGATTGGGATGCATCTTCAGGAATCGTTCGCAAGCGGCCAACGCCTGGGCGTTCTCGTTATCCTTCCAGTACACGAATGCGCTTTCGATTTGCGCCATTTGCGCGTAGCGGCCGTACGGATAACGCGACTCCAGTTTTTCATAGTAGGTAATCGCCTTCTGGTAGTTCTTGTCCTCCAGCTCCTCGCGAGCGGCGCTGTAGAGGCGTTCCGGACTCCAGTCCCGGGTTTCGTCGAGTTGAGTCGATGCGCAACCCGAGGCCAGCAGGAGTGCGAGAATGGCTAAACTACGTTTCATGTCGGAATCCACAAAAAGTTTGCCGGATTATATAGAAGTCATCGCTTCAGACCGCGATCGCCATCTGTGCGTTCCTGCGGATTGCGCAGGAATGCGGTTGGATCAGGCCCTGGCGCGTCTGCTGCCGGAATTTTCCCGCAACCGCCTGCAGGAATGGATGCGCAGCGGACATATCACCGTGGATGGAGGACCGGCATCGGCCAAAGCCAGGGTGTGGGGTGGCGAAGCGGTTGTTGTCGCGACCCAGTCCCTGCCATCGTCTTCGCCCTATGCCGCGGAGGACATTCCCCTGACGGTGATATTCGAGGACGCGGATATTCTCGTCATCGACAAACCGGCCGGGCTGGTCGTTCATCCGGGCAGCGGCAACTGGAGCGGTACTCTGCTCAATGCTCTCTTGCGCCACGCGCCGGCACTGAGCATGGTGCCGCGCGCGGGCATCGTGCATCGTCTCGACAAGGAAACCAGCGGTCTGCTCGTGGTCGCCAAGACGATTGCTTCCCAAGTCGATCTGGTGCGTCAATTGCAGGCGCGCTCGGTGACGCGCGAATACCTTGCTGTCGTGCACGGAGTCGTTACACGCGACGGCGCGGTGGAGGCACCGATCGGCCGCCATCCGGTGCACCGCACCCGCATGGCCATCGTAGCCAAAGGCAAACCAGCCAAGACGCACTATTGTCGTGTTGACCAAGGCGCGGGTTGGACGCAGTTGCGCTGCCGGCTGGAAACCGGGCGCACGCATCAGATACGCGTGCATCTGCATTCAATCGGCCACCCCCTGATCGGAGATCCGGTGTATGGAATCAGCCAGCGCAAGAGTACCCTGTCGACAGCGGCAATTGAATTTCCCAGACAGGCTTTGCATGCCGCCAGGTTGGGATTGATTCATCCAGGCACCGGACAAGATCTTTCCTGGACGTCAACACCACCTGCCGACATGGTTGGACTGATCACCGAGTTGAAGCATGGCCAATCCACCTGAAGATTGGGTCATTCCGGATTGGCCGGCTCCAGCGCGCGTGCGTGCGCTCATCACCAGCCGCAACGGAGGATGCAGCAGTGGACCTTATGCGAGCATGAACCTGGGTCTGCGCGTCAATGACCACCCCGAAAGCGTTCAGGCCAACCACCGCTTCCTCAGGCAATTCCTGCCTGCCGAACCCAAATGGCTGCATCAGGTGCACGGCACCCGGGTCGTTGAAGCCAAATCGGTCACGCTCGACGAACAGGCGGACGCTTCGGTGGCAACCCAGCCGGGATGCGTCTGTGCGGTCATGGTCGCCGACTGTCTGCCGGTCTTGATTGCGCAGTGCGGAGGAGACGCCGTCGCGGCCGCCCACGCTGGCTGGCGCGGCCTCGCCGGCGGCGTACTTGAAAATACAATTCGCGCATTCAATACATCGCCGGTAAATCTGATGGCCTATCTTGGACCGGCCATCGGTCCAGCCGCATTCGAAGTCGGCCGCGATGTGCGCGACGCGTTTGTCGCGGCTGATCCGGATGCAAAGCGGGCATTTCAGCCGCACAAGCCGGACAAATGGCTTGCCGATCTGTATCTGCTCGCGCGACAGCGTCTGGCCATGGCCGGCCTGCTGAACATCTATGGCGGTGGGTCATGCACATACTCCAACCCCGCACGATTCTTTTCTCACCGGCGCGACAAGGTCTCCGGCAGAATGGCCGCCCTCATCTGGATCGAGAACTGATCGATCCGCCTGACAGGCCCGCTATACTGAACAACTGGCCCCACACAACTTATATCGTTCCCCATGTCCACTCTTGCCTGGATTGTTGTCGCGTCCGTTGCCGGTGCACTCCTCAGCGTGGTGAGCGCCGCTACGCTGGCCCTGCGCGCCTCCGCAGCCCAGGTTCATATGCTGATCAGCTACGCGATCGGCGCGCTGTTGGGCGCGGTATTCCTGGAAATCCTGCCTCACGCCTTCGAAGAAGCAGACAACCCGCACTACCTCGCCGCCGTGATTCTGGGTGGCATCATCTTCTTCTTTGTTCTCGAAAAGCTGGTGATTTGGCGGCACTGCCATACGGAACAATGCGAAGCGCACGAGCCTCACGTGGCTCCGAACGATCATGGCCGCAGCGGCATGATGATCGTGGTGGGCGACACCATTCACAACTTTGTCGATGGCATCCTGATCGCAGCGGCATTCATGGCTGACACCGGGCTGGGAATCGTGACCGCGCTGGCCATCATTGCCCACGAAATACCGCAGGAAGTCGGCGATTTCGCGATTCTGCTGCACTCCGGCTTCAGCAAGACCAAAGCCTTCGCTTTTAATCTGGTTTCAAGCGCGGCGACGCTGATTGGGGGACTGCTTGCCTATCTCGCATTAAGTTCGATGCAGCAATGGGTGCCAACGCTGCTTGGGCTTGCTGCTGCAAGCATGATCTATGTCTCGGTTGCGGATTTGATCCCGGGGTTGCACCGGCGCGCGGAACTGCGGGCGACCTTGGAACAAGTTGTGCTGATCACGATCGGAATAGGATCGATCGTGCTGGTTCGTCTATTCGTCGACAACGCGACTTAAGGCGCAACGGCGGCGCTCAGGCGTGCGAAATCAACCCTTGTCCGCTCCAGCCCAACCCATGAACGGCGTCTTTCCCGATATCGCGCGAAACACAACCGCAATGTTCGAGAAAATTTTGCGTGAACTTCCGTCAGCCGGCACGCCTGACCTGGCAGGCGTTCTGCGCGCATTTGCCGGCGCGGACGACCGGCAGCGAGGGAAACTGCGCTTGCTCGAGGACGCGTTGTATCGCGATCAATTGTCGATCTGGCGACAGATGATTGCTCCCGACGAAAAACATGCACCCATTGCCTTGCCAGACCAGGATCATCGTTTTGATGCGCCCGAGTGGAGCCTGCCCTACTTTCACTACCTGAAGCAGGGCTATCTGCTGAATGTGCGCTTCCTGCTCGAATTCGCTGATCTCACCGAACTCGAGCCGCATGCCAAGCGGCGCTTGAAGTTCCAATTGCGCCAGATGGCCGACGCGATGTCGCCCGGCAACTATGCGGTGACCAATCCGGAAGTCATCAAACTTGGAGCCGAAACCGCCGGCAAGAGCCTCGCGCAGGGTATGCAGTTGCTGGCTGACGATATCGCTCGCGGACACATCTCGATGACGGACGAGGAGGCGTTCGAAGTCGGTCGCGATCTGGCCATTACCCCGGGCGCGGTAGTCTTCGAAAACGAAGTGATGCAACTGATTCAGTACGCGCCGTCTACCCTGGAAGTCCATGAACACCCGTTGCTGATCGTGCCACCATTCATTAACAAGTTCTATATTCTGGACCTGCAACCGGAAAATTCCTTTGTGCGCTTTTGTGTTGAACAGGGATTCAGCACTTTCATCGTTTCTTGGCGCAACATCCCCCCGGATCTGGGGCATCTGGGGTGGGACGATTACATCGATAAGGGCGTACTCAAGCCGCTCGACGTAATCAAGTCGATCAGTGAATCCAAAAAGATCAACACGCTTGGCTTCTGCGTCGGCGGTACACTGCTTTCCTGCGCACTTGCAGTCCTGGCTGCAAGGCAGGACAACCCGGTCTGTTCCCTGACGCTGCTGGCGGCGATGCTGGACTTTTCGGACACTGGTGACATCAGCGTCTACGTCGATCGGGAGTACGTCGAACGCAACGAGCGCGATTTTGAGCAGCCGGGCGCCATGCCCGGCAGCCAACTTGCGAGTACATTCGCCACGCTGCGCGCCAACGATCTGATCTGGCATTTCGTTATCAGCAATTATCTGAAAGGCAAATCACCTCGTGCCTTCGACCTGCTGTTTTGGAATGCGGACGCAGCCAATCTGCCCGGACGGCTTTACGCCTATTACCTGCGCAACATGTATCTGGAGAATAATCTGAGGATTCCCGGCAAACTCGAGGCATGTGGTGTACCTCTGGATCTTGGCTCCATCACCGCCCCCGCATACATCGTGGCAACACGAGAGGATCACATTGTCCCGTGGAAATCCGCGTATGCGAGCGTCGGATTATTGGGAGCGCAGTCTGAATTTGTACTTGGTGCGAGCGGCCATGTGGCGGGCATCGTGAATCCGGCTTCGAAAGATCGCCGGCATTTCTGGCTCAATGCGTCCGCCAAGGCAGACGCCGAAACCTGGCTTTCGGGCGCGACGCAGCAAACGGGAACCTGGTGGAAGCACTGGGCGGGCTGGTTAAGAAAGCAATCGGGAAGGCGCAAACTGGCGCCGGCTGTTCTTGGCAATCCGCAATATCCCATACTGGAGCCCGCGCCGGGCCGCTATGTCAGGGAAAAATCGGCGTAATGGCGCCGCACAGGTCCAACAACACTACATAAAGGAGGAGGGTCGTCATGACAAAGAGAATCGTTCTGGTAACCGGGGGCATGGGTGGATTGGGCGAATCCATCTGCACGAAAATGGCTGATCAGGGTTACATCGTTGTCACGACCCATTCGCCAGGCAACAAGACCGCCAGTGATTGGCTGGTTGGCATGAAGAAACGCGGTTACGATTTCCGTGCCTTCGCGGCCGATGTAGCCGACTTTGACTCATGCAAAGCTTGCGTGCAGAAGATTGAGTCCGACGTTGGGCTGATCGACGTGCTGGTCAATAACGCCGGCATTACGCGCGACATGACCTTCAAGAAAATGACCAAGGCCGACTGGGATGCCGTCATTGGCACCAATCTCGACAGCGTATTCAATATGACCAAGCAAGTACTCGACGGCATGGTGGATCGCGCGTGGGGCCGGGTCATCAATGTGTCTTCCGTCAACGGCCAAAAAGGCGCCTTTGGCCAGACCAATTATTCCGCTGCCAAAGCCGGCATGCATGGTTTTACCAAAGCACTGGCCTACGAAGTCGCACGCAAAGGGGTAACCGTCAATACCATTTCACCGGGCTATATCGGAACCAAGATGGTTACCGCGATTCCCCAGGACATTCTGGACACGAAAATTGTTCCACAGATACCGCTTGGCCGCCTCGGAAAGCCGGAAGAAGTGGCTGGACTGATCATTTACCTGGCATCCGACGAAGCCGCTTTCGTCACAGGTGCCAACATCTCGATCAACGGCGGGCAGCATATGTCGTAAAACACCGGGACGAACCGGCCGGACAAGCACATGGCCCGGATTCATCAGCGTTCCCGTCTGATTGGCTGATCCGGTTCTGGTCGATTTTGGTCAACGAAGTGACATTTCATGCACCAATCCAAGGCAAAAAAAACCCCGGCAATTGCTTGCCGGGGTTAAACCCTTATCAAAGGATGACCTTTGGATAAAGGGGGAGGAGCCATGAATTCGTTACTTCTCGGCGTTCCTGACGGCCTCCGCCGTCACCGCTGCGGCCGCCCGCACAGTGGCATCCGCGTATCCTGCCGCCTCTCAGGCGGCCTTTGACATTCCTTTAATCACCGTTTTGGCGTTCACCGTCATTACTTTCGCGGTTGCGGCCGTGGCTTCCGATGATGGGATCGACGAGGATTTGATCACTTCATCGACCCAATCAGAGACCTCTTGGTTAATACTAAGCAAAGTCTGTTCCAGGAGAGACCCCAGTTCTCTGCCGGACTGTCCACCAATCGCGTATACGTTCCTCGAGTAGCCCGAGCATTTGTCTGCACCATTGCACCATTGCCCCGTCCAACCCTGCCAACCAGCAAAATGGGACGCCGATCGAGAAGCACTCATATCTGCAAGTCCCTCTTGCTGTAACGACTTGTTTGCCTCGGTATTGAGCTTAGCCAGTCTCTCCCAGGCATCAAATCCAATTTGCAATCCCTGAATCGCTGTGCCAGCTCGTCTTTTGCTCAATGCGGCAAAGGCAGCCAAAGATCTATGCATCTTGTAACCTCATATTTAATATCAATTAAGTGCCGCTTCCCAATCAAGTCATAAGTTGAAATATTGCATCGCACCATTGCAATGCTAGTCACCATAGATTCCAATGTCAATTCTGATCGCAATGCATAATCACTGGAGTACCACGTTTTCATGGCGTTATAATCCAGCTCTCCCGCGCTGCCGCAGATTTTCGCCCCAAACACCGAATCACGACGCCTGCACCACTATGACCGAAGAGATCAGACTGATTAAGAAGTATCCGAATCGTCGGCTGTACGACACGGCGACCAGCAGCTACATCACACTGGCCGACGTGAAGCAACTCGTACTTGACCAGATCGTATTCAAAGTGGTCGACGCCAAAACCGAAGAAGACCTGACGCGCGGCGTCCTGCTTCAGATCATTCTGGAAGAAGAAAGCGCTGGAGCGCCGATGTTCTCCTCGGACATGCTGTCTCAGATCATTCGTTTCTATGGCAATGCAATGCAGGGAATGATGGGCAGTTATCTCGACAAGAACGTCCAGACTTTCGTTGAGATTCAGCGCCGGTTGCAGGAACAAAGCGTGCCTAAGTTCGGCGACAATCCGATAGTAAATGCAGAGGCTTGGAGCCAATTCGTGAAAATGCAGGGGCCAACGATTCAAGGCCTGATGTCGAGTTACCTCGACCAAAGCGCCACCACTTTTCTCGACATGCAGCAACAATTGCAGAAACAGGCGCGGTCCATTTTCGGCAATTTTCCGTTCGGTGGCGGTTTCACGGCTGACGGCAAACCAGAAAATGCGTCCTCCGCATCAGAGGCAAACGCGCAGGCCCACAAGAAATCGGCTTCCTGAAAAACAAACTGCAGAATCTGCACGGCGCGGAGCTGATGGTTTCCGCGCCGTTTTTTATCCCCCAAGCGCATGCCAGCCACCAAGACAGTTAGCCGCAGCAAACCAACTGCGCAACCCAGGATCGGGTTTGTTTCTCTGGGGTGTCCAAAAGCGCTGGTGGATTCCGAACGCATCCTTACGCAGTTGCGCGCTGAAGGCTACCTCATTTCAGGCACCTATCGCGATGCCGATCTGGTCGTGGTCAACACCTGCGGCTTTATCGATGCGGCGGTGGAGGAATCACTCGACGCAATTGGCGAAGCGCTGGCCGAAAACGGCAAAGTCATCGTGACTGGCTGCCTTGGCGCCAAGGGCAATGTTGTAAAGCAGGCGCACCCGCAAGTCCTCGCCGTCACCGGGCCGCATGCCACCGACGAAGTCATGCGCGCGGTGCACGATCACCTGCCCAAACCCCATGACCCATTCGCGGATCTGGTGCCGCCCCAGGGCATCAAGCTCACGCCCAAACATTTCGCTTATCTGAAGATCTCTGAAGGCTGCAATCATCGTTGCACTTTTTGCATTATTCCGTCCATGCGCGGCGACCTCGTCAGCCGTCCGGTCGGCGAGGTGATGCAAGAAGCCGAGAATCTGGTCAAAGCCGGCGTGAAGGAGTTGTTGGTGATTTCGCAGGACACCAGTGCCTATGGTGTGGATATCAAGTATCGAACCGGCTTCTGGGGCGGCCGGCCTCTGAAAACGCGCATGACCGAATTGACCCGGGCCTTGGGCGAACTCGGCGTGTGGGTGCGTCTGCACTACGTCTATCCGTACCCGCACGTCGATGAAGTCTTGCCCATGATGGCGGAGGGCAGACTTTTGCCCTATCTCGACGTTCCCTTCCAGCATGCGAGTCCGCGAATTCTGAAATTGATGAAGCGCCCGGCCAGTGCGGAGAACAACCTGGCGCGCATACGCGCCTGGCGCGATATCTGTCCGGATCTGACCATCCGCAGCACCTTCATAGCCGGTTTTCCGGGAGAAACCGAAGCCGAGTTCTCCGCCTTGCTCGAGTTTCTCGAAGAAGCGCAGCTCGATCGCGTGGGTTGTTTCGCCTATTCTCCGGTCAAAGGTGCCGCGGCCAATGTCCTGCCCGATGCGCTTCCGGTGGAAATCCGGGAAGAACGTCGCGCCCGCTTCATGGCGGTGCAGGAGAAGATCAGCGCGCAGCGACTTAAGCGTCATGTCGGCAAGACACTCACTGTCCTGCTGGACGCAGCCGGGAATCAGGTGGCCGTGGGTCGCTCCAGCGCGGACGCCCCGGAGATCGACGGCGTCGTGCACATCGGCAAAGCGAAGAACGTCAAGGTCGGCGAATTCGCGCAAGTGCGTATTGCTCGCGCGGACGCACACGACCTCCACGGCGACCTGGTTGCGTGAGCCATGCTGGCGCGGCTGAAAGCCTGGGCCGCCGCCCTCAAGCACCAGGTGCTCGTGCTCTGGTTCGGTTCGCGTGATCCAAGCACGCCGTGGTATGTAAAATTGCTGGCTGGATTAATCGTTGCATACGCCCTGTCGCCAATCGATCTGATCCCCGATTTCATTCCGATAGTGGGATTCCTTGACGAAATCATCCTGCTTCCAGCCGCGATCTGGCTGGTATTGAAGCTGGTGCCCGTGCAGGTGCTGCTGGATTCGCGCGTCCTGGCACAAGCCTGGCTAGAGGCGCATCAGCCGCAACCGCGTAACTGGATTGCAGCGGCGGCTGTCGTACTGATCTGGATACTGGCTTTGTTGGCGCTGTGGGTTTGGCTGGTTCAACCACGCCTTGCGCTAACTTGAAGAAGCATCAAACGGCGGAGGCGGCAATCCGACGGAAGAATTCAACCACCTCGGCCCGATCGCGCGTGCGGCGCATCGGAGGAAGACTGCGCCAGATACGCTTGCCGTAGTGCTTGGTAATCAACCTCGGATCACAGATCATCAGCACGCCACGATCACTCTCGTCGCGAATCAATCGGCCGGCGCCCTGCTTGAGCATAATGACCGCCTGCGGCAGCTGATACTCCATGAAGGCATTGCGCCCTTGCGCGTTGAGATTTTCTATGCGTGCCGCCAGCACCGGGTCATCGGGCGGCGCAAACGGCAACCGATCAATGATTACCAGAGACAAGGCCTCGCCGCGCACGTCCACGCCTTCCCAGAATGACTGGCTTCCGAGCAGCACCGCATTGCCCAGCTTGCGGAAACGCTCCAGCAATTCCGTGCGCGATCCCTCACCCTGCATCAGCAAGGGAAATTCCATGCCCATTGCCTTCATGCCCGCAACCATCAATTCACGCGCTTCCCGCATCGCACGCAGGCTGGTGAACAGAAAGAAAGTACGGCCCCCGGCCGCCTCGATCACCGGCAGCGCCGCATCAACGGCTTTGCGCGTGTAGCCCTGCGCATTGGGTTCCGGCAATCCCTCAGGTACGTAGAGCAGGGCCTGATTGGCGAAATCGAAGGGGCTTTCCCAGAACGCGGTGCCGGCATCCGTGAGTCCCATCTCGCGCTGATAATGCGAGAAATTGCCCTGCACCGACAATGTTGCGGAAGTGAAAATCCAGGCACGCGGGTGGCCGCTGATCTGGCGATGGAAAATATCAGCGATCGACAACGGTGTCGCATTCAAGTGAACCGATCCGCCGAAGATTTCAATCCAGCGCACCCATGCCTTGTCCTCGTCTTCCTCCCAGCGCACCAGCACATCAAGCAATCCGATGCCACGGGTCCAGCAGTTGTGCAATCCCTCCGAGCGGGAAGCCTGCGACTCGAGCAATGCCGTCAGGTCGGTCAATCGGGTCATGGCCATATCGAGCGCCGCTCTAAAAGCGGAGTTGTCGCGCAGCGCCGAATAAGGCTGCCGGCTGGCATCGTCGCGAAACTGAAGCCGCAGATCGCGCGCCGATTTCTCCAGCGCAGCGGACGCCTCTGGAAGCGCGGCATTGTCTTTCGCCGAGACGGCCGCCTCGATGCGAGAGTCCCGAGCCAGTTCAACGATCTGGCTGCTGGAAACGCTCTCGCCGAAAAACAGACTGGCAGTCTCCGGCAGCTGATGCGCTTCGTCGAAAATGACGCTGTTGCATGCCGGCAGCAGCTCCGCCACGCCTTCGTCGCGCAGCACGACATCGGCGAAGAACAAATGATGATTGACCACCACCACGTCCGCTTCCATTGCCTGCTTGCGCGCTTCCATGACAAAACAGTCCTTGTATTTCGGACAATCGCCACCCAGGCAATTTTCGCGGGTCGATGTGACCAGCGGCCACACCGTGGCATCCTCAGGCACATCCGTGAGCCCGCCGCGATCCCCGGTCTTGCTCGTCTTCGCGTAAGCCTCGATGCGTGCCAGATAGACAACATCGTCCCGGTTCAGAAAGCGGCCGTCATTCTTGGCGCGCTCAAGGTGGTAGTGGCAGACGTAATTGGCGCGTCCTTTGAGCAACGCCACAGTGACGGGTGCCTGCAGGGCTTTGCGCACCATCGGAATATCACGGTTGAACAACTGGTCCTGGAGCGTCTTGGTGCCGGTGGAGACGATCACCTTGCCGCCCTTGGACAGGGCCGGAACCAGATAGGCAAAGGTTTTACCCGTGCCGGTGCCGGCCTCGGCAATGAGCAGTCCATTGCACTCGATGGCCTGCGCAACCGCTTTCGCCATCTCCGTTTGCTGCGGTCGCAGGCGGTAGCCCGCAATCGTGCCGGCGAGCGGGCCGCTTTCGGAAAAAAAATAATCCAAGTCTGAAATCAAGATGGCACGGAGTTTAACGCGAGCCGCGAAGACAATGGCGGAAGTTGCAATCGAAGAGCGGATATTTTTTACGAATGTTCGATATCGCAACGCGATCATCCTAGCTTGCGCGGCAGGTCGCCTGGTTCCGATGCCGCCTGCGGATCAATCGCGATCAATCAGTTACACTGCTTCGCCAATTTATTCCGGGAAACTTTCCTGCCCAGGAGTAACCCATCCACCCCGGGTGCACACGTCAATGCCCAAAGCTGACCGTCCTGCGTCCAATCCGCTGATACCGCCTCCGCTCGTTGTTGCGGTTCTCGCTTTGTTGATGTGGGCAATGGATCACCAACTGGAATATGGCGGCTTTGAAAGTCAGCTGCAGCCTGCGATTGCGGTACTTCTGTTTGTCGTTGGACTGGCATTCATGATCGCCGCCGCGGCCGCCATTGTTGCCGCCGGAACCACAATTAATCCGCTGCGGCCAACGCGCACTTCGAGCCTGGTGACTTCCAGTGTTTTCAGGCTGTCGAGGAACCCGATATACCTCGGCGATCTTCTGATTCTGCTCGCTCTCGCCGTGTGGCTTGGCAACGTGTTCAACATCGTGCTGCTTGCCGTTTTCGTCTGGTATATCAACCGCTATCAGATATCGCCGGAAGAGCGGGCATTAACCACGCTGTTTGGTGCAAGTTACACCGCGTATTGCGCAAGGGTAAGGCGCTGGCTATAAAGCGCGGCAACGGCTTTGCCATGCCAGGCTTTTCTATGACCAGGCGTCACCATAGGCGATAACCCGGAGTTTCTCAGCAACCCGCGATGAACGACGCGCTTCATGCGGTGCTTCAACATGCGCAGCCTGCCCACCATGGCCTTGTATCGCGGCGGAATTGGGATTGCACGCCAGTCCGGTGCCATGAGCGCCACGACGATCGCCATCTGGTTGCGCGCCAAATCCTGAGCGGCAGCCCCGGATGATCGGTCCTGCATTCTCCGGTAGAGTGCGTACCTTGCCACCAACAGACTGGAATCAAGCATGCCCCTGCGTCACTGGGAGCGACATCGCACGGATCGCATCGGCTGGCTGCGTGCCGCGGTCTTGGGTGCAAACGATGGCATCGTATCAACCGCAAGTCTGGTCTTGGGCGTAGCCGCCGCGCAGGGAACCCACGACAGCGTAATGGTCGCCGGAGTCGCCGGGCTGGTAGCCGGCGCGATGTCGATGGCCGCCGGCGAGTATGTTTCCGTTCACTCCCAGGCGGATACCGAACATGCCGATCTCGAGCGCGAGCGCAAGGAACTGCTGACTGACAACCAAGGCGAGCGACGGGAATTAGCCGCGATCTACGTCGGACGCGGCCTGGACGCCAATCTGGCCAGGCAGGTCGCCGATCAGCTCATGAAACATGATGCGCTGGGCGCGCATGCGCGCGACGAACTCGGCATCACCCAGGTACTCAGCGCGCGGCCGCTGCAGGCGGCATTGGCTTCCGCCGGCAGCTTCGCCGCCGGCGCCGCTCTTCCGCTGCTCGTCACCGCCACCGCATCCGAGGCGAATCTCATAGCAATGGTCGCCTGCTCTTCGCTGGTGTTTCTCGCGGTGCTCGGTACGCTGGCAGCGAAAGCGGGCGGTGCTCCGTTGGCGAAAGGCGCGCTGCGCGTCACGTTCTGGGGTGCACTCGCCATGGCGTTGACCACGGGTATCGGCACCTTGATCGGAGCCGTAATTTGAGATGCCCGGATCTAAACGCGCAGGCCATGGCGCGGAAAGCCCGGAACTCTTCCGGCCTGTCGCGAACGTCCGGATGCCCGGGTACGAGTGAGCGCATCCGTGGACTGCGCGTACGCGCCGGCCAATCCCAGGCCCAGGTGGCACAGGCCCTGGGAATCAATGCCGCCTGGTATGCGGATCTTGAACGCGACGATGATCATCTGGCTTCCACGCTGAGCCTGTTTCAAGCAATGCAGCTCGCATCCGTCCTTGGAGTACCGCTGCATGAATTGTTTGGCGCCGGGCACCCGGCGCCGCGCATTGCGCTGATCGACATTCCCGATCTCATCATCGCCCATGCGCATCGCGAACAGTTGACTATCGAGCAACTCGGAGAAACGCTGGGTTGGGAATTGCGCGACTTCATCGCCTCGCCGATTCAAGCCGCCGCCGGGCTTCCGATCCGGTTTCTGCAAGACCTCTCGGCTGCGCTGGGGATAAACTGGCTCACGCTGGCCCCGGATGAGGATGAAACCTGAGGCCCGATGCGTACAGCCGGCTGACCAGCCTCACAAACAACCGAGGATCAAACATGCTGGAACTCAGACCTGTCTGCGAGCACTGCCACCTCACGCTGCCTCCGGATTCGCTCGAGGCGATGATTTGCAGTTTCGAGTGCACTTTCTGCAGGATTTGTGCAAAGGAATTGCTTGGCGACATTTGCCCGAACTGCGGTGGTGGCTTTTCGCCGCGCCCGATTCGACCGGCCAAGAACTGGAAAGGCAACAATTGTCTGAGCCAGTGCCCGGCAAGTACGATCGAAAAGCATCGGCCCGTCAATCTGGACTCACACAAGGACCTGGTTGCCAGGATCGGATTGCTTCCACCCGACATGCGCTAAGGCCGTCACCTGGCCGTCGAAGCGCTTGCTGCAGGACTTATCGAATCAGGCAGGTATCCACCTCCCGTTCAAATCCAGATCCAGAAATATTCCATGAAAAAAGCTGACTGGTATTTCGATTTTCTCTCGCCCTACGCCTACTTTGCGTTCATCCAGCTTGACCGGCTGTCGCCCAAACTCGAGATTCAATATCGGCCGGTGCTGTTCGCCGGGCTGCTCAATCACTGGGGGCAGAAAGGGCCGGTGGAAATTCCGGCGAAGCGCGTCTGGACTTATCGCTGGTGCGCCTGGTGGGCGGCTCAACAGGGTATCGCTTATCGCACGCCGGCCGCTCACCCTTTCAACCCGCTTCCCTATCTCAGGATTGCCATCGCCGCCGGCAATACGCGCGCGGCGATTGGCCGGATTTTCGAAACGGTATGGACCACTGGTCGCGACCCGAACGATCCGGTGGCGTTCGCCGCGCTCGCTGCTTCATTGCAAATTGACCTCGCGCGCCTCGGCAGCCCGGAGATCAAGGATGCGCTGCGGGTGGAGACCGATCAGGCGCTGGCTCGTGGCGTATTCGGCGTACCCACTTTGATCGTGGACGATGAATTGTTCTGGGGCGCGGACGCCATGAGCATGATTGAAGCGTATCTCTGCGACCCCGGCATTCTGGCCACCGAAGAAATGCGGCGCACGAAGAGCTTGCCGGTCGGTGCTTCGCGCATGCGGAACTGAATGCATGGTCGTTGAATACTCATTGCGGCCCCGATCCGTACGACGAGGAAAAAGTCCGCCTTGCAGCGGATAATCATCCCGTCGTGGCGCGCACTTCGGCACTCAAGCATTCGGAATCACAATTGCGGGACACCAACCGCGATTTCTATGACGCCCTGTGGCGAGACGCGCGTTTGCTTGAACCAAGCCGTTTCAACACCTGGCCGCTGGTGACGTCACTGATTGCCCAGTCACAATTGCGGCTGGAAGTTGCACCCGGGCTGCGACCACGCTTGCCTGTCGAGGGTACGCATTTTGTTGATTTGAGCGGCCCTGCCACTGCGAAATTGCGTCCGCGCGCAGCCAGCGTCACGATCGGTTCGATCATGGCCCTTCCTTTCTCCAGGGCAATATTCGATCTAGTCTGCGCAATCGATATTATCGAGCATGTCAATGACGAAGACAGCGCGCTGTCCGAACTTTCGCGAGTCTGCGCTGCCGGTGGCACCCTGATATTAGCCGTGCCGCTTCATCCCGCACGCTGGACCCTGTTCGACGACTTCGTCGGACACTGCCGCCGTTACGAACCGCAGCGCCTGCTGGGAAAACTTGCTGAATTTGGCTTTTCTGTTGAGAGCAGCGCTGTATACGGCATGCAACCGAAATCATCGCGTCTGCTCGATCTTGGCATGTGGTGGCTGACAAACCATCGCGAACGCGCAATGTGGTGGTACAACCGGGTGATCATGCCCCTCGGCGCGCGATTCCAGAGAAAACTAATGTTGTTCCCCGGCATGATTGAGACGGGCAACGTAGACGAAGTGCTGCTGGTCTGCCGCAAACTCCGCGCGTGACGCGCTCGATCCATACGATTCTGCATGGCGCATCGGTACGGATCAAGCTGGAAGCGGCTATGATCGAGACCGTTGTCGCCGGGTTCAATCTGAGAAGACACTCATGAAAATCGATGCCATCGATCATATCGTTCTAACCGTAGCAGACGTGGACGCCACCTGCGCGTTTTACGGCAAGGTCCTGGGCATGACGACAGTGACCTTCGGTGGCGGGCGCAAAGCGCTGACTTTCGGGTCACAGAAAATCAATCTGCATCAGCAAGGCCGGGAATTTGAACCGAAAGCGCATCGCCCAGTGCCAGGCTCCGGTGATTTTTGCCTGATCACTTCAGTTGCGCTCGCGGAAGTCATTGCGCACCTAAAGACCTGCGGAGTAGGCATTCTCGATGGGCCGGTGAAAAAGACCGGTGCGGCAGGGGCGCTGCTATCGGTATACTTCCGTGATCCGGATCAGAATCTGATCGAGGTATCCAACTACGTGCGCGATTGATGCACCGCGGCGGTTTTACATTGGCGCATCGTCCCGCCTTCCCGGAGTCGCACTGACCATGTTCGCACGCATCAACTTTCTGCTCGGCCTGGGTCTGCTGATCCTGTTGGCGTTTTATTTTGCCGTCGCCTACCTGATTGTTCTGCCGCTGTCTGCGGTCGCACCGGGCTGGGTCAGACCGGTGGCGGGTGTAGCCGTGCTCTCGGCGGTAGGGCTTACGGTTCAGTTGCTGTCCATGGCCATGAGCAGTCTGAAGGGCATCGCGCTTTACGAAAAAGATGAACAACCCGGATTGCTGGCTTTTGCCAGTCAGGCAGCCACGACCATCGGGCACCTCGGCTCGGTCTACCTGGCCAAGGACCTGCTTATGCGCGGCGAGCCGATCGCCGAAACGCGCTTGCTGGTGGCAGCCGCGCTATACGCAGCCGGAGCGGCATTGGCGGTTCACGAATGGCGGCAACGCAAGCTGGCTCGCACCTGAGGCTCTTTCCGGTCAATATGGAGGTCGTGTTGTGACAACGCCTGACGACAGAAAAATTGCGCGTTGTCACTGGTCCGAGAACGGGGATCAAAACTATGTCTCGTACCATGACCGCGAATGGGGCGTGCCGCAGCACGATGACCCGGTGCTTTTCGAATTTCTGATCCTGGAGGGCGCGCAGGCGGGATTATCCTGGTCCACCATCCTCAACAAGCGTCCGACTTACCGCAAGGCGTTCAGCAACTTCGATGTGCACAAAGTCGCACGCTACAACCAGGCGAAGATCGCTTCGTTGCTCAACGATCCCGGCATTGTGCGCAACCGGCTCAAAGTCGAATCCGCGGTCATCAATGCCCGCGCCTTTCTTGAAGTTCAGCAGGAATTCGGCAGCTTCGATGCCTTCATCTGGCGATTCGTCGGCGGCAAACCAATCCAGAACGCCTGGAAGACTATGAAGCAAGTGCCGGTGTTTACCATGCAATCGGATGCCATGAACAAGGATCTCAAGCGCCGCGGCTTCAAGTTCGTCGGCAGCACGATCTTGTATGCCTTCATGCAGGCCACGGGAATGGTGAACGATCACACGGTCGATTGCTTTCGGTGGAAGCAATTGAATGGGTGAGGCACAAGAGTCGAGGCGAGAGGAAGCACACAAAAATGAAATCGGAGAAGAATTTCACGGTGTCGAAGAACAAGCGGCAAGCCGCCTTCGCCGATGCGCTCGACGCGGTTGCGAAAATTCGCGAAGGAATTCCATCCGCATTCGTATTCGAGCACGGCAGCCTGCTGGTAAAAATGTACCGCCCTGCCGGTCAGGACACGCAAGAGCCGCATACCCGCGACGAGGTTTACATCATTGCGCGCGGCTCGGGCTGGTTCGTCAACGGTGCCGATCGCCACTCATTTGGTAGCGGCGACATGCTGTTCGTCCCTGCCGGTGTTGAACATCGCTTCGAACGATTCACTGATGACTTCTGCACCTGGGTCATGTTCTACGGTACCGAGGGCGGCGAAGCGGTCTGACCATTTGACTTGATTGCAAATGGCACAAGACAGTTCAAAACCCGATTTCTGGGAAACCCGCTATCGCGATCAGGTCACGCCATGGGATGCGGGCAAGGTGCCCGCAGAATTGCTCGCGTTTTTGCCCAACTTACCCAGGCAGGCGCGCATTCTGGTGCCCGGATGCGGTTCGGCACACGAGGCCGGCCACCTGTTCGATAACGGCTTCGATGTCCTTGCCATCGACTTCAGTCCGGCTGCGGTCGAGTCGGCAAGAAAGAAACTCGCCAGATTGGGCGACAGGATCAAACTCGCTGATTTCTTCACGTTCGACCATGGCCAGCCGTACGACATGATCTATGAGCGCGCCTTCCTGTGCGCCCTGCCACCGCGCATGTGGCCGCAATACGCGCAGCGCACCGCGCAACTGTTGCGTTCGGGAGGCGAACTGGCCGGATTTTTTTTCTTTGGAAGTGGAGAGAAGGGCCCGCCATTCGGAGCCACACCGCGCGCCCTGCACGCCCTGCTGGATGCGGATTTCGTCTTGACCGAAGAAAAAGCGGTCAGCGATTCGATTCCGGTGTTTCGGGATGCGGAACGCTGGCAGGTCTGGCGCCGACGTTGACCATCCTTAAAAAACGCGTACCGCAATGCAACAGCATTAGGGTGCGCGTCTGCATCCTTCCCGCTCCGCTATTCGCCTCTGCCCACCGTATGCCAGGGCCGCCAGGATTAGGGCACCAGACAGAGCGACGGGCACCACCAGAAACGCCGACAAGATGCATCGGTGCCTGTGGTGTGTGTTCAATGCCGCGCGCGAGCGGCGACGACAGAAGATGCTCCGGCCTACGGCCTCCTCTGCATCGGCGGCAACTGAACGGCTGCAAGCGGCTTATTTTTCATAGCGCGAAACGTGAGTGCCTGGCCGACTCAAATCAGTCGACTCAAATCAGTTGACACAGAATCGCGACAGTGTAAATTTGAAAGACCACTTGGCTGGAACAGTGGTTATCCGCAAATTAAATAAAATATCTCGGGAGGATGTTATGAAATTGAAGCAGAGAAAACCGCTCGCGAAGTTAGGCGCGGTCTTGGCCGGAGCGATGCTCGCGGCCTCGGTGTTCGCAGGCGACGTCACCTGGGACCGTCTGGTCAATAGTGAGAAGGAACCGCAGAACTGGCTGAATCACCATGGCAATCTTGAAGCGCATCGCTTCTCGGCCCTGGATCAGATCAACACCAAGAACGTAAAGAAGCTAAAGGTCGCCTTCACATGGGCCATGGGCGGCACTCAGGGCGGCGGCAAGGACATCATCAAGTGGCCGTTCGCCGGCCTGGAAGGCACGCCGGTCGCCGAGGATGGGTTCCTCTACATCACCACCGGCTGGGGTGTGGTGACCAAGCTGGATACACGCGGGGGCACGCCCAAGATGGTGTGGCAGTACAACCCGGCACCCGATCCCGACTATGCGACCACGGTGGCCTGCTGCGGCATCAACAAC
Source organism: Betaproteobacteria bacterium (assembly GCA_031362885.1). Taxonomy (GTDB): domain Bacteria; phylum Pseudomonadota; class Gammaproteobacteria; order Burkholderiales; family JACQAP01; genus JACQAP01. Next base: position 19,324 of record JANLTJ010000224.1, read on the forward strand.
CGCGGTGCGGTGCTGTCGGGCAACATGGTGATCTCGCCGGTGATCGACGGCCGCATCGTTGCGTTGAACAAGACCGACGGCACCAAGATCTGGGAAGCGCAGGTCGCCGATCCGGGCAAGAGCGAAACCATCACCGGCGCGCCGCTGATCGTGAAGGACATGGTCGTCACCGGCATGGCCGGCGCCGAGTATGGCGTGCGCGGCTGGATCGAGGCTTTGGACATCAAGACCGGCAAGCGTCGCTGGAGAACCTATACGATACCCGCTCCCGGAGAGCCTGGCCACGAAACCTGGAAAGACAAGCACGGCGCCTGGAAGACTGGCGGCGGCACCACCTGGGTGACCGGCTCCTACGATCCTGAACTCAACCTGATCGTCTGGGGCACCGCCAACCCGGGTCCGGACTGGGACAACGCCTATCGTCCCGGCGACAACCTCTGGACCGACTCCACCATCGCGGTCGATGCCGACAGCGGCAAAATCAAGTGGGGGTTCCAGCACACGCCGAACGACCCGTACGACTATGACTCGATCAACGAGAACACCTTCGTCGATACGCAGATCAACGGCAAGTTCGTGCGCGCAACGCTGCACGCCAACCGCAACGGCTATGCCTACGCACTGGATCGCAAGACCGGCGAGCCGCTGTGGTGCACGCAGTTCGTGGCGGAGTTGAACTGGTCGGGCGGTCTGGACGCGAAGTGCAAGCCCAAGAGTTACGATCCGAAGAAGGACGTGCAGACCTACATGCCGGGCACCGCCGCCGCCCGTGGCACGGCCACCAAGGGTCGCGGGACCGTGGAAGGCGTGCTGCGCCCGGGTCACATGGGTGGCAAGAACTGGCCGCCCACCACCTACAGCCCGCAGACCAACCGCTACTACATTCCGACCATCGACGGCTGCAACAAGGCGTTCGCGGAAGTCGTCGTTCCGGGCGAGTTCAAGCACCGCCAGTTGTTCCTGGGCGGCGCGCCGTTCTCGACCTACGAGGATGCGGAATGCGGGCGCATCTGGGGCTCGATCACCGCGATCGACGTGGGCACGGGCAAGGTGGTGAAGAAGCACACCACCAAGCACCCACAACTGGGCGGCCTGCTGTCTACCGCCGGCGGCCTGGTGTTCGCGGGCTACGCCGAAGGCCAGGTGGTGGCGCTGGATGCCGAAACCCTTGAAGAGCTGTGGAAATTCGAGACCGGTTCGGCCATCAATGCACCGCCCATGAGCTACATCGCCGACGGCAAGCAGTACATCGCCATCGAGGTGGGCCTCGGGGGTGCATGGCCCCAGTGGTTCGTCAGCGCCACGCCGGAGCTGAAGTCCCAGGTGCCCAGCAACATGCTGTACGTGTTCTCGGTCGACGAGTAAGCGGCCGGTGTTGCGCACGGGGCCGGCTTCTAGCCGGCCCCGTGCCTGTTTGGCTAGACCACCAGCCTGGACATCGGTCTCAAGCCATCAACACCGCAATTGGAAGACTAGGTAAATGAACAGCTTTGGCAAATCAACAACGATGCTGCTTGGCGCGGCGCTCTGCGCAGTGAGTACGTGGGCGCTCCAGCCCAAGCTGGCCTCAGCGGAAACGGAAACCGGTGATCGCCCGGTGATCGTGGTGCCCCGTGCCGGGGGCCGCGCGGCCTTCGAGAAATTCGGCTGCATCACCTGTCACATGGGCGATGGCCGTGGCGGCCAGAACGAAGGGGGTTATGGCGCGGATCTGCGCGTGACCAAGTTGAGCGAACGGGAACTCGTACAGGTGATCGCCGAGGGGCGCGCGGGCAAAGGCATGCCGGGTTTCAAGGGCATGATCGATGACGAAACGCTCGAGATGCTCGCGAAGCACATCAAGGACGATCTGCGGCTGAAGTAACGCGGCTTACTATAAGCAGCAACCCCGATCAGGGCGCCGTGCGCGAGTACGGTTGCCCGTTTGCTTTAGTGCTTCGCTTCGCTGAGCTGCTCGGGCGTCATCTTTCCCGCCAACTGCTCGAGGATGCGTTCGAGATTCAGGCGCCTGTAGGTCGTGCCAGCCGCGATGTCCGCAGCGACCCAGCGGTAAGCCTCCACCAGGTTCTTATGGATCCCCTGGCCGACCTGGAGGTAAATGAACTTCATCAGGGCGCTGCCATGCCCAACGTCGTTGCGCGCGATCAGTTCGAGCGCAAAGCCACGCGCCTCGCGAAAATCCCCGATTTCGCGGCCCCGGTCAAAGGCATCCCGTCCCTTGATGAAGATCTCCATATTTTTGTTCTTCTGATCGCATATTTCCTGCGATTCTTCCATGCAGACGAAGGCATCCTCCGCCGCAACGGACACCGAGGCCGAAAGGCTGCACGCGAGGGCGAGACCGAGAGCGAACTGCCGGAAGCCGTCAATGTGAAGCAAAGTCACGATCCTCATGTCGCCTCGCTTACTTGACGAGGTTCGCGAGCGCCTGGGCTTTCGCGGAATCGAAATAGTAGGTCACCGAACTGAACTGGCCGCTGGAACCCACTTCGTAGAGGCCCACCATGTCGATCTTGAATGCATCACCGGACTTCCGATCCACGGCATCCCATGTCAGAACGATGGCGGCTGAACTGCCTTGAACGAACATCTTGTTCACCTGAAGCCGGGCTTTGTAGGCATTGAACTCCGCGTCGAAATGGCGGGCAAGCTCGGCCCGCCCGGAATATCGGAACAATGGAGTTTCATACGAGGCGTTCGATGCAAAGTACTTGAGGAAAGCCGAGCTGTCGTTCGCTTCCATGGCCGCGTTGTATTCCTCAACGGCCTGCCTGACGAGGTGTTCTACCTGCATGGCAACAGAGCCGGCCCCCAGCGCATTTCCAGCGAAAGCCACGACCAGCAGAACGGCACCCACCCACTGACGCAAAAGAACACGCAAAACCATCCCTGCCTCCCGTCTGGATTTTCTGTTGTTGATCCCGCCTCGCGACACGAGGCATGCCTGCCCTGGCGAAGTATACCGTCACGATCGCCCGAGTTTTTCAGCAGCACGGCGCTACGAGAGCCGGGAAACCAATGGTAACGGATCGAAGCGATTTCTGCGCGCAGGTCGCGACAGAAAAAACACAACGGAAGTCCGACCCGCTTGAAGCGGATCGAGATGCCCCGCTATCTCTTGATCGGGGCGCGAAGCACAGTGCACAACACACGCGCGTGCAATACACCAGTGAGTTCAAGCTTGAGGCGATTCGAGGTCGATTTTTGCCAACCTTATGATGTGCTCTACGAACGGGTCTTTCTGCGCGCCCTGCCAATGTGCATACGGGCCTCTATACGCGCCGCGAACCGCGCAACCGTTGCGTCCTGGCGCCGGCATAGCCCTTCTACCCGCACTAACCTGCGGCCTGTACTTTCCGTTCGCCCGGATTTCTGGCAACGCAGAGGTTAATCCAGCTGAGACGGAGACAGACTCGCGCCACATTTCGGGCAGATCGGCCGCAGTTTCTCGAATACTTTTTCCCAGCTTGAATTACCCTCCTCGGTAAAGTTGCTTTTTCCTTCCAGATCTTCAAGGGCGTAGCTTTCCCAATGCTTTCTATAGGGCTGATCGTTCTGGCTCTTGTTGACACCACCGACATGGCCGCAAGAGCAGGTGATCGTATGGCATGAGTGCTTCATCACTTTTTTGCTTCCTGGCAAGCGTGCACGTTAGCCAGACGCGAAGTCAATTGCGAATGTGCCGCGTATCTCGAACATAAACCGACCGGATGGTCAGCACAGACTTGGATTTTACGAAACCATCTTAAGGCGGTTCCTTTCCAAAGTATCGATAACTATCGACGCGCCATTGCGTCCAGTTGCCGATCATGCCGGCGCGCCAGCAATACTTGTGATGCGATCGCGCCGCAAAGCGCGAGGAACATGTCCCACTGCGTGTCCCAGATGTCGCCCTGGGTAGCCAGAAATTCGTCGGCGGCCGATCCTGACGCAAGCGCGACCCACCATTCGGTGAATTCGTAAAAAGCGGATATCGCAAGGCAAATGCAGGTAACAAGGAAGAACAGCCATCCTCTGCCCTTCACCACGCCGTTTCTCAGCAGAATTTCGCGCGCGATGATGGCTGGCACGAATCCCTGCATGAAATGCCCGACACGGTCGTAGTAATTCCGGGCGAGCCCGTATTCATCGCGCAGCCAACTGAACAGCGGCATTTCGGCGTAAGTCCAGTGACCGCCCAACATCAGCACCAGCGCATGCAGCCAGATCAGGCAATAGACCAGCATGGTCAATTTGACCTTTGGATAAATCACAACCAGCGCCAGCGCGCCGATGATCGCTGGCACCACTTCCAGGAACCAGATGAAATGGTCCTTGGGGTGAATTCCAGACCAAACCAGGATTGCGAGGAAGCTCGCGATCAGGAGCCGGTGCCAAGTGGAAGGGTTCATTGATTTCGCTGAAGGTGAGAATGAGTGAATGCGTTAAGTGTGAATGGGCGGTGGAATATTCGACACAGTCCCTAGTCCCCAGTCCCTCGTCCCTCGTTCGCAGCCATCCCCAGCCTCCATTCCCTCGGCAACTCCCGGCTCGCCGGATCTTGGCGATAGAACTGCGCCAGTTGTGCGTAGACCTGAGGGTATATCGCACGCACGATATCCGGGATTTCAAAAAACGCTTCGCTCACGACCGCAAAGAATTCCCCCGGGGACTCGGTGGCATAGGGATCGATTTCGGTATGTTCTCCGGCTTGCGCGCGCCGGCATAAGTCCTCATACGCCGCATTGAAACTCTGCGCCCAGGCTTCGCGGTTCATGCCGGCATGCAGCGGCGGAAATCCGTTCGCGTCACCGTTGAGCATATCGAGCTTGTGTGCGAACTCATGGATCACCACGTTCATACCGTCCATATCGCCGGCATGCGCCACATCCGCCCAGGACAAAATCACCGGTCCACGCAGCCACGCCTGTCCGGCATAAGCGGTCTGGTCGGTTCGCATCAGGCCATCCGGACTGCGGAATTCGTGGCCTGACACAAACGCGTCAGGATAAACGATGACCTCGGCCCAGTCATCGTAATGCTCGATTCCGAATTCGAGCACCAATATGCAGGCCTGAATGGCGATGCCCAGTTTCATATCCAGATTGAGTTCCAGTCCCGCGGTAGCCGAAATCTGCTTGCGGTGCAGAAACAGAATCGCCAGCTCTCTGAGGCGCGCGCGTGCGCCCTCGTCAAGGCGAACCACAAACGGAAACTGCCCGCTGACACGCCGCCAGGTCGCATCGTCCACGCCGGACTTGTCGAGAATGCGGCGTTTGCGCCATTGCCGGAAACCAAACATGATCGGGAGGGCGTCGAGTACCGATCAGCGCCGCGAATCCACGCCATCGGTCTCGTCTTCCAGGGGCGCATCGAGCAATGCCTGCTCCAGATCGCGCATCTGGGTCGGCTGGTCAAGCTCCACGCGCTCGATCTGGGTAAAGCGCCTGGTGATCTTGTCGCTGGACACGCGCACTTCTTCGGCATCCTGGTGCGCGAGGCGGATGTGATCGGCGAGTTTTTTCATGCGCACATCGAAGCGCTGGAAATCCTTGCCGAGTTTGCCCAGTTCATCCTTGATGATGTGTACCTGTTCGCGGGTGGCGACATCCTTCATCACCGCGCGCGCGGTATTGAGCACGGCCATCAGCGTGGTCGGCGAGACGATCCACACGCGGCGCTGCATGGCGTAATCGACCACCTCGGAATGGTAGGCATGAATCTCGGCGAACACGGCTTCCGCCGGCACGAACATGACCGCGCCGTCGGAAGTCTCGCCGGCGATGATGTACTTGCCGGCAATGTCATCGACGTGCTTTTTCACGTCGGCGCGGAACTGGCGCTGCGCGGCGGCGCGCTCCGCTTCGGCCATGCCGGTCTCGAACATGCGCCGGTAGTTCTCCAATGGGAACTTGGCATCCACCGCGACCAGGCCGGTCGGCGGCGGCAGTTTCAACACGCAGTCGGCACGCGCGGCGGATTTGAAGGTGTATTGGAACTCGAACGCAGTCTCGGGAAGGATGTTGCGCACCAGATTTTCCAGTTGCACTTCGCCGAACGCGCCGCGCGAGCGCTTGTCGCCGAGCAACTCCTGCAGACTCACGACATTGGTGGTGAGTCCGTCGATTTTCTTCTGCGCCTCGTCGATGGTCGCCAGCCTGGCCATGACGCTGACGAAAGTTTCGTTGGTTTTCTTGAAGCCTTCCTCTAGCCGTTCGCTGACTTTGCCGCCAATTTGCTCCAGCCGGGTATCGGTGGTTTTGGTGAGCAGTTCCATCGATGTGGCAAGCTGGGCGGAGGCATTGCGCATGGTCACCTGAATCATTTCCTGCTCGGCGCGATTTTGTTCCGCCATGGTCTGCAGGATGTGCGTGAGCACTTCGTTTCGCAATTGGTCGTGCTTGGCTTCAAGCGCGCCAACCACGGCGCGAGTCTGTGTCAGTTCCTGCGTCACCGCGCTGCGTACACGCTCGGACGATTCACTCTGCGAAGCGACCAGGCGATCGCCGAGACTGTTGAGTCCGGCGTTCAAATCCTTGAGCATCGCGAGGTGCTTGTCTTCCAGCGCACGGGCGAGCGATTCGGGCTGAGAAGTCTGGCGGCGATGGAGCGCCAGCACCAGGAAGATCAGCACGATAGCCGCAACCAGCGCAGCGGCGGAGATGATCACCCCAAGCAAGATTTCAGACATCACCCGAGTATAGCGGAACCACCCGTTTCATAGTCCCGCGAGACCTGGGGACCCGGCGTAAAAAAAGCCTTCCGAAGAAGGCTCTTTTGAGGGCGCAGCACCCGGTCAAGCCGCTGCCGTGGTGGTATCCCGCGATGCCCGCTTTCGTTCATGCTCCTTCAAATGGCGCTTGCGGATGCGGATCGATTTCGGTGTGATCTCGACCAGTTCGTCATCGGCGATGAATTCCACCGCTTTTTCCAGTGTGAGTTCGATCGCCGGCACCAGACGCACGGCTTCATCGGTGCCGGAGGCGCGCACGTTGGTGAGCTGCTTGCCCTTGATCGGGTTGACCACCAGATCGTTGTCGCGCGAATGGATGCCGATCACCATGCCTTCATAGAGCGCATCGCCGGGAGACACAAACATGCGGCCGCGATCCTGCAATTTCCACAAGGCGTAGGCCACAGCTTCGCCGTCGTCCTGGGAAATGAGCACGCCGTTGCGCCGTTCGTCCATGTCGCCTTTCACCGGGCCGTAGTCGTCAAATATGTGACTGGCCAGTCCGGTGCCGCGCGTGATGTTGAGGAACTCGCCCTGAAATCCGATCAGTCCACGCGCCGGAATACGGTACTCGAGACGGGTGCGGCCCTTGCCGTCGGCCTGCATATCCTGCAAGTCGCCACGGCGGCGACCCAGTTCTTCCATGACTCCGCCCTGGTGGCCATCTTCAACATCGACCGTGAGCAATTCGTAAGGCTCTTGCTTGACCCCATTCACGGTTCTCATCACCACGCGCGGACGTCCAACCGCCATCTCATAGCCTTCGCGACGCATGTTTTCCAGCAGGATGGTCAGATGCAGTTCCCCACGGCCGGACACGACGAAGGTATCCGAGTCCGAAGTAAACTCGACTTTCAGCGCCACATTGGATTGCAGTTCGCGCTCCAGACGCTCGCGGATCTGGCGGCTGGTCACGTACTTGCCGTCACGGCCTGCCAGCGGCGAGGTATTGACCAGAAAATTCATGGTCAGCGTGGGCTCGTCCACTTTGAGCAGCGGGAATGCCACGGGCGTTGCCGGGTCGCACAGCGTGACACCGATGCCGACCTCGTCGATGCCGTTGATCAACACGATGTCGCCCGCCTGTGCTTCATCGACCACGGTGCGCTCCAGGCCCTTGAACACCAATATCTGATTGACCTTTGCGATCTTTGGCTCACTGTCCGGGCCGTGCATGACTGCGACGCTCTGACCGGAGCGAATGCGTCCGTGCGCAATACGGCCGATGCCGATGCGGCCGACAAAACTGGAATAATCCAGCGAGCAGATCTGCAATTGCAGAGGCGCATCGGGATCGGCGTCGCGCACCGGAACATATTTCAGGATCGCGTCGAACAGCGGACGCAAGTCCGTGCTCGGTTTGGCCAAATCCATGGTCGCATAGCCGTTCAGCGCGGAAGCGTAGACGACCGGAAAATCCAATTGTTCCTCGGTCGCGCCAAGTTTGTCGAACAAGTCGAACGTATGGTTGACCACCCAGTCTGGCCTGGCACCCGGGCGATCGACTTTGTTGACCACAACGATGGGCTTGAGTCCGAGTGCCAGCGCCTTGCGGGTGACAAACCGCGTCTGCGGCATCGGGCCTTCCACCGCATCGACCAGCAGCAACACGCTGTCCACCATCGACAGCACCCGCTCCACCTCGCCGCCGAAATCGGCATGGCCTGGGGTATCGACAATATTGATATGCGTGCCTTCGTACTGAACGGAGCAATTTTTGGCCAGAATCGTGATGCCGCGTTCTTTCTCCAGGTCGTTCGAATCCATCACGCGCTCGGCGATATGCTGGTGCGCGGCGAAAGTGCCGGACTGGCGCAGCAACTTGTCCACCAGCGTCGTCTTGCCGTGGTCGACATGGGCGATGATGGCGATATTGCGAACATTACGTGTCATGGGATGCTGTGCTGCAAAAAAAGGTCGCGAAGTGTACCACAGGGAGTGCGGCAAAACGTTGAATGTTGGAACTTTGCGGGCAAAGAACGGGATCTGTTGTCCAAACACGCAAGTTCCGCTGGCAACCGCCCGAAAACAGGCAAAACGGAAGCTAAGCACTGGTGCGAAACACCTGCATTGGCGGAGTGCGCAGCACCTTGGCGGTGCCGAGCAACCCGGCGACGCAGACCCCGGTGGCCCCGATCAACAGCCCGGCCAGCCATATCCAGGGATTAACGGTGTACGGCACGTCAAGCACCCGATCGGCCAGGACGTATCCAACGGCTGTGGCCCCAACCGCGGCAAACAGTCCCGCCAGTGCCCCCGTCAGGGCAAACTCCGCCACCTGGATCGCGCGCAATTGCCGGCTAGATGCGCCCAGCGTGCGCATCACGGCGGCGTCAAATTCGCGTTCGTCATGGGTGCTGCCAAGAGCGGAAAACAGCACCAGCAATCCGGCCACAATACTGAACAGGAACACAAACTCAATGGCGCTGACGACCTGGTCCATGACGCGTTTAACCTGACCAAGTACCGCCGCCACGTCAATGACCAGCAGATTGGGAAAGCCTCGCACCAGGTCGTCCATGATCACTGATCGCTCTGCCGGCAGGTGCAGGCTGGTCACGTAGCTGGCGGGGAACTTCTCCAGTACGCCCGACGGAGCAACCACGAAAAAATTCACGCGGAACGAGTCCCAGTTCACCTTGCGCAACGAACCGATTTGCGCTGTCAGGCGCGTGCCGGCAAGACGAGTCCTCAGGCGGGCGGCGTGCCGCCACCTTGACCGAAAGCGTGCTGGTACATCATCTGCGTGTTGCGGTTCTGGATGGCGTCGCTGGGATCGAGCCGCACGCCTTGGAACACGTCCTCGCCCTTCAACCACGCAGTTTCCGCG
>JANLTJ010000061.1:0-2855 GCA_031362885.1 Betaproteobacteria bacterium
GAAGTCGGCATCGAAGTGGCCAACGTGCGCTATTTCGCCAGCCAGCCGTGGCCGTTTCCACATTCCCTGATGATCGCGTTCACCGCCGACTACGTGAGCGGCGAAATCACGCCGCAGGCTGATGAAATCGAGGCCGCGGACTGGTTCAGCCCCGATCGGCTGCCGCAGGTCATGCCCGGCAAGATCAGCATATCGCGCCGGCTGATCGATGCCACGATCGCGGAACTGGGCACGGCAGGCTAAAACAACCAATCAACCCGGGAGACCATCATGCTGCGGATCTGGGGGCGAAACAATTCCGTCAATGTGCAGAAGGCATTGTGGTGCTGCGAAGAGTTGAACCTGGTCTACGAGCGCATCGATGCCGGTGGCAGCTTTGGCGTGGTCAATACGCCGCAGTATCGCAACCTCAATCCCAACGGCCTGGTTCCAACGCTCGAGGAGGACGGTTTCGTGCTGTGGGAGTCGAACGCGATCGTGCGTTACCTCGCGGCCAAGCACGGCGCCCGCACCCTGTGGCCCGAAGATCTGCATATTCGTGCCGAGGCCGACAAGTGGATGGACTGGCAGACAACCACATTCTGGCCCGTCTTTCGTCCGCTGTTCTGGAATCTGGTGCGCACGCCACCCGATCAGCGCGACCCCGCCGCGATGGAGGATTCCCGCCTCAAGACCGCCGACGCGCTCGCCGGCCTGGACGCGCACTTGAGAAACCGCAGCCACATCGCGGGCAAAGATCTGTCCATGGGCGACATTCCCATGGGGTGCGCGATCTGGCGCTGGATGGCATTGCCAATTGAACGTACCGATTTTCCCAATGTGCAGCGCTGGTTCGATACCTTGAGCCGCCGCCCGGCGTACCAGAAAACAGTGATGTTGCCCCTGACCTGACATGAACAACACCAGACGAAAACTTTGCTTTATGTTGTCCGCACTGCCCCTGTACCGCCCGCTTGCGTACGCGCAGGGCGGTTTCGTATCCCTCGGGCATGTGGATCTGTCGTTCTACGAAGTCACCGCCAGCCTGATCCAAATCGTGCTGGAGCGCCTCGGTCACAACGTCGGCGTACAAAAGGGCAGCCACGCCCAGATTTACCCGGTGCTGGGCAGGGGCGACGTGGACTTGTTTGTCGCGGCCTGGCTGCCGAATGCGCACGCCCCCTACTGGGAAGAGCACAAGGACAATCTGGAGAAAGTCACCCTGCTGTTTGACGATGCCCGGTTGTTCTGGTCGGTGCCCGACTATGTGCCGGCGTCGGACGTCCGCAGTGTCGCCGACCTGCGCAAGCCGGAGGTGGTGGCGAAGATGCAGAAAGAAATTCGCGGCACGCGCCCGGACTCCGGTCTGATGATCGGGTCGAAGAAAATCATGGAGGCTTACGCGCTGGAACAGGCCGGCTACCAGCTCGCACCCGGCAATCCGGCGGACTGGATTGCCAACTTTGAGGCAAATGTCGCAGCGCAACGCTGGTTCGTCATGCCGCTGTGGCAGCCGCACTATCTCAATCGCGTGGCCCGGATGCGTATTCTGGAGGAGTCCAAACAATTGCTCGGCACTTCCGACAATGTTTTTCTGCTGGCTCACAAGGATTTTCGCGCGCGCATCGGCAAACGCACCTGGAGCGCCCTGCAACGGATTTCGCTCTCGCTCAAGGTCGTTACCGAACTGGATTATCTGGTCAACGTCAGGAAATTTACGCCGCAGGTAGCCGCGCGCCAATGGGCGGGCGCCCATCCGGATACCTTCCAGTACTGGGTTCAACCCGATATCGAGGGCTGATCTGTCGTTCGGCGGCCTGCGCCACTTGCAGCGCAACATGAGTGCGCCCGATCGCGACAATCTGGCCGATCCAATTGACACCAATATTTCTCAGGAGTAGCGTTACGTCAGCCAAAGGCAAAATTCATCTCTTGAAGATTTTTGGTGAATAGCAAGCGCAGGCTTCGCTGAAGTTTCGGGATGCAGCAACGACGCCTGGACCATTCAATAAGCAAAAAGACAGGGGGAAAGCGCAATGGAATTCAATGTTTCGCAGAATTTCAAAGGTCTTGCGAAGTTGAGCCAGGACCTCGGCACCGATCCGTTTGACGGCGATCAGGTTGGCACGTCGCTGTTCATGACGGGTGGCATGGGTGAAAAGATCACCAAAAAAATGGAGGAGAGCGCGAAAAAAGCGGGGATGTCGCGGCGCGCATTTTTCCGTTCCTCGCTGGGCTTTTCGGCGGCCATGCTGGCAGCCAACGAAGTCACCGGCATGAAGTTCTTCGAGGTCGGCGCCGCCGAAGCTGCCGATGTCGACGCCAAGAACGAAGCAATACAAGTGGCGCGCGCCAGCACCGACTTCATTATCGACGTGCACACCCACGTCTGTACGCGGCCCGGTCACTATAACCTCGGCGTCGACACGACCGAGCGCGGCATGTACTTCGTGCAGCTCCTCGATGAGCTTGGCAAGGCCTTCGGTATGGTGAACGGCACGCGCGACATGAACGTCGAGAACTACGGCAAGCTGATCCTCAAGGAAAGCGATACCACTGTCGGCATCTTCAATCCCTTCGGCTTTCGCGAGCACTACGGCGGCAAAGACATGATTCCCATGGAATACCAGGTCGGGGTGCGCAACAAGTGGCCAAAGTCCACGGTGATGCTTGCGGGCGGGTTGACGCCAAACCAGGGCGTGGGTGAAACCCTCGAGCGGCTCAACAAGTACGTCGATCAGTACAAAATCTCGGGGCTTAAACTCTACACGTTCGACGCCACGGACAAACATGGCTGGTATTTCGACGACGAGAAGCTGGCTTATCCGATGTGGGAGGAATGCCGCAAGCTGGGCGTCAAGAACATCGGTTGCCAC
>JANLTJ010000263.1:0-15446 GCA_031362885.1 Betaproteobacteria bacterium
GGCGACCATGGATCGTCTGGACCGGCCGGCCAATGCCACGGAGATTGCGCAGATGCGGGAACTGGTGCGTGAGGCCTTGTCGGCGGGGGCCATTGGATTTTCGACCGGCCTGTATTACGAGCTGTCGAATGCCGCGCCGACCATGGAAGTCATCGAGATTGCCCAACCGCTGAAGGAATTCAACGGCATCTACTGCACCCACATGCGCAGCGAGGCTGAACACGTCATGGAGTCACTGGATGAAAGTTTTCGCGTCGGACGCGAGCTGGATGTGCCGGTGGTGATTTCGCACCACAAAGTCGTGGGCACGCGCAGCCACGGACGCTCAAAAGAAACCCTGCCACGCATCGCCGAGGCGATGCGCACGCAAGCGGTGTGTCTGGATTGTTATCCCTACATGGCCTCTTCAACGATGCTGAGTTATTCCCGGACGCTGAATTGCTCGCGCGTGATCGTCAGTTCCTCACGGACTTATCCGCAGTTCTCCGGCATGGATCTCGACCGGGTGGCGAAACACATGGGCCTGCCAGTCGAAGAGGCCGTTGCGAAACTGCAACCGGCCTCGGCGATTTACTTCTCAATGGATGAAGCCGACGTACAGCGTATTTTGTCTTTCGAGCACACCATGGTCGGTTCCGACGGCTTGCCGCACGATATCGCGCCGCATCCTCGGTTGTGGGGATGCTTCCCGCGGGTGTTGGGCCACTACAGCCGCGATCTGAAACTGTTTCCGCTGGAAACCGCCGTGCGCAAAATGACTGGTCTGCCGGCAAAGACCTTCGGGCTGAAAGATCGCGGCCTGCTGAAAGAGGGCGCTTACGCGGACATCACCGTTTTCGATCCGAAGACGGTGGACGAAGCCGCTACCTGGGAAAAGCCGATTCAGGCGGCGCGTGGCATCGACGCGACCATTGTTAACGGAACGGTGGTCTGGCGCACGGGCAAACCGACCGGCGCAAGACCCGGCCGGGTGCTAAGCAGGCATTGATCGCACGCTTGCAGAGGTGCGATGACTGCCTGATCGCTGTCCTTGACTGACGCCTGCAAATTCACGTCCCGTCCTGGAGCGGAAATGCAGCGCGCGGATTGAATGTTGAGGATTCCGCCAGGCTCTTGAACAATGACTGTTCCCGCTCGTTGAGCGATGTGGGCACGACAATCTGTACCGTCGCGAACAGGTCGCCTTCGCCTTCTTTGCGCTTGGGCAAGCCGCGTCGGGCGAGCCGCATTTTCTGGCCGCTACTGGTTCCCGGCGGCACTTTGAGACGCACCGGCCCGCCCGGCGTGGGCACTTCGACGGTGGCGCCGAGCGCGGCTTCCCAGACGGTCAGCGGCAGATCCAGATAAAGGTCGTGGCCGCTGGCGCGGTAGAGCGCATGCGGCTTCAGCGCGATGTTGAGATACAGGCTTCCGTTGGGCCCGCCGTTGCGCCCCTTGCCGCCTTTGTCTGGCAGGCGCAGCCTTTCACCGTCTGTTATGCCCTTGGGAATGCGGGCTGTGAAAACCACTGGAACATGGTGCACGCGGCCCTGGGAATCGTGCTCAGGCACGCTCAGCTTGAGTTCAAGCTCGGTGCCGCGAAAGGCGTCTTCGATGGAGATGGGCGCGCTGACTTCAAAATCTTCCCCGGCAACAGGACGGTTGCCGCCGCGCGCGCCGTGACGGGGCCGGCCGCCTCGAAGTCCGCCAAACAGGTCCGACAAATCGATGTCCTCGAACGAGAACTGGCCGTCGCCAAACTGTCCGCCCCAGTTCGGAGGAGGTTGAAATTCCTCACCGGGGCGATGCTTGCCCAACCGGTCGTACGCGCTGCGCGTTTGCGCATCTTTCAGGGTCTTGTAGGCTTCGGATGCATCCTTGAATTTCTCCTCACCTTTGGGATCCTTGGAGACGTCCGGATGGTATTGCTTGGCCAGCCTGCGGTAGGCTTTCTTGATTTCATCCGCACTGGCATCGCGTTTGACGCCCAGAATCTCGTAGTAATCCTTGTATTTCATCGGCAGAGGTCCACGCACGGCCGGTGCAGCCGCTTCTTGGTCTAGATTACGTCACTTCAGCGAAATGCAATACCCAACTTTTGCTGGTATTTGCAAGCATGATTTCTTATGCTTTCGCACTATTGAATCCGGGAGCCGTGCAATGTCCGCCTATGTGATCGTCGATATCGAAGTTCATGACCCCGCCATTTATGATGAGTATCGAAAAGTGGTCGCTGCGACGCTGACCCGGTACGGCGGAAAATTCCTGGTGCGCGGCGGCAAGATCAACGTCCTCGAAGGCCGCTGGAATCCCAAGCGCGTTGTCGTCCTGGAATTCGAAAGCGCCGAACGTGCCCGCCAATGGTACGACTCAGAGGAATATCGCGCGCCGAAACAGTTGCGTATGCAGGCGTCAAAGGGAAATATTGTTCTGGTCGAAGGCGTGTGAAATTTCGTAACCTCATTTAAGCGTAATCCGGAGTGGTGTGCTGGTTCGGATAGTCTAGATCTGCCGCCCGGCCTCCTGAACCTTGTCTTTCAGTGCCAAAACCAGGTTGTCGACCGCGAGCAAAAAGTTCTCGTGGCCGGTTCCCGTCTGTTCCAGCAACCATTCGTGGGGAATCGTGGTTTCCATCGCCAGCGTCTGGAACCGGTTGTATCCGATTCGCAACTGGTGAGTGTCGCGCGTTTCGAAAATGGGCAGTCCCGCATCAATCTCAACGATATAGCGCAGCGGATCGAGCTGATGCCGCTGGATCGCTGTTTTTATCGTGGCCTGCGCCTTGGAAAGCGCATTCTGGTATGCGATCGAATCGTAGGTGGCTTTCAAGGATGATTGTAGTAACGCTCCGGGTATGGGCTATCTTGGATTGATCAGACCTTCAAGCACGGATTTCGCCGCCGGAAGGGCCTTTGTCTCACCTTCTGCCTTGACCTCTGCTACGCCGGTAGAGACGCTGCTCGCGAACTCGCCCAGGAATTCGATCTTGGAATGCTCTCTCAGCAGTTTCATCTGGTTGGCAAGCAATTCGCCGGCGCGACGATTGATCAAGTACTGCTCGATGCGCAGGGAAGCGTTGGTCTCATCCATCGCGCTTGGCTTGGTACTCACCAGCCGGATCACCTGATACTTTCCGCCACCGGTGTCGAACAGACGAATTTCTCCTTGCTTCATGGCCGTTATCGCGGGCAGTATTTCTACCGATAATTGTTCTGACGCGCGAACCCCGTAGTTCGCCACGAAGTTGACCTCGCGGGAGCGCAACCAGTTCGCCACTTCCCCCATGGAGCGAGCTTCCGCAAGTTTCTGACGCAACCCTTCGGCAACGTCCGGTTGCGTCACCAGTACGAACTCTTCCATATCAAACAACTGCCGTTGTGCGAACAACTCGGGATGCTCGGCGTAAAACGACTTGATTTCCGCAGGTGTGATCCTGGGTAATTTCGTGGCCAACTGTTCCAGATACGCGCGCGCCAGGATTTCCCGCTTTGTCGCCTCGATCGCTTGCACGATATTGGGCGCGCGGTCGAGCTTGTTCTCGATGGCCTTCTGCGTTGCGAGATGCTGGTCGATCAGCCTGTCCAGAATCTCGCGCTTCGCCTGAGCCGCAACTTCGGGGGCGACATTCTCGCGCTGGGCAAGGACATAGTTGATTTGATGCACGGTGATCTCGTCGCCATTGACCTTGGCGGCCACCTGGGTGGCGACCTGCTTCTCCTCTTTCTTGCCGCAGGCGGCGCTCAGGGCAAGCGCAGGCAGCAGCGCAGCGAAGACCAGGCACGCCGGGAGACTCTTGTTGTGGTTGTTCATGTTGTGTCGGTACTGAAGATCCGGTTTCCCGGCATTCCTGCTTACAAAGGTAAGTCCCATTCTAGGGCAAGCCGGGCAATTCACATAAAGCCGTTATTCAGATGCGCGATTGGTCTTGCCGCACCTTCGCTAAGAATCCCCAAGCCCGCTCAGATGCTTGCGATCGTCGGCAGGCACGGTCGCGATCAATTGATTTATAAATTGATCCTGCAACTGGTACGCGTGTGCCTGATCGGAGTCGATCGAAGAGATCCGGAACAACAAGCCGTCGGCACTGCGTCCACTAAGCGTAGATATCAATTGCGTCAACCTGCTTTGGCCCGCCCGCACCGTCTTATCGCCAACCCGGATCCAATACGTCACTGGTTCTTCGCGCGTGCCTTTGCTGGTAAACATCCGCCGAACAGGAATTTCACCGTACGGCGTCACCAGGCGCGAGGTTTCGGTCCGATGCAGAGTGAAACCCTGCATCGAGTAGCAGACCTCCGGCTCATGAATTTTCCAACTGGGTTGTTGATCCGAGCCATAGGCGAGCGAGAGCATGATCCGGTATCCCTTGGTATTTACGTAGGTACGGATCAGCACCTGACTGTAGTCCTCCTCCAGGGCCTGCTGAGCCTGCGGATTGACCACCTGTACGATGCGCTGCGGTTCCTCGCTCCAATCGCCGATCTTCTTCGGTATCAGAGCCTTCAACGATATTGCCGTGCCAGAAAGCGCATCTGCTGCGTCCGGGCGGGCGACAACCGAGCTGACGCTGGCCATCAGCATCAGCGCCGCGACAACAAAAGGAATTCTATTTGTGATCATCAGGTGGCCAATCGGTTTCTCGACTTGAAGAATACCGCGAGGGTCGCATCGAGAGCGAGTATGCCGGCCAATGCGATGACAAACAGCACCAGACCCGAGAATCCGTGTGCAAAACCTTGCCCCGCCGCATCGCCAAAATAATAGGTAACGAGCACCAGGACAAGCACTCGCACGATGTTCGCCATGAAGGCAATGGGCACCAGGCTGGCGAGTATCAGGCCGTTATGCAGCCAATTCTTGTGGCCAATCAGATAGAGGTACAACAGCCCTAATGCCGACAGGCTGATCATCGAGTTCAGACCCGCGCACGCGTCCGCCACGAGCAATTGGTACTGACCGATCGTGAGGATGACGCCAGAGTTGGAAACCGGATACCCGGCGGTATAAAGAATCTGTTCGGCAATCTTGGATACGTATAGTTTGAGGGGACCGGTCATGACTTTCAGGAACATGCCAGGAAGAGGAACGAGATACGCGATGAAGAGCAGCATGAACCAGAATGCGCGCAGGCCGGACCAGCCACGCATGACCAGCAGAACCCCGGCGAGGATGGGGGCCAGGGCCGCAATTTCAATAATGAATACCCGTTGCGAGCGGCCCAGGACATAAAGCAGAAGACCGAATATCAGCAACACGAAGCCCGGTGCCTTCGCAATTCCGGTGGGTGCCGTCAGTAACAGGTGGCGTTTGTCCCAAATTAACCAGCCTATGACCGCCAGAATAATCGGGCCATGGGCATAGTCGTCCTGGCCCCAGTAGTTGATGGCCAGAGTGTAGAAAGTCGGGACGAAAAGGATGAACAGCCCGGCTGTGACAGGAAGCCATTCGAAGCCAATCGGGCTTCGTGAGGTCTGGGAGTCAAGCACTGCCAAAGTTTTGCGTAGGAAATGACTTATGGAACCATACGGGTCGGGCCTGCAAATAAGCGCGATGAGCATTGAGTAAATATTCCGTCAAAACTCGCTCGTGGTTTGCATCCGTCAAAAATCGGGGTGAAAGGTAACACAAGATCCGGATTGCGCGCCTTGCTTGCCATTCGTTCTTCTGCCTTGGTCGAAGGAGCGCGAAGTCCGTGAACGCTGAACTCGTATTTCGGGGGCCCAGGTCCAAGTCGGTCAATGTGCCGAATTCTCCAGACCTAGCGACGAAAACCGGTCGCTGGAAGCATCGATGCATGCTCGGCAGGACTTGTTTACGGGGTCAAGCTCCCACTTCACACTCAAATTCCTACTGGTTTCTGGACGGTTTTTTCGATGCAGACATCAAGCTCGAGCGCATGCGATTTGTGGTGTCGATGCCTAGATTGTCATATAGAAGCAATTAGTTACATGTGCTATTGAGTGACGCAGCAGTTTTTACATGGTTTCTGACGCACGGCTACTGGCACTTTTTGAGCAATTTTCGTCGCTATTCGGAGACATATGAGTTAGGCTGCCGTCGCCAGCATGGGAATTGCAATAGAGGAACGTGAGAAGCAAGCGAACCTGAATGTGTTTAGGTATCGCGGACCGCGGTCCTATAGGCGTATTGCGTGGAATGGTTTTCGTTACATCACTATTCAAGGGGGGCACTATGAGTCTCGGCAGAGTTGCGTTGGCTTTCATCGCTGCTTCGGTATTGGCGTTTGCAACGCCTGCTGTCGCGCAAAATAGTCTGACATTTCAGGGCGTTACATTTGAGACGCTGGCGTCAGGCAACACACTCCAACTGACCATCACCAATGCCTTGAGTGGCGGTACCGGGAACTGGTCAAACGTAAACTACCTGAAGGCATTTGAAATCAAGGATGTGGGCCGGGTTACTGGGGCATCTCTGGACGGATGGCGTGTCGACGTCGAGGAAGGGCTTTCCAGCGCCGCCGGCTGCGAAACCGGGGGGACGCCGGGCGCCTGCTTCTACAGTCCGACCGCAGTTGCGCTGTCCGACAGAATGACCTTTACCATCCGCTTCAGGGGTACCAACCTGAATTTCGATGCCCCGCACTTGAAGGTACAGTTCCTTACCCGCGCAGGCGACGCGCGCGCGACGGGTGATCTGCTGTCGCAGACCATTCCTGCCGTACCCGAGCCTGAAATCTACGCCATGATGGCGGTTGGACTGGGGCTGATGGGTTTTGTGGCACGCAGAAGGAAACTGCACGAAAGCATGGCCGTGTAAAGCTTGATATCAGAATCTGCAAGAAACCCCGCTCCGGCGGGGTTTTTTTCCCAGGTAAGGACAAGGGATCTGCGCAAAAAAAACGGTGGCCGCGACGTGCCAACCTGTAACACTTGGATTATTCTTTCGATCTTACTGGATGATTGACGCGCTGATCAGGCGATCCGGGCATGCACCTTTTCGTAAGCCTGCAGTAGTTTCTGATGCATTTCGCAGCCATCCAACGCCAGCCCGGGAGCGGGCGCGCCCATAAATCGGTTTGCCTGCATCATCAGCGCCTGTGCCTCGGCGATCGCCTCGGTGCCGTAGAGTTGGCGCAGCGCGCCAAGGTATATCCCGGTATCGCCCAAGTCAGCCAAATTAATTAAATTTTCAACGCAAGCGTACACTCGACGCCGTATCGGGTTGATTTGGTCGAATTGCCTGATCCAGTCGCAGCCCTCCAGCGTGGCGGCTTTGTCGCCAATCGCGAGGGCCAGCAACGTCTTCAGTTCACCCACGCGCAAGTCGCTCCAGATGGATCCCGCATCGGCCACCAGGCCGATCATCGCTGCCACCGGCCGTTGCTCCGCCAGGGCGGATTCGTTCAGAGTGGCGAGCAGGTCGGAGCATTCTTCGTCGTCCAGATCGGTGAGGTTCAGGATCGCTTCGCGCATGGCATTGCCCACGCTGTTGTTATCGAACTCCAGATCGTCCACCGGGTAAATCTCGGACATGCCGGGCACCAGGATGCGGCACGCATAGACGCCCAGATGGGTGAAGTCGGCAATGTAGATGTCGCGCTTGTCGCGGTGGATGCGATCCACCGCCCAGGCGTAGTCCTCGGCGGTGGTGTTGCCGAAGTTCCAGTCGCAAAACGCGTAGTCGGGCACGTCGCCCAGAAACTTCCAGTGGATGACGCCGCTGGAATCCACAAAATGGATTTCGATGTTGGTCGAGCTGGCCGCCTCTTCCAAGTCGAACCCCGGCGCCGGAAACCCGGCCAGTGCGTCGAGCGCCCGGCCCTGCAACAGTTCGGTCAGCGCGCGCTCCAGCGCAACTTCGAAGCGCGGGTGCGCGCCAAAACTGGCAAAGCAACCCTGGTCTTCGGGATGCAGCAGGGTCACGTTCATCACAGGGTACTGGCCGCCGAGCGAGGCGTCCTTGACCAGAATGCCAAAGCCCGCGGCACGCAAGGCGGCAACGCCGGCGGCAATGCGCGGATAGCGCGCGATCACTGCTTCAGGCACGTCCGGCAGACACAGACCTTCGCTGATGATGCGGCCCTTGATGTGCCGTTCGAATATCTCCGACAAGGCCTGCGTGCGCGCTTCGGCCTGGGTGTTGCCCGCCGACATGCCATTGCTCACGTACAGGTTGCCGATGATGTTGACAGGAATATAGGTGACGGCGCCATCGCGCTGGCGAACATAGGGAATGGCACAAATGCCCCGCTCGACATTGCCGGAGTTGAACTCGATCAGGTTGCCAGCGTCTATGTTGCCTGCGGGGTTGTAGAATTTTTTCAGCTCGGGGTTCAGCAAATCCGCGGGCCAGTTGCCGTCTTGCCCCGGTGCAAACCACCGCTCCTGCGGGTAATGCACATAAGGCAGGCCGGCCACCCTGGGCCCCAAGTAATAGTGCGTCCAGAAATAGTTGGTGGAAAGGCGCTCGAAAAATTCTCCTAGCGCACTGGCCATGCACGCCAGCCGCGTGGCGCCCTTGCCGTTGGAAAACAGGAGCGGGCAATCGCGGTCGCGGATATGGACCGACCAGATGCCTTCCACCGGGTTGAGCCAGGATTTCTCCTCGATGTGAAACCCGCGTGCCTGCAGCCTGGCCTGCATCGTATTGATGGTGGATTCAAGAGAAGCGTCTTTGCCTGGAATAAAGTTTTCGGTTTTCATGAGTGCCAGCATAACGCACGGCGCGTCGCCTTCGCGGGCCACTTTCTTGATAAGTTGACGACCTGTGCAAGCGGCGAGGGCGCGCCCGTACTTGACTCAGCCTCAGTCAGTTTGTCAATGTCGATCGGCATGGCCAGTGGCTCCGTATGCACACCTGCGACGAGTAGGAAGGCCCGGTAAGGCTTGGGATATTGCATTGTTTAGGCAACATACCAAGCCCGACCCATTCCCTTACCGTCGTACTTAATCTCCTCGACCGGCCTTTCTCCGCAGTTTGGGCCATATTTCAGGGTCACGGGCTGTATGCAGGACGGCGAGAATCACAATCCGGTGCGGTTCGACCCGATAGAAGACCGCGTAGGAAAAGCGGGAGACGAGCAGCCGTCGGACATCCGCGCATAGCGGAGCAAACATACCGGGAAACTGTTCGATGGCATCGAACGAGGCATTGACCTCGACGAGAAACCGCTCGCCCAAGCCGGCAATTTGTTGTTCATACCACTGATAAGCGGCGGCCAGGTCTCGTCCAACGCCGCGGCGAAAGACGATCGGCAGTGACATCAACCCCGTCGTGCTTGGGCGAGAACCTGATCTCGGGTAACGACGTCGTCCGGATCGCGAGCGTGTTCGGCGAGCCGCTCATCAATGACCGCGCGATGTGCATCGCCCAGCGGTACTGCCGCGGGATCGGCGGAAAGGCTCTCCCAGAGCAATTCCATAAGGTGCAGCCGCTCTGCGGCCGGCAACTTGAGGATTTCTGCGACGTCAGTATCACTCACGATTGGGGAGCCTACCACCAACGCGGCTGACCCGCCAACGGGGAGAGGGCTCCTTGCGGAAGTTAGATTCGATCATACAATCCTCGACGGAAGGAAGAAACCAATACCTCGTCATTTGAGCCGATTGAATTCCTGCGCGGCCCGGCTCGCGATCAATTGCATGCTTTGCGCAATCACATTGCGATCCGCGTCCTTGACCGGGAGATGAATGTGATTGGACGTAACCATGTAGTTGAGCAAACAAAGCCCGAAGCGTTTCTTCGCCTCGAAGAGCCAATGCACATAGCGCTCGCGACGGCGCACTTACAATTTGACGCGGCTGAGCCTGGTGCCCTCGAGATCCAGCACGAAGTCCGCTCCGAACGCCATCGACGGCGTGTATGCACCTGGCACAAGGCCCCTCCATGACTTTCTGAGTGGCCTTGACGCCCGATTCGGCGGTCAGCGTGTAGCCTTCGCGCGTACGCAGGCGCATCGCGACCTTGTTTCCGGCGTCATCCCACGCTTCGCCGTAGATAACCATCTCGTCGCGTGCGCGCTGCTCGTCGGTCGGGCCTTTGACGCGTCTTGCAATCTGCGCCTTCATGAATGCCTGCACCGGTGCGAGCCCGAGGAACCCGCGTACTATTGCGGGCATTTTCATTTTCCTGATCTGCTTTTCCGGCACGCCTGCGAAGACTTCGATGTTGGGAATCCCGGTCGAGTAGTACGCGGTGGCGACATCGCCCCACGGAATGGTCACCGCGGTCGCCGATTGATCCTCGGTGAACGGGATGGTTTCCACTTTGTAAGCGGCGGGGACCTTCACGATCCTGCCGTCCTTGCGGATCCTGCCGCCCTCGGGCAGGCCTTCGACCATGGTCTTGGCGGTGCCGGGGCTGAGTTTGCCGTAACGCGACTTGAACGCGAGTTTGAGATGGGTCGCGGACGGCAGCTCGCGCTTCAGCATGGCCGCCAGGCAATTGGTGGGGACCACGTCGAAGCCGACGCCGGGAATGGCGACGATACCGGCGTCCCTGATTTCCTGATTGCGCGAGTGGATAGCCTCGAACACCGCGATTTCGCCGGTGATGTCGAGATAATGTGTTCCGGCGAGCAGGCACCCGGCGAGCATCGGCCCGCTGGTTGCCGAGAACGGGCCCGCGCAGTGCAGGACCGCTGCGACGCCTTCAAGGTTCGCTGCGACCTTCGCCGGATCGGCGAGATCGAAGATGCGCGATTCGTAGCCGAGTTCGCCTGCAAGCGCCCGGATGGGTTCGGCGTGGCGGCCGGCAAGGATCGGATCGAGATTGCGATCCTTCGCAAGGCGCGCGGCGAGCCCGCCGGTATAACCGTTCGCGCCGTAGATCATCCACTTCTTGCTCACTCATTCCTCCACGGCTTGTTACTTCGTCGCATCGCGCGATGGCCTGGCATGAGGAGTGGGGTCGGTTGGGTCCGCCTGATCCCCGTGACCCGTGCGGCTTCAGTTCTGCGCCGGAAGATTCGTCGCCTGGCGCGCGACCAGCACCCAGCCGCTTCCCCGCTTGACCCAGACATTCAGATAGCGCAGATGGAGATTCCGGTTCTCTCCTTTGATCGTTGCGTCGACATGCACGATGCCGCTCACGACCGCCGTATCGCCGTAGACGCGGATATCCCTGCCTTCACCCACCGCCTTGTTGACCTTCAGTTCGCCCGACGCATACATCGGCAGGTATTCCGATCTGGTCAGTGAGTCCCCGCGGGAACGGTTGTAGAAGAAGTCGTCGGCGTAGATCGCGTAGAGCGTTGGCATGTCGGCATTCAGTATGGCTTGACCCCGCTGCTGTTCCAGCCGCTCGATATCGTCCGCGGTGTCCGCGGTTGCGGATGCCGGGGCGAATGCGACTAACGCAGCAAAAAAGAACCCACTCAAGGCTGACTTGCTCATGGTCAATCCTCCCAATGATGGTTTTCTATGAACCTTCCCGTACGCCACCCCGGCGTTGAAGCATCTCGCCGAAGTTGGCGTCCACATCATCGTAGTCCCAAAAACTCCACTGCGGGCAGTCAATTCCCATTGGGGTATGAGTCAAAGGGGCAGTCGTCAAAGCGTCAAACAATCGTCCAGGAATACAGTCCGGGGCGTGGCGGTCTCCCGCATTAGTCGTTTGCTTGCGCTGGCGGAAGGGAGGAAAAAGGCGAGACCCTGATCCCTGCACGAATGTCCCGAGCACGGAGGCGAAAAGTACAGTGCAATTCCCGCCAGTGGACGTGAACATACGATTCCCCTTGCTACCTCGCCCCCAATTCTGCCGCGCATTCCCACCAGAACGCCCAAGACTCCAGAAACCTTATGTCCCCGACCACTCACGTGCACGCCAATAGCCTGGCCGTCTGTTTTGATGTGCCACGGCAACCACGAGAATTTCTTCCTCTTCAGCGTAAATCAACAGGAACGGAAATCGTTGAAGAGGTGCTTGCCTGAGGCCGCGGCTTACCGGTCGCCCGAGCTTGGGACGCTCGCGCACGGCGTTGATTGTTCGCTGCAGATCATCGAGGAATTCTTGACCCAGCCCGCCGGACGCGGTCTGGTAGTAGAAGGACGCTTCGGTCATCTCCTCCTCGGCAGGAGGAAGAAACCGGTACCCCTTCATTTCAGCCGATCGCGAACCCTGCTCATCACTTCGTCACCGGGGAGAGCGGGCAGCTTGCCGGCAGAGTACGCATCGTATCGGCGCTGAGCCTCCTCGATCCAAAGGTGTCCGGCGTCCGGATCCGCAGAGGCGTCCAGATCCTCGATGAGGATACGCGCGAGCGCCGCCTTCTCCTTGGGGCTCAGTGAGCGGGCTTGCTTCTCCAGTTCTTCGAAGCTGGTACTCATATTTGAAATTGTAGTCCAAGAGGCAATTGACCGCCAACGCCCTTGAATCGTGTACGTTCCCGGTTGGATAGCGTCGAGCGGATAGACCTTAAGCTCAGCCGGGCATTTTGTTATCGCACTTGTTTTGCTATAAAAAAGTAGGGCCTAAGAACGGGAAACGCCCCAAATCGAAGGCTTTATTTTATCGACTCAACCCGTTGCGCTGGTCCGACCACCGCTCGTGCCAATGAATGCAACGAACAACGCAAAAAGGAACCCGATCAAGGCTGACTTGCTCATGGTCATTCCTCCCAATGTTGGTTTTCTCTGATCTTTCTGCGGACACCACCCCGGCGTTGAAGCGTCTCGCCGAAGTCGGTCTACGCACTATCGTAGCCCCCAAACGCCACTGCGGGCAGTCAATTAGTTCTTTGCGAAATAACGGGACGCATCCCTGATGCTGCCTCCTTTCAATTTCACTCTCTACTTGTCAGCGTTTCCTATATCAGCATATGGAAGATAAAATTTCGGGGGATCCTCACCAGGCGTTGGATCAAACCAACCAGTCCTAATCTTGTTCTCGCTGAACAGGTTGAGGATAACCATTCGTCTACGCGTGAACCATGTCTCCGAAGAAAAGGAATGTCGTGTGATAAATTTCTCGCCCATGCCAGCTAATAACATGTACTCGAAGCGTGTCAACTGACCCTGGCGTGTGCTGTCGATAAGTCGGCTCAACTGATCATCATCGTAGGGTTCGATGCACTTATCTACTTGTTCAAGCGACGTGAAGCCAAGCCGTAAGAGAAGACGGACTGTCCAGTCATAGTCCGATATCCGCCCATCCGGACCGAGTCTCTTGTCGAGATACGATTTCAACGCGCTCGGCGTAATCTCCACCGTTTTCAGTTCGCCAGCAGAAATTGAATCGGCCGCCCGGCTTGTTAGGTCACGATCAGCATCTTGGATTTCTTGGAACTCCCGGTCTGCAATCTCGAGCAATCCGGCGAGCGACATAAACCGTCGCTTGATATTCCGAGGTATCGTTGCAGACGACTTGTACTGGATATCGTGTTCGATCTCTGCCCATGAATGTTGCAATATCGTTCGAACCTGCACCTCCAGAATCGCTGTCCTGAAACGTTCATACTCAGCGAAAGACGTTCGAACCGTGTCGACCTTTACCAGATAATGCACGCTCTGGTATCCAAAACGTTCTTCTTCGATAAGACTCTCTCCCTTGTCGAAGTGCTCAATTACCAAGAACTCCTCCCGGAGCATCTCGTTAATCTCTTCAATTGTGCGGGGAAAAAAAGTTATTATTCGTATGGCCGCTTTATCGGAAATTTGTTCTAGCGGGTGCTCGTACATCGGTTGATTAGGATTGTTCTTCGAAGGCTTCGCCGCCTTCCGACCGAAGCTGGCTGGATCCTTAGCACGAGCTTCGATAGAGTGAATTTTTATTTGGCGCTTTTTTAGCGCCTCTTCAGCAATCCTTTTCGCAGCTCTTGCAAGATCCGCGTAGAAGCTGACGACCCGCAAGTAGCTTGCAACGGCAGCTTGCCCGTGTCCAACAAAGTCAAACTTCTCTATAGGATCGGGATCGGGAGTGCCCATAGACATCATGTATTGACCTGCCGCACCTCAAGCGACGCGGGTTACGCTTGGGGTTTGTTCCACCACAGGCGCAGAGCCGCAATTAAGGGGGCAGGTCATGAAGGAGTTTAGCAAGTACGTGGGGCTGGATGTGCATAAGGAGACGATCGCGGTGTCGATAGCGGAGGCCGGCGGTGGCGAGGTGCGCTACTTCGGTGAGATCGCCAATACGCCCGAGGCGGTGGCGAAGCTTGCGAGGCAGCTAAAAAAAGGCGATGCGCGGCTGTCTTTTTGCTATGAGGCGGGCGCATGCGGTTATGGCGTGTACCGGCAATTGCGGGAACTCAAGCACGAGTGCATGGTGGTGGCGCCCTCGCTGATTCCGAAGAAAGCGGGGGATCGGGTGAAGACCGACCGGCGCGACAGCCTGTCGCTGGCCCGGTTGCACCGAGCCGGAGAGCTGACGGCGGTATGGGTGCCTGACGGGGCGCAGGAAGCGCTGCGCGATCTCACACGGGCGCGCGAGGACATGAAGCATTTGCAGCGACAGTCCAAGCAACGGCTGCTGGGGTTTTTGTTGCGCCACGGCAAGCGCTATAGCGGCAAGTGCCGCTGGACGCAAGAGCATGCCCGCTGGCTGGAGGCGGTCAAATGCGATCACCCTACTCAGCAAATCGTTTTCCAGGAGTACGTCGATACGGTGAAAGCGTTGACCCAACGCGTCAGCGCGTTCGATAAACACCTTGAAAGCGCCTCGCGCGAATCGGTGTTCTGGCCGGTGATCGAGGCCTTGATGGCCTTGCGTGGAGTGAATCTGCTCACCGCGACCACAGTGGTGGCCGAGATCGGCGACTTGAGGCGCTTTGCCGGTGCGCCGCAGTTGATGGCTTATCTGGGCGTGGTGCCCAGCGAGCACTCCAGCGGCGGCAAGCGATCCCGTGGAGGCATCACCAAGACCGGCAACGGCCATGTGCGCCGGGTACTGGTGGAGGCGGCCTGGACTTACCGGCACCCCGCCAGAAAGAGCGCGCTGTTGCAACGACGAGCCGAGCGCACACCCCAAGCAATCCAGGATATTGCCTGGAAAGCCCAGCAGCGCTTGTGCGGCCGTTACCGGCTCCTCACGGGTAAAGGCAAGCTCAAGGTGCAGGTCTGCACGGCGATCGCGCGCGAGCTGGCCGGCTTCATCTGGGCGATCGGTCAAGCCGTGCCGCAAGCCACGGCGAGGGTATAGGAATCATCATGCGAATGAAGTGTGTGGGCAGCAGAATGGACAACGGTGGGAGAATCCTCGAAGCACCTAGGAGGCATCCGGCAACGGAATGACCCTCGACCTTAGAGCGAGGCAGCTCCCCGACGAATCGGTTGTCATGCGGTAACCAACCCGCGCATATCAGACTGATCAACCGTCGGATTGCTGTTCGTTCTGCTTCCCACACACTGCATAAAGAAATAACGAAAGGCGAAAGACGAAAAATTCATTCGAGACTTGACAGGTTAATACATATCAGGTGCTTGCCATGTGGTCAATCGGAGTTCGATTTTCTAAACCTAGTCTATCTCGCCATTTTCCTATCGGATTCGGTTTCCCCACAGATTTTTCAT
>JANLTJ010000009.1:0-19065 GCA_031362885.1 Betaproteobacteria bacterium
CACGGTCAATTCGACCAACAGCCTGACTGGTGCGATGGACGTCCGCGCCAGTAATGGCAACGTCGTGGTTCTGCCCAATGGCAATTATCTGATCCGCTCCAACCATGTCGGCGGGCCCGGCGCCGTAACCTTTGGCAACGGAAACACCGGTGTTACCGGCACAGTCGATGCATCCAACAGTCTGGTTGGAACCAACATCACGGACTCTGTCGGAAGCCGAGGCGTGTTCTTTCTGTCGAGCGGCAATTATGTTGTCGCCAGCCCGCTATGGGACAACGGTGCAGTGGCCAATGTCGGCGCGACCACATTCGGCAGCGGCAGCACCGGCATTACCGGCGCGGTCGGCGCTTCCAACAGTTTTCTGGGCACGGTGGCCGGCGACAGCCAGGGCAGTGGCGGCATCCGCGATCTTGGACTGGACAGCTACCTCGTGTTCAGCCCGCTGGCCACTCGTTCCGGCCTGGCCGGCGCCGGACGCATGCACCGGGTCACCGGTTCCGGTGTAGCCAGCACCATTGATCCGCTGACCGGCGACCGGTTGTTCACCGACAATCCGGCCGGCGACAACACCTTCAGTGCAGCCGACATCGCCGCGCTGCTCACCAACACGAATGCGAACCTAACGCTGCAAGTCAATAACGACATTGCACTAAACACCGGCCTGAGCTTCAGCGCCGGTACGCTCACGCTTCAGGCCGGACGCAGTGTCATTTTGAACAACGCCATAGTCACAACGGACGGCAACATCATCGTTGTAGCTAATGACTCCACCGCCATTGCCGCGAATCGAGATCCCGGGCCGGGTGCAATTCTGATGAATACCGGCAGCTCCATCAACGCCGGCACCGGCGCCGTTTCGCTTACCGTGGACAGTACCAATGCCGCCAATGCGGGAGCCATCACGCTGCGCGCGCTCAGCGCGGGCGCAGGCATATCGATCACGGGCACTGCCAGCGCAATCAACGGCAACTCAAGCGCAACAATCAATGCCGGCACGAGCGCGGTCAGTGTTCAGGGCGCGGCGGCTGATCTTGCTGGAACCATCACCGGCGGCAATGTATCCGTCACCACCGTGTCCGGCGATTTGCTGGTCTCGCAAATCGATGCATCGTCATCGGTCAACCTCCAGTCCAACGGCGGGTCAATCACTGCGCGCGGCGCGATCGCCTCTCCGCAAATTCTGGTGACCGCAATCAATGACCTTGTTACGCTTGCCGGCGCCACACTCACATCCTCCGGAGCCGGCAATGCCATTGATCTTGCGGCCGGCCGCAGCATTACTCTGGGCGCCAACATCACTTCCAATGGCGGCGGAAACATCGTGGTGCTCGCCAATGACAGTGCGCTCGTGCCAAGTCTGAGCGGTCCCGCCGATTTGACGATGGCGACCGGCTCCACGATCAATGCCGTTTCCGGAAACGTCAGCCTGCAAATCGACAGCGCGGCTCCCGGTCCGGGCAGCATGTCGCTTCGCTCCGTGTCAGGCAACAACGTGTCGCTCACCAACATCAGCGGTGCATTGCTCAATCCCGCGGGCAATATCTCGGCTTCGACGGGCAACCTGACCGCCAACGCCGCGAGCATCAGCCTGTCCGCAGCCAGTAGTGCCGGCAGCACCCTCTCGCTGACGGCACAGTCCGGCAATCTGACGACCGGGTCTCTCACCGCCGGAACGGCCATCATCGCGGCCGCGGCTGGCGGATCGATAACCGGCAACGGAATCTATGGCGCTCCGGCCGCCACGCTTTCCGCAGGCACCGGCATCGGCGGCAACGGCACCGGCGGCTACTTGCAGCTCGCGCTGGCCAACAGCACCGGCTTAAGCGCTTCCAATGTCAGCGGCAACATGCTTCTGCGCAAAACCGCCGGCGACTTGGTCATTGGCACCGGAGGGACTTCCGTATCGGTGACCGGCAACGTCGGCCTCGACGCTGCGGCGGGAAACCTGTCGTTCTCGGGTGCTAATTTCAATTTCTCCGGAAACCTGGCCCTTCGCGCCTCGGGCACAATCAACGTTTCAGATCAGTCCATTGATACTCTCGGCACCATGAGCGTGAATGCCGCAAGTCTGCTGTTGAGCGCTCCCACAACGGCTGCCCAATTGACTTCCGGTGGCGCGATGACTGTGGCCACCTCCGGCAACCTCACGGTCGCAGGCGGAACGGGAAATACAGGTGCTGCAAACCGATCTGCGTTGCTGTATTCCACCACGTCCCAGGCGATTGACGTCGGCGGTGTCCTGCGCGTTCTCGGCGGAGATACCGCAGGGAGTTCCGCCCAGATACTCACCACCGGACAGCAGAACGTGAACGTCGCCGGCAATGTCCAGGTCGCCGGCGGCACCGGAGACAATGCCTTCGCCAGCATCGACCCGGTTCTGCCCAACGCGGTGATGAATTTCTCGGCGGGAGGAGATATTTCGTTAACCGGCGGAACCGGCGCCGGAAGTTACGCCGAGATCAGCGCCTCTTCGGTCTCGCTCAGATCCGCGGGCGATATTTCGCTCGCCGGGGGAACAGGCCCGGATGCCTTTGCCAGCATTACGGCGATTGGCGGTCCGCTTAATGTTCAGGCCGGTTCAGACTTTTCTCCCACCACGCTATCGCTGGTTCCGGGCACCGGTCAGGATGCTGATGCCGTATTGGGATCGCTGCTGCCCGGCGGGGCCACGCTCTACATGGGTTCCTGCATTGGTTGTGTCGATCTGGGTGCCACTGACCCATTCGGCAATCTGATTCTGGACAGCGGAGTGTTCGGTGCGCCGATCACCTTGAACTACCTCAGCCCGGCCTCATCCGGACCGTCATACCTCAGCGATCTGTTGTCGCTGTTCGGGCTGTTCCCGCGCTCCGACACCTCCGAAACGCAAGAGGAAGACGAGGAAGGCAAATACGTATGCCGTTGATAACGGTTTTGCGGGCGCTGCCTGGCTGCTCGCTCCTGGCGTTGCTGCTTTGTGGTGGCGCGGCATTTGCCGCGCCTGTCGGCGAAGTACTGTATGTGCAGGGAGCGGCGGCGGCACAGTCTTCGGTAAGCGGGACACGGATTCTGGCCGCGGGTTCCGCGCTGGAGGAAGGCGATACCATTTCAACCGCCGATGCCAGTTTCGCGATCATCGAGCTTGCCGATGGCACACGCACGACGCTGCGTCCCAACACATCGTTCAAAGTCGAGAAATTCTCGGCGGAACTGGGCTCCGCGTTAATGCGTTTGCTCAAGGGCGGGCTTCGCACCGTGACCGGAGCGATTGCCAAGCGCAATCCGAACAGTTATCGAATTGAAACCCTGACCGCGACCATTGGCGTGCGCGGCACCAGCTTCGATGCCAGAATTTGCGCCGACGATTGCGCGCGCGAAATCCGCAATCCGCCGCGGGCGGTCACTTCCCCGGTGGCGGCCCGGGTGGTGAGCGCAACCGCGACGCTTTCCGCCACGGCACCCGGTCAGCAAACCCGAACCCTGGCAATCGGCGCTCCGATCTATGCCGGGGATGTGCTCGAAACCTCGGCATCGGGATACGCGGTCATTGCGTTCCGGGATGAAGGACGCATCACCCTAAACGCCGGCGCTCGAATGGAAGTTCGCTCCTTCAAGTACAACGCGAATCAGGCGCAGGACTCCAACATCGCGTTGAAACTCGTCAAGGGCGCGGCCCGCATCCTGACCGGATTGATTGCGCGAGGCAATCCGGATTCGTTCCGATTGGAGACCAGAACAGCCACGATTGGCATACGCGGCACGGGATTCGATGTGGTGTGCGATGGCGCCTGCGCCGATCCCGCGAATCCGGTGACAACGGGCTCAATGCCGGGCGACGGACTCTACGTCTATGTCTGGCAAAGTCAGGTCAACGTCGCTGCGGCGGGCGGCACGCTGGTGCTCAACGAGGGGGCTTCCGGCGTGCTGACAAATGACGCCGACACCGCCGTAATTCTTTCAGAAGTTCCTTCATTCCTGATCGACAATCCGGCGCCGCGGCCGGACACGGTCCCGGTCGATCAAGAGCGGCTCTTCGGGGCAAAGTCCGCTGGCCGGGCCAGCCCGGGGCTTTATGTCGGTGTGCGCGAAGGCCATGTGCAGTTGGCGCTCGGCGACCAGCTACTGGATTTGGGCGGCGGGGAGTATGGACACGCCGGGAACAACGGGAACCTGTCGCGCCTGCAAGAAGTACCCGAATTCCTCGAACGCGACCCCACGCCGCTGCCGGAACAGTTCGATGCTGCGCGGCGGCGTCTGCTTGACGCCGTGCCTGACGAATGTGTCGTGCGCTGGCCGAGCGCTCAATAATGCGGCCCTCGGAGATGAAAAGGCTGTTGGCAAACTCATTGCGCCTTTATGCAACCGGGCTGCTGCCGATGGCCCTGGCCTTCATGCCTGGCATTGCCCCCGCGTCGGCCCAGGAGACTTCGCCGGTGACATTTCCCGTGCGCGAATACATAATTGAAGGATCGAATCCCCTGCCTGAGCGCACTACCCGCAAAGTACTCGCGCCTTACGTGCGCGAGCAAGCCAGCCTCGACACTTTGCGCGCCGCGCTCAAGGCACTGGAGGACGAAATGCGCTCGCGCGGGTATGCCTTCTATCGCGTAACACTGCCTCCGCAGGATGCGCAAGGCAGTATCAGACTGAAAATTCTCTCATTCCCGATCAAGGACATCGATACCAGGGGCAACAATCATTTCTCAACCGACAATGTGTTGCGCGCATTGCCGGTGATCACAGTTGGAGAATCGCCCAATATGATTGGGCTCGCGCGCGCGCTTGGATTCGCGAATGAACATCCGTCTCGAAACCTCAATGTGCTGATGCGCCAGTCAGATGTCGGCGACGCCCTGGAAGCCCAGGTTCAAGTGCGCGACGAGCGACCCTGGCGCGTTTTCGCCGGCGCCAACAATTCAGGCACATCATCGACAGGCCGCACGCGGGTGTTTGCCGGCCTGCAGCACTCGAATCTGTTCAGGCGCGATCATACGGCTACGCTGAGTTACACAACTTCCGGGGAAAAACCCAGTGCCGTTCAGCAATTCGGCGTGTACTACCGGATTCCGGTCTACAGCCACGCCACCGTAGTTGCGCTGTATGCCGTCAAGTCGGATGTGGATTCGGGGACGGTCGCCGATTTCTTCGAGGTCAGCGGCCGCGGACAGTTTTACGGCATCTCGGCCACGCACACTTTCCTGCCCACCGGCGCGTATACCCACAAAGCGGGACTGACGTATGAAGACAGGCAATTTCAAAATGACGTGACCTTCAATGGCAGCCAGATTGCGGCCGATGTCCGCAGCCGGCCGGTCACGCTGCGCTACGACGGCCGCTTCGAAAATCGCAAGCGCAAGATCGAATTCGGCATCGAGTACGTGCGCAACAATCCGGGCGGCGCGGACAATACCCAGTCCGCCTACAGCGCCAATCGCGCTGGTTCTGATCCGCAATGGGAGGCGATGCGCGCATCCACTGGCGCTTCATTTGCCATTGCCAGATGGCGGCTGGATATCAGAGCGCGCGGACAGTACAGCAGAGAACCGCTTGTCTCGGCGGATCAGATCGGGGTCGGTGGCGCGCATTCGGTGCGCGGGTACGAAGAACGCGAAACCGCCGGTGACAAGGGCTGGTACGGTAGCGTTGAATTCTTAACGCCGGAAATTTCCAATGGGTTGCATCTGCTTGCGTTCGCCGACGGCGGAAAAGCCGAACCGGTGCATTCGGTGGCAGGGGTCTCCGATCCGGGTGGCATCTCATCGGCAGGCATCGGGCTGCGCTGGCAGATCAAGCGCTCCGCGACCTTATCCCTGGATGCCGCCAACGCTCTTGACAGCGCCGCCACCACACGGAGCGGTGACACATTTGTTCATGGTGCACTGGTAGTACGGTTCTAGTTCAAAAACCTGCCATTCAGAACGCCCTGGCGCCCACGCCCTGCGCGACAATCCGGAGGGCAAACCGGCGCCACCTCAACCCGGAACAAAACTGGAGCTTGCTTTCGCTGAGGCAACCTCGATTACCCTTGTCCACCCATACGGATCGGGCGCGCGTGCGTACTGAATGTCGGTCAGGCTTTTGTAGAGGTGGCGCGCCACCGGTCCCGCCTCCCCGGACGCAAAGGTGTAATCGCGTCCGTGAAAGCCGAGGCGGCCGATCGGCGCGATGACCGCGCCGGTGCCCATGGCAAAAGCTTCGGAAATCTTTCCGGCTTCGAGACCGCGCAGCACGTCATGAATGTCAATGCGCTCCTCGCTGACGCTGTATCCCAGATCGGGCGCAAGCTTTAGCAGCGAATCGCGGGTAATGCCGTGCAGGATGGCGCCGGATAATTTCGGCGTGCGGATTTGCCTGCCCTCGTAGACAAAAGCGATGTTCATTGCTCCGACCTCATCGACGTAACGGCGCTCCACGGCGTCGAGCCACAGCACCTGCTGGTAGCCGGCGGCGATTGCCGCTTCGGTGCCGGCAAGGCTGCCGGCGTAATTGCCCGGCGTTTTTGCCTCGCCGGTGCCGCCGCGCACGGTGCGCACATAATCTTCGGATACGAGCATGGAGACCGGTTTGAAGCCACCGGCAAAGTACGGCGCGACCGGACTCAGGATGATGTAGTGCAAGAAGCTGCGGCTTGCGCGAACTTCCAGGGTATTCTCGACCGCGATCATGGTCGGACGGACATAAAGCGCCGCGCCCTCCTGCTTCGGTACCCAGGCGTGTTCGAGCCGGACCAGTTCGGATATGGCCTGAACATGCTCGTCGATATCGACTTCGGGCATGCCCAGCCGCACCGCGGAGCGGTTGAAGCGCGCGGCATTGTCCCGCACTCGAAACAAATTGAGATTTCCGTCGGGCCGTGCATACGCCTTGGTGCCCTCGAAAATCATTTGCCCGGAATGAAAAACCTGGGCGGCCGGATCAAGTTCAAGCGGCCGGTACGGCCCGATCACCGCATCATGCCAGCCGCGCCCCGCGGTGTAATGCCGGGTGTACATGCGCGAGGTGAAATGCCGCCCGAAACCAAGCGGGTCGGGCAGCGCTGCAGGTACCGGCTTGCTGGCGGGTTCGATACGAATGTCTGATTTTTTCATGAGTTGTTCTCGAGAAAGCGCGTTGCGAGTGACTTCCATTCTTCTTCAATCGCGGCATCCGCCGTTTTTTGCCCTGCGCGCCGATACCAATAGCCGGCGTTGGCCAGATCGCCTTCGACGCGATGCAGATGCGCGTGCACGATCGCACAAGTTCTGTCCTCTTCGTGCTCCTGCACGATCGCATGCGCCCGGCTCCAGTCGCCCTTGCGCAAATACCACAACGCCTCGAGCGCGGGGTTCAATCCCGCCGGGGGCACATTGAGCGACGTGGTCAAGGTGAATTCCTGCAAGTCCATGCTCGTGTTTCCGAATGCCGGCATTATCGATGGATTCCGCGTCCCGGACACAAAAACAGTCCGGGTCCCGGGCACAAAAATAAATGGGCGCCCGCAGGCGCCCATCTCCCTCCCCTTGAGGGTGCTTATTGTCTGGGACTGTTCACGACGTGCTCAAGCGGGCGTCAAGCTCGGCACCCTGATCATTGGCGTATTCTTTCTTGACATGGCGCGTGCTGTAGCCGTTGAACAAATGGCCGAGAAGTCCGCGATCGAGATCGCTGGTGCCCATATACCAGTCGGCAATCGGGTACGTCAGGTTCATATTGCGCTCCATCATGATCGGCTGGCTGTGATGCGCGGCATGATGACGGCGGATCGTATTGACCAGGGGCATGTTCCGCACGAACCAGTTGTCGTGCACATGACAGCACAGATGGAAAGTCTCGTAGTTCAGGTAATAGATCGGCGTGAGCATCATGAGCATGTAGGCCGCGTTCGCCGACCACAGCCAGCCCAGCATCAGCGCCGCAGGCAGTGTCATCAGCATGAAGACAATCAACGCGTAAGGCGGAAACAGCACAATGCGCCATTCACGGTTGGTGTCGTAAGTCATCACCTGCGCGGTGAAGTATTGATGATGCTGGTGGGTATGGCGATGGTAGACCGGCATCAGGATGCCGCCCAGCGCCTTGATCGGGCGGTGCATCGCATTCTTGTGCAGCCACCATTCGTTCCAGTTGTAGAACACCAGCACCGGAATCACGAACAGCAGCTCCCAGATCGTCGGCTGCTTGATGTTCGCGAGGCAGGACCAGATGACCGCGACGCCCGGAACGAAGATCGACAGCAGATGGCCCCATCCGTTATACCAGGGGGCGATGTTGCGCCGGTAATCGTCTCGGAATGCGGCCTGCTTCGGGGTCAATATGCCGGTGGTCATGCTCCTCCTTTGTCGCGGGTCGGTGCCCGCTTGTCGAAATTCCGCGAAAACAGTACGCTCATTCCGCAGCCGCAGTCAAGGGAAGCCGCCATGCAGACATGTACGCCTGGACCGCTACCGGACGAAACCAATGAATAAGTTGACTGACAAGCCCGCCGGCTGACCCGGATCGGGTCATGAACTCCGCAGTGTACGCGTCAACGATGGCATCACCATGGCCTGCTCCGCAGCCTTCAGCGGTTGCGGCCAAAAAGCCGATATGCGGCAGATTTCTGCTCTTGTTCGCGGCACGGTCTGGTTCTGCAAGCGGCCAAACTGGTGTCGTTTCTCTAATCATCACGTTTGCTGCCGTTGCGCCTGCCGCGATTGCAGCCTTTCAAAAGGAGCTTGGCATGGCTGAAGAAAAGCAGAATGGTTGTCTGGTCGTTGGTGAAGGGGTGACACTGAGCGGCAGCTTCGTGGTGCCCAACAGCGCTTCCATTTCCGGAAGGATCGACGGAGATTTGACCGCGCGGGAAATTCTGGTGGGCACTACCGGTGTCCTCAGAGGCAAGGTCACCGCCGATTTGATTGATGTTCGCGGTGAAGTCCACGAAAGCATTACATCAAATAAAGCCCTTTTTGTCCGGGCCACCGGCAAAGTTAGCGGCACGGTTCAATACGCGGAAATTGAAATTGAAAAGGGCGGAGACTTGCAAGGATCCCTGAGCAAAACAACTGCGGTCAGCAAACTGGACAGTGTCCCAAAGGCCGATGGTTCATTTAAGGCGGATGGTTCATCCAAGGCGGATGGTCTATCCAGGGCCGCCTGATGCTCGATTCAAAGAGCATGAATATTTTCGCCAGGAAGGAAGAAGCCAGACGTACCGACGATGCGCCGGAGCGCGGCAAGGTTTTGGAGATCGCGGGCGCGCCTGCGCGATCTGTCTCAGTCAATCAACCGGTACCCTTAACCATGAAACCTTCAATTGTCGGCGAGAGTTCAACGCCATCGCCCCTGAGTGGGTCTCACATCACCGAAGGATTCGAATTCACCGGCGACATGAAATCAGATGGTTCGTTGACCGTGGACGGCACGATACACGGCAATCTGATTGTAAAAGCGCTGTTGGTTCGCGCTTCCGGCGTAGTGGACGGCAGCGTAAAAGCCGACAGTGTCAGTGTGGAAGGAAGTCTGGCGGGAGCGATCGATTGCAGGGATCTGGTGATTGGCGGACGCGCAGTGGTGGATGGAAAACTTCGTTACGACACGCTCACCATCCAAAGAGGCGGCACCATCAAGGGAGAACTGAAGCGCGCATGATTGCTAAAATCAATCAATTGTTGCGATGCTCGATCTGATCGACTGGCACTGATCCATTGCCATTATCCAATGGCAATAACGCCCACGCGAAGCCTCTGCGCCGCACGCGCTTAGAGTTCGTGCGCGGGAAACTTCCCCGGTTAGACGCACCCGCACCGGTATTTCGTCTTCCGGAAAATCCGCGTCAGAGGGCAAGTCGCACTGCTGTTCGGCCCGCGCCCTTTGCGCCGGCGCATTCAAGGCAATCCGATGGCCGCCATACATCGCCGCCGCGCCTTGCTTCGCACGGCAGCTTGCTCTAAGGTGCAGTCTTGTTCTCGTAGCCGAGCCCCATGATTGCCACTACCGCCAATTCTTTCCGCCGCGATGCTCAGGTCATCGGCCTGGTTGGTCTGGCCCATGGCACATCGCATTTTTTTCATCTTGCGCTGGCCCCTTTGTTCCCGTGGCTGAAAGATGCCTTCGCGGTCAGCTATGCCGAACTAGGTTTGCTGATGAGCGTGTTTTTCATCGTCTCCGGCATCGGCCAGGCGCTTGCCGGTTTCGTCGTGGACCGCTTTGGCGCGCTTCGCGTCTTGTTTGGTGGCATCGCGCTGCTCGGTATTTCGGCGCTGGGACTGGCGGCCAGCCAGAGCTACGCGATGCTATTGGTGTTCGCTGGCGTGGCGGGTCTTGGAAACTGCGTGTTTCATCCCGCGGATTTCACGCTGCTGAACCGGCGCGTAAGCGTGCCGCGCATGGGCCACGCCTTCAGCGTGCACGGCCTGGCCGGGACGCTGGGCTGGGCAGTGGCTCCGCTGTTCTTGGCCGGTATCGCGAGCATCTCAAGCTGGCGCATCGCGCTGCTGTGCGCGGCGCTGCTGGCGTTTGGCGTGCTGGGCGTATTGATCGCCCTGCGCCATCTGCTCGATCCGCGCGAAGTCGGTGACGCACTCGCGGCATCGGCGCGGAAAAAAGAAACCGCGAGTGCGATACTGGATTTCATGAAAGTACCGGCGGTGTGGATGTGCTTCGCCTTCTTTTTCATTTCCTCGATTTCCTTCGGCGGCATCCAAAGTTTCGCCGCCACCGCTTTGCGCGATCTCTATGAAATTCCACTCACCTACGCGACGGCGTGCATTGCCGCGTATATGCTGGCCAGCGCGGGCGGCATCGTGGCCGGAGGATTTCTCGCCGCCCGATTCCGCCAGCACGACAAAGTCATCGCGGTTTCCTTTGCCAGCGCCGGGGCGGTCGCGCTGCTGGTTGCAAGCGCGGTGCCGCCGGCAGCTCTGGTGATTGTGCTGTTGGGTCTGATCGGATTCTTCTCAGGTGTGGCCGGCCCTTCGCGCGATCTGCTGGTGCGCGCGGCCGCGCCGAAGAACGCGACTGGTCGCGTGTACGGCGTGGTCTATTCCGGACTCGACATCGGACTCTCCAGCGCGCCTTTGATGTTCGGCCTGATGATGGATGCGCACCATCCGGCGTGGGTATTCATCGGGATCGGTGCATTCCAAGCGCTGTCGCTGGTTGCCGTATTGGGGGTGGGCGAGACGGTACTGGCAAGACGCTCAACGGAACTGGCATAAACCTGCTGCGGCAGCAACTTCATACCGTGCCCAGGTGATCTCTCAATGGAATCCGGAACCAGAAAGAAAACCGGATAGCCAGAATATTTTTCATTCGATGAACTCGCATGTGGGTCTGAAGTGACATTCATCCGGACAATGGCTGCCGAAGGCCCACTGGCGAAGCGGGTGAACGCAGGCAGGAACGCGGGCTGAATTAAGGAAGAACTGCGGCGATGGCCCCGACGCCATCCGCTCCAGACGAACACCGCAACAGGTGCGGCCAGATGGCGCGCAGGCGCGTGCGCATTCCGGCGCGCTCAACCCTGCATCAGAAAAACATCCGCGACCTCCAGGTCATCCGCCTGGCCGCGCAACACGATGACGTCGCCCACAGCGAGTTGTGTTGCAGGATCCGGAGCGGAGCTGCGGATGTTGCGCCGGCGTATGGCCATGACTTCGACATTCAGGCGCGGCAAATTAATCTCCGTCAGAGTCTTGCCTGCCGCGCGCGAGCCGAGTGGCAGCACGACCGAATGCAATCGCGGCTGCGATTTGTCGCCGAGTTCGTCGATATCGTCTGTCACCCCCCGGTAAAAGCCCCGGAACAGACCATAGCGCTCTTCGCGAGTGTCGCGAATTCTTCGCAGCACGCGGTTGAGCGGCACGCCGAGCATCATCAACGCCTGCGTGCCGAGCATCAGGCTGCCTTCGAGGATTTCCGGCACCACTTCCGCCGCGCCGGCCTGCTTGAGGCGGTCGATGTCACTGTCGTCAACGGTGCGCACGATGACCGGCAACCCCGGTCGCAGTTCGCGTACCAGGGCGAGAATCCTGAGGGCGGAATGGGTATCCGCATACGACACGACCATGACCTTCGCGCGCAGCAGGCCGGCCGCGATCAGAACTTCGCGCCGCCCGGCATCACCGAAAACCACGCTTTCGCCTGCGGCCGCCGCTTCCCTTACCCGCTGGGGATCGAGGTCAAGCGAAATCAGGGAAACATTTTCCTTCTCCAGGAAGCGCGCCAGATTCTGGCCGCTGCGTCCGTAGCCGCAGATAATCACATGCCTGTCCCTGGACATGGTCTGAACGGCGATGTCGTGCAGCGCCATCGCGCGATTGGTCCACTCGGCGCCGCTCAAACGCCGCACCAGGGACTCGCTGCGCTCGATGATGAGAGGCGAAATGAGCATCGACAACACCAGCACGGCCAAGGTCACTTGCAGCATCGGCACCGGGAGCAGTTGCAGTTGCGCCACCTGCGCCACCAGCACCAGTCCGAATTCGCCGGCGCCGGACAATGCCAGCCCGACGCGCAAGGCCACACCGGGCGCGGCGCCCAATATTCGGCCCAGGCCGAAGATAAGAACGATCTTGCCGCCAGTCACCGCCAAGAGCAGCAATCCGATCCATTGCCAGTCCTGTACCAGAACGTGCCAGTCCAGCCGCATGCCCACGGTGACGAAGAACAAACCAAGCAGAACATCGCGAAACGGCTTGATGTCCTCTTCGACCTGATAGCGATACTGCGTTTCGGAAATCAGCATGCCGGCAATAAAAGCGCCCAGGGCCAGCGACAATCCCGCTAGTCCGGTGAGCCAGGCCAATCCAAGCGTAATCAACAGGACGTTTAACGCGAACAGCTCGGACGACTTCTGCCGGGCGACAAGCGTGAACCAGTTGCGCATCAGCGGCTGGCCGACAGTTAACAGCAGCAGCAACACGACTGCGGCTTTGCCCAGTGCAATCAACAGGTCCCGCGCCACCGCGTCGCCACCCTGGACGAGGGCGGGATACAAGATCAGCAGCGGCACCACCGCAAGGTCCTGAAACAACAAGATACCGATGATGCGCCGCCCGTGTGCGCTATTGAGTTCGAGGCGGTCAGCCAGCATTTTTGCGAGGATGGCGGTCGAGGACATGGCAAACACGCCACCCAGCACCAGTCCGGTGCGCCAGTCTTGTCCGGCCAAAACGGCGAGTGCGATGCAAACCAGCAATGTCGCGCCGACCTGCGCCGTCCCCAGACCAAACACTTCCCGGCGCATGGTCTTGAGCTTGGCCAGGCTGAATTCCAGGCCGATGCTGAACATCAGGAAAACGATGCCGAATTCAGCGAGGTAGCGGGTGTCTTCGTTATCCGCAATCAGACCGATCGCGTGCGGCCCGATCAAAACACCGACCAGAAGATAGCCCAGGAGCGCGGGCAGTTCCAGCAGCCTGAATATCACCACGACGACGACAGCCGCGGCCAGCAACAGGAGTACCAGTTCGAGAATTCCCAGGCTCATGGACGCATCATTTCAAATCGGGTGAGGCGCACGGACTCTAGCACACCGCATTTCGCGTCCTCTGTGCAGGAAAATCAAGTCCCGCTTATCACGAGAGAAAACCGTCCGCGCTGGTTCGACTCTCAGAGGGCTCAGGATTCTTCTGCGCGAGTGCCGGACGCGCCCGCCTGCTGGCGAAACCGTCAGGCGCGGCTTGGCGCCTGGGTTGTATCAGTGCGGGCCACGCAGAAGGCTATTGATCCTGCCTGAATCGCCTGGCTTCGATTTTCCTTGCGTTATCTTCGTGCCTGCGTGGTAAAACTTAATCTACTTTTCATAACGATGACGAATCTTGGGAACCATGCGCATCTCCGCCATGCGCTGCCAGGCCGGGCCGCGCTGAAACCAAATGGCGGGAGAACCACTGCCTGCGCCACCCGGGGCGAATCCCGTTATGCCAGGTGGTGTTCTTTGCCGGAGTCTCGCACACAGCCGAATCGCACACCCCAAGAATGAAACGACGATCCGACAGCGAGGAAGGCAATCAACGTTACGGGCAGCGCTTTACCATGGTGGAGCGGGTGTTTGGAAACATCCGGCACGACAAGCGGCTTAATCGCTTTACCCTACGCGGGCGAGAGACAATGGACACGCAGTGGAAGATCTGCTGCCTGGTGCGCAACATCTGGAAGCCGGCGCATTACGGGTTTGAGCCGTCGGAACGAGAAGAAAAATGAGTCGGAAGCCGAACATGCGCCTCCCCAATGAACACATTGTGCAGAAATTTAAAGTCCAGTAATCATCAGAACTCCTTCGCCTCACCGCTTGGAACTCCAAACGGATAAATATCGTTGCGCGAAAATAATTTTCTGCGGCCTCGATGCAGAGCTAATCGGCGCCGTGCGGCTTTATCGCGCAGCATTCAACGGTCGAAGGGGGCGCGGTTGACCTCCATCTTTGGATTTATATAGCGCGTGACCTTCACGGCCGCAAAAACGACGAGAACCCATGACGTGGACCAGAAAATTAACAGCAGCATCCAACCAAACACGGATGGTGTCGCCCAGCCCCAAGACTCCGCGGCACCAAAGACCGGCATCCCCAACGCACTTAGCGGCCATAGTGGTAAATAGACCGAAGCCGCGACGAACTCACTGATTAAATCTGGAAGCGAGGCCACAAAGACTATCAGCGCCAGATGGAAAATGACAATTCCAAGTACCGTATTTCGACGGGCGCGCATTGGCGGAGACTAACGCAGCTTCAGCACCGCTTCTCTCACCAGATCCATCAAATCGTTGCCGCCGCCATCGACATAAGCCACGATTTCCTTGCGCATGAGCGGATCCCAGAAGCGCTTGAGATGCGAGGCCACGCTGTCCACGGCCACCGCGTGATCCGGCTCCGCCTTGAAGAAGTTGCCAATGTCGTTCGCCATGCGAACCAGCCGTTCGATATTCATGATTTCCAGTCGTCGCTCGTGGTCAATCGGTGTGCATCATCGGCGTAGACCATGCAGCGCTCACCGCGTACGAAACCAGCAAGAGTAACGTTGGCTGCGCGCGCAACGCGAACGGCGAGCGCGGTGGGCGCGGACACCGCGGCGAGCAGTCCGATGCCGGCCATCGCCGCTTTCTGCACCATTTCGTAACTGGCGCGGCTGGTGATGAGGGCGAATCCCCGCGCAGTGTCCATGTTTCCCGAGGCCAGTACGCCAATCAGTTTGTCGAGTGCGTTATGGCGGCCGACGTCTTCGCGTACCTGTTGAACCTCTCCCGCGAGATTCGCCCAGGCCGCCGCATGAGTAGCGCCGGTCTGCGCATTCAGGGTTTGCAGCGTAGGCAGTTGTTTCATGGCGCTCGCAATGGCCTGCTGCGTTACCCGCCCGCGCGCCGCGACCGTGGGAACATCGCGCATCGCCTGTTCGATGGTCTCGGCACCGCAGACGCCGCAGCCTGTGCGCGCGCTCATGTTGCGGCGGCGCTGTTCAATGAGTGCCACGCGCTCGGGTGGAATACTCATATAAACGGAATAGCCGGTCTGCTCCGGCACGATTTCAATGCCGCCTAATTCCGCAACGCCGGTGATGATGCCCTCGCTCAGACTGAATCCAAGCACGAGGTCTTCCAGATCTGCCGGGGATGCCATGACCACGACATGGGACACGCCATTGTAGATGAGCGCAATGGGCGCCTCTTCGGCGATCTGCTCGATGACGGTGCGGGTCGATTGTTCGTCGACCCGCAACGCCGGTACGGATTGGATCGCACCAGCCGCCACGTCAAACTCGCGGCGGGTCACGCGCTCACGCTCCGCTCGTCTCGCGCTGCGGCAGCAGGTCGAGCTGGGTGTCGGTGAATTCGCGGAACTGCTTCTGCCAGGTGGAGGGCTGGGTAACGCGCGTGACCTGCACGGCGGTGACTTTGTACTCGGGGCAGTTGGTCGCCCAGTCGGAGTTGTCGGTGGTGATCACGTTCGCGCCCGACTCTGGAAAGTGGAACGTGGTGTAAACCACGCCGGGTTGCATGCGCTCGGTGAGTGTTGCGCGCAACACGGTTTCGCCCGCGCGGCTGGTAATGCCTACCCAGTCGCCGTCGTTGACGCCGCGAAACTCGGCGTCGTGCGGATGAATCTCCAGGCGGTCTTCGCTATGCCAGGCATTGTTGTGTGTGCGCCGGGTCTGCGCGCCAACGTTGTACTGCGACAGGATGCGCCCGGTGGTGAGGATCAGCGGGTACTTGCCGGTGGTACGCTCCTCGGTGGGCACATACTCGGTAATCATGAAACGGCCCTTGCCGCGCACGAATTCATCGATATGCATGACCGGTGTGCCCTCGGGCGCCTTGTCGTTGCACGGCCACTGGATGCTCTCCAGTTCGTCAATGCGCTCGTAGCTCACGCCGGTGAAGGTGGGCGTCAGTTCCGCGATCTCGTCCATGATTTCGGACGGGTGCTTGTAATGCATCGGATAGCCCAAGGCTTTGGACAGCGCCACCGTGACTTCCCAGTCTTCTTTTCCGGCCAATGCAGGCATGACCTTGCGCACGCGCGAGATGCGTCGCTCGGCGTTGGTGAAGGTGCCGTTCTTCTCCAGGAAAGATGACCCGGGCAGGAACACATGCGCGAATTTGGCCGTTTCGTTGAGGAAAATATCCTGCACCACCACGCATTCCAGCGACTCCAGCGCGTGCGTGACGTGCTGGGTATCGGGGTCTGATTGCGCGATATCCTCGCCCTGGATGTACAGGCCGCGAAAACTGCCGTCGATGGACGCATCGAACATGTTGGGAATACGCAAGCCCGGTTCATTGTCCAGTTTCACGCCCCATTTCTTCTCGAACTGGCCGCGTGCCTTGTCGTCGGAAACATGGCGATAACCCGGCAGCTCGTGCGGAAAGGATCCCATGTCGCAGGAGCCTTGCACATTGTTCTGCCCGCGCAGCGGATTCACGCCCACGCCTTCGCGTCCGATGTTGCCAGTGGCCATCGCCAGGTTGGCGATGCCCATGACC
This sequence comes from Betaproteobacteria bacterium, assembly GCA_031362885.1. Classification (GTDB taxonomy): domain Bacteria; phylum Pseudomonadota; class Gammaproteobacteria; order Burkholderiales; family JACQAP01; genus JACQAP01. The sequence continues at coordinate 16,921 of JANLTJ010000009.1, forward strand.
ATGGTCGAACCCTGGCTGTGCTCGGTGACACCCAGTCCATAAAAAATCGCGCCATTGCCGCAGTTGGCATACAGGCGCGCGGCACCGCGTACCTGCTGCGCCGACACACCGGTTAATTTTTCCATTTCCTCAGGTGAATTTCGCGCTTCAGCGATGAAGGCCTTCCACTTCGCGAATTCCTGCACGTCGCAACGCGTGGCGACAAAATCGTCTTTCACCAAACCCTCGGTCACGATCACATGCGCGAGCGAATTGATGAGCGCGACATTGGTGCCCGGGCGCAGTTGCAAGTGAAACGAAGCCTCAATGTGCGGGGTGCGTACCATGTCGATCGTGCGCGGATCGACGATGATGAGTTTCGCGCCTTCACGCAGGCGGCGCTTCATGCGCGAGGCGAACACCGGATGGCCATCGGTCGGATTGGCGCCGATCACCATCATCACGTCGGCCTTCATCACCGAGTCGAAGTCCTGGGTGCCGGCGGATTCGCCCAGCGTGGTCTTGAGACCGTAGCCGGTTGGCGAGTGGCACACACGCGCGCAGGTATCCACATTGTTGTTGCCAAAGGCCGCACGCACCAGTTTTTGCACCAGGTAGGTTTCCTCGTTTGTACAACGCGATGAGGTGATGCCGCCGACCGAGCCGCGGCCGTACTTGGCCTGGATGCGTTTGAATTCGGATGCGGCATGACTGATCGCCTCATCCCAGGAAACTTCGCGCCAGGGATCGCTGATTTTCGCGCGGATCATCGGCGCCTTGATGCGATCCGGATGCGTGGCGTAGCCAAACGCAAAACGCCCTTTCACGCAGGAATGTCCTCGATTGGCCTTGCCATCCTTGTTCGGAATCATGCGCACCACTTCCGCGCCTTTCATTTCCGCGCGGAAGGAGCAGCCCACGCCGCAGTAAGCGCAAGTGGTCACCACGCTGTGGTCGGCCTGGCCTTGGTCGATGACGGTTTTTTCCATCAGCGTTGCCGTCGGGCACGCCTGCACGCAGGCGCCGCAGGACACGCATTCGGATTCCATGAACGGCTGGTTCTCGCTCGGCGAGACCATGGAGGCGAAGCCGCGTCCGTCGATGGTCAGCGCGAAAGTGCCCTGCACTTCCTCGCAGGCGCGCACGCAGCGCGAGCATACGATGCACTTGCTCGGATCGAAGGTGAAATAAGGATTGGATGTGTCCTTCTCCGCTTTCAGATGATTCTCGCCCTCGTAGCCATAGCGCACTTCTCGCAGACCCACCACGCCGGCCATGTCCTGCAGTTCGCAATTGCCATTCGCGGGACAGGTCAGGCAATCGAGCGGATGGTCGGAGATGTACAACTCCATCACGCCGCGGCGCAAATCGGCGAGCTTCGGCGTTTGCGTGCGCACTTTCATGCCCGGTGTCACCGTGGTGGTGCACGATGCCGGATAGCCTTTGCGGCCTTCGATCTCGACCAGGCACAGGCGGCAGGAGCCGAATGCTTCCAGGCTGTCGGTCGCGCAAAGCTTTGGCACTTTGATGCCAGCGTCCACCGCCGCGCTCATGACCGAAGTGCCCTCGGGCACGCTGACCTCAACGCCGTCGATTTCCAGCGTGATGAGTTTTTCCGAAACGCGCCTGGGCGTGCCGTAGTCAACCGGGTTTTGCAGGGAAGTATTGGTTTGCATGGACATGATCGTTCTCCTTCGCAGCTTGAGTTCAGGCAACTTTTCGTTTGCTGGCACTACCGAAATCTTCGGGAAAATACTTCAGAGCGCTTTGCACCGGGTAAGGCGTCAAGCCGCCCAGCGCGCACAGCGAGCCGTTCAACATGGTGTCGCATAAATCTTCAAGCAATGCGAGATTCTTGTCGCGTTCGGTACCGGCCACGATGCGGTCAATGACTTCCACACCGCGCGTGGAGCCGATGCGGCAGGGCGTGCACTTGCCGCAGGATTCGATGGCGCAGAATTCCATGGCATAGCGCGCCATGCCGGCCATGTCAGCACGGTCGTCGAAGGCGACGATGCCCCCGTGACCGACCATCGCGCCGATGGCGGCGAAGGCTTCATAGTCGAGCGGCGTGTCGAATTGCGATTCCGGCATGTAAGCGCCCAGAGGCCCGCCCACCTGCACGGCGCGGATCGGACGCCCGCTCGCAGAACCGCCGCCGTAGTC
>JANLTJ010000070.1:0-15165 GCA_031362885.1 Betaproteobacteria bacterium
GCGGCGGTCAGCGGCTTTTACTTCTCCCACCCCGAATCGCAATACTTCGCGGTGGCAAAAATCGATCTCGATCAGGTCGAGGACTATGCCCGGCGCAAAGGTTTGAGCCTGTCGGAAGTGGAGCGCTGGCTCGCCCCCAACCTGGCCTACGATCCCGACGCCAAGATCGCCGCGTGAGGCCCCGGCCGGGTATCGGTCAGGGCAACGAGATAGCGCGTTAACATGGTGTTGTGAGGATTGTGCTTATGCGGCAAACGCGGGTGGAATCATGGTTGCACCAGTTTGAGTGGCTGGCTGGCGTCGCCTTGCTGCTCGCAACCGGCACGGCGTCAGCCGAGCGTCTGCACAAGTACACTGTCGCCATCGACCCAGGGCTTTCCACTTTGAGCGTGCGCGCCTGTTTCGATGGGGCCGCGCCAGAGAGCCTGCTTGCCGAGTCACTGGATGCCACGCTGGCGCTGATCGACATACGCGTCGAGGGCAGCCGCAAATCCATCCAACCCGCCGGCTCGGTGAGCCTGAAATCGGTGCCGGAAAACGGATGCGTGGTCTATCAGGCCGATGTATCCCGGCCGATCAAACAGCACGATCGCACCGGCGGCAAGATTCAGCGCGTCGGCAAAGACCTGCTGACTTCCGCCGGCATCTGGCTGTGGCGGCCGGAGACGCTGGCGGCGGACGAAGACATCGAGATTTCCTTTGTTCTGCCAGAAGGCATGGCGGTATCCGCACCATGGCGGCCGGTAACGAGAACCGACGCAAGCGTGGCGTATCGTATCGGGCACAGCCCATACGACTGGCCGGCGTCGGTAGCGTTTGGCCGTTTCAGTGAAAGGAATCTGAACGTGGGCGGCGCAAGGCTGCGCCTGTCGGTGCTCGACGGTACACCCGCAGCAGACGTCGAACAGATTCAGGCCTGGATCGAGGACTCGGCGCGCATGGTGGTCCAACTTTTTGGACGTTTTCCGCAATCCCAGGCACAGATTCTGGTCGTGCCTGGCGCACGCGGTCCCGAACCAACTCCGTGGGCCTATGTGATCCGCGGCGGCGCGCCGGCCGCGCATTTCTTCATCAACCAGCAGCGGCCGATAGCCGATTTCTTCGAGGACTGGACCGCTGTACATGAGCTTTCGCATCTGCTGCTCCCCTTCGTGAACGCCGAAGATGTCTGGCTGTCCGAAGGCTTGGCAACTTACTACCAGAGCGTTCTGCGCGCCCGCGATGGCCGCATGAAGGCTGCCGAGGCCTGGCGGCAGTTGCATGCGGGTTTCTCGCGCGGACGGGAAAGCGCGGCCGGAATGTCGCTGGCGCAGGCAACGCAGAGCATGTATCGATTTGGCACTTACATGCGCGTGTACTGGGAAGGCGCAGCCATCATGCTGATGGCCGACGTGCGGTTGCGCGAACTGACGGCCGGCCGGCAGTCCCTGGACACGGCGCTGGCGGCGTTGAATGAATGCTGTAATGCGACCGACCGCGCCTGGAGTGCGCGCGAGCTGTTCACCCGGCTCGACGAGTTGACCGGCACCGGCGTTTTTGGCGAGATCCACGACCAGCATGTATCGTCGAACAGCTTCCCTGACCTGTCCCGGACTTACCGGGCACTGGGTCTCGCGACCGGTTCGGACAGCATCGAGTTTGCGAACCTGGACGACGCGAAACACCTGCGTGAGACAATCATGGAATTGCGCGCACCGGTTGCGGGCGGGCTACCTGCGAATTAGTCGACCATGGCCAGCGCGCTGATTGCCTATCTGCACTATCTTGCGATGATATCGATCGCGGCGATACTGGTCGCCCAGCACATGGTCTGCGTGCCGGGCATCACCGGGAGCCGAATCCGTTTGCTTGCGCGTCTCGACTTGCTGTACCTGGGCCTGGTGGTGCTGGCGCTGGCAAGCGGCGTGGCTCGCCTGGTCTGGTTCGCCAAGGGAACGGCGTTTTATCTGCACAATCCGGTTTTCTACATCAAGCTTGCCTTGTTCCTCGCCGTCGGTCTGGTTTCCATATCCCCGACGCTGCAGTTTCTGGCCTGGGTGCGCAGTGTGAAATCCGGAGGCGCAGTTGTGGTGGCGGACTATCAGGTGCTGCGGGTTCGCCGCGCCATTGTTATTCAACTGTTCCTGTTCGCCCTTATTCCCCTGACGGCAACGCTGATGGCGCGCGGCATCGGCATCCAGGCGGCTGCGCAGTGAGCCGATTCCGGTGAACCGGCTTGGTCTTGTTCTGTCGCGCCCCGGCACACGCGTGATCGCGACCACGCTGCTGATACTGAGCTGCGTGCCCGCCCAGGCAGGCCCGACCCATCGCTTCGACGTGACCGTACACGACTCCCTCGAGCGCATCGACGTGCGTGGCTGTTTCGCAGGAAACGCGCCGAAGGAACTGGTCGCACAGACCGATGGCGCGCGGTTCTATCTCGACTCCATGCGCATCGGCGGCCGGCAACTCGAGGCAACCGGTGACAAAGTGTCTCTCGGCGCGGTGGATGACGGCGTGTGTGTGGAGTATCGGGTCACGCTGCAACCGGCGCAAAGTCGCGCGCAAACCGGCGGGCCGGAAACGCGCCGGATCGGAGGCAACATGCTGACCTCGATTGGAGAATGGTTGTGGCGTCCGCCGGGAAGCGACGACGGCCTGGAACTGCGCTTCCACCTGCCGCCGGGCATTGAGGTGTCCGCGCCATGGCCGCGTTTGATGGCAAGCGACGCACAGCCGGTCTATCAGGTTGGGCCGACTCCGGCCAACTGGCCCGGCGTGGTGGTGTTCGGAAACTTTGCCCGGCGAGAAATCCAGGTCGCCGGCGCGGTGCTGCAAGTCGCGCTGCTCGATATTCCCGCTCCGGCACAACAAGCGCAATTTGAAACCTGGATCGCCAACACCGCGCAGCATGTCGCCACGCTCTACGGCCGCTTTCCGGTGCCTGCGCTGCAAGTGGTGGTCGCGCCAACCCCGGGCAAAGGTGGCCCGGTTCCCTGGGCCTACGTGTCGCGCGGCGGTGGGCCCGCGGTGCACCTGTTCGTCAATGCCGCGCGCCCCGCGCGCGAGTTTGATCGCGACTGGACCCTGGCCCACGAAATGTCGCACCTGTTTCTGCCATACATCGTGTCGCGCGATGCCTGGCTGTTCGAAGGCCTGCCCACTTATCTGCAGAACGTATTGATGGCGCGAGGCGGGGCGACCAGTGCGGAGGAAGCCTGGCTGCGCATGCGCACGGGTTTTCGGCGCGGTGCGCGCACGGCACCGAATTTGAGCCTGGCCCAGGCGAACGAGCGCTATGGCATCGGCGGCACCTATCTGCGGGTGTACTGGGCCGGCGCCGCGCTCATGCTCGCCGCCGACCTGCGCTTGCGCAGCCAGACCGGCGGGCAGCACTCGCTCGACACCGCACTGGAGCGGTTGTCGCGCTGTTGTGCATCCGAACAGCGGCGCTGGAATGCGCAGGAAATTATTGCCCGTCTCGATGCGGCCACCGGCACCACGGTATTCAGCGACGTGACTCGCGACCAGTTCGAGGCTTCGGGGTTTCCCGATTACGATGCATTGTTGGCGCGGGCAGGCGTCAAAGTCGAAGGCGCCCGGGTGCAGTTTGACGCGACCGCACCGTGGGCGCGGGAGCGTGATGCGCTGATGCAGCCATCCGGCCTCGCGCATTAAGCGAAAGGCATCAAACCCGAATAACGTCAGGAAAAATTCCGGATTCACAAGCTACCGGCTGGGCGGATTCCGGCCGATGTGCGGACCTTAATTTTCGCCTTTGCCTTTTGTTCGCATTCCTGGCGCACATGGTCTTGAAAGCGCTTGAGCCATTGATGGCCTTTCCCTTACAGGTGTTTGCGATTCTGCGGCGAGAATTCCGATCTCCGCCACCGGATTCCGCTACCATGTGCCCCTTTTCGAAATGGCCCCAATGAAGCTCGAAGGAATATGTTTTCTGCCCGCCCACGAGCTGGCATCCCGCATCCGCGCGCGCGATCTGTCCGCTCTGGAAGTCATGGACGCGCACATCGGGCAGATCGAGCGCGTCAATCCGGCGGTGAATGCGGTAGTGACTTTTCTGCCCGAGCAGGCCCGTGCGGCGGCGCGCGCGGTGGATGCGGCGTTCGGGCGCGGCGAAGATCCCGGCCCGCTGGCCGGGCTGCCGGTTGCGCACAAGGATCTGACTCTTACCAAGGGCATCCGCACCACCTTTGGCTCACCGATCTACAAGAACTTCGTGCCCGATACCGATGCCATCATTGTCGAGCGCCTGCGCAAGGCCGGTGCCATCACCATCGGCAAAACCAATACACCGGAATTTGGCGCGGGCTCGCAGACTTTCAACACCGTATTCGGTGCCACGCGCAATCCCTACGATCTGAGCAAGACCTGCGGCGGCAGCAGTGGCGGCGCGGCAGCCGCTCTGGCCTGCGGCATGTTGCCTATCGCCGATGGCACGGATCTGGGCGGCAGCCTGCGCAATCCTGCCAGTTTCTGCAACGTGGTCGGCCTGCGGCCTTCCGCCGGGCGGGTGCCAGGCTGGCCGAGCGTATCCGGCTGGTTTCCCCTGGCAGTGGCGGGCCCGATGGCGCGAACCGTGCGCGATGCGGCCCTGATGTTGTCTGCCGTTGCCGGGCCAGACCCGCGCGCGCCGATATCGCTGGCCGAGCCGGGATCAATGTTCTCGCGCCCGCTGGAGCGTGATTTCAAGGGCGCGCGCATCGCCTGGAGCGCCGATCTGGGCGGCCTGCCCTTGGAGCCCGAAGTCGCCCGCGTCATGCAAGCACAGCGCGAGACTTTTTCCGATCTGGGCTGCATCGTTACCGACGCAACTCCGGATTTGCGCGATGCGGATGAAATATTCAGCGTCCTGCGCGCCTGGAGTTTCGAACTGGCCTTCGGCCAGCTTCTGAAAACCAAACGCGCATTGATGAAAGACACGGTGGTCTGGAACATCGAAGAAGGCGCGCGGTTGACCGGCCCGCAGGTTGGCGCCGCGGAATTCAAGCGCACGCAGTTGTTTCATCGCATGCGCGAGTTCATGCAAGACTACGATTTTCTGGTTGCGCCGGTGGTACAGGTGCTGCCCTTCGACGTCACTGTCCCCTATGTGACCAGAATCAACGATACCGAGTTAGAAACCTACATCGACTGGATGCGTTCCTGCTACTACATCACCGTGACCGGCGCGCCCGCTCTTTCGGTACCCTGTGGGTTCAGTAGTGGCGGTCTTCCGGTCGGCTTGCAGATCGTCGGACGCTATCAGGATGATTTCGGCGTGCTGCAGATCGCTCACGCATTCGAGCAGGCGACCGGATTCTGGAAGCAGCGGCCAGCCAGCGCACAACACCAGTCATGATTTTCAGGAAACCAACCATGCTCTCAAGAAGCCCGTTCTCATTTCGCGTCATTCCGATCCTTTTGCTCGCAACCCTGAGCCTTTCCGCGTTTGCCCAGACACCGCCGACGAAAACACCTCCGGTACGCAAGGATCGATTGTTTCTTAAGGACATCGAAGGTGTGTGGATCAACGAGGCTTATCTGAGTGTGCTCTCGGCGTTGAAAAGCCCACACGCCGCGGCCAGAAAGACGCTACCGGTCGTCATCGCCATCCGCCGCGAAGGCCGGGGCTACCCGATCGTGGTGACCGATTTCAACAAAGCCACGCTGGAAGCGGTGCTCGATCTCGAGCCGGACGGAAAGCCCGGTGCCTATCGCCTGGTGGTTGGCGCGGACGACAAACCGACCGCGAGTACGGATGTGAAGTTCGTGCGCTTCGAAGCGGCGAAGAATTCACAGGGGAAGGTGGAGCGGCTGCGCGTCGCCGAGCTGACCTTCATGAAAGGCAAATGGGCCGAGTATGTCCCGATCGCGGGCGAGCTGAGTCCCCAGCTTAACCGGCTGGTCATCGCTGGAACCTATCGCGACGCCAACGGCGCCACCTGGAAATTCAGCGAAACCGGCGAATCGGCCTGGCCCGGCCAGACGTTCTTCTATGAGCTCTCGCTCAACGACCCGGGCGCGTCCTGCGATTACCTGCAGAGCCAAGACCCCACCAAGGGTGCCGCGGATGCAAAGGCAGCCGAAGCCAGGAAACGCTACGGTTTTAACTGGAAGGCGGGCAAGCTGTCGATCTATCCGGCAAGCCTGAAAGGCAAGAAAGTGGTTTGCGAGACGAAGCCGCTTGCGGTGCTTACGCCGCAATAGACGGTGAAGATGACGGTCAGAAAATCATAACTACAAGGAGGAAACATGAAACGAGGCTCTGGAATATGGTCAGGTCTCATGATGGCGGTATTGGTCCTGTCGAACCCCGCCTGGGCAGGCGATTGCGGCGGCCCGGTTACGGCCGACGAGGCTCTGGTCGCCGAAGATGCGCGCTATGCAGCGCAGACGGGCGATGATTTCGGCGCAATGCAAAGGCTCTTCGGCGACGATCTGGTCTACATACACTCCTCCTCGGTGGTGGACAACAAGGCGACCTACATCGACTCCATGAAATCCGGCAACGTCAAGTATCGCGTCATGCGCCGCAGCGACGTGGCCGTGCGCACTTTCGGCTGTGTCGCGATCATCACCGGACTGGCCAACTTCGACGTAACCGTCAAGGGCCAGGATCTGGCTGTTGAAATCCGCTTCCACAGCATCTGGGCCAAGCGCGACAGCGGCCTGCAGTTCGTGTCATGGGAGGCAACCCGCACACCTGCCAGGCCGTAAGGCACCCGGAGGTATCCGACAGCGCGCGGCCGGTCGCGCGCGGCAAGCGGAGCTTGGCAATCAAGCTCCGCTTGTTTTTTGTCGGCGCGTTATCGCGCCATCGTCAGGATGCAGTATCCTTCGGCGATATCTGGATCGGTAGCGGATCGATTGGGAATCATGGCCATAGCCCCGAGAAACAGGAAACGAACTCAAAGCGTGCAGGAGGCCCTCGAGCAAATGAGGGTGTTGCTGCATAAGCATCAGATCGTGGAAGCCATGGTTCACCAGCAGGAGATGCCGCGCCAGGCGCTGGTGGAGTCGCTGGTCCACAAACAAAACCTCGCCGAGCTGCAAAACAAGCTCGACAAGCTCCATCCCGCCGACGTCGCTTACATGCTCGAGGCGCTGCCGCTCGACGAGCGCCTGATTATCTGGGACCTCGTCAAAGCCGAGCGGGACGGTGAAATTCTGCTCGAAGTGTCGGACGCGGTGCGCGAGACCCTGATTGAGCACATGGATGCGCATGAGCTGGTCGCCGCCACCGGGCAGCTCGACACCGACGAACTCGCCGATCTGGTCCCCGACCTGCCCCAGGATGTGGTGGATGACGTGCTGCATGCGATGTCCGCCGAGGAGCGCGAACAGTTGCGCGCCGCCATGTCCTACCCCGAGGATGCGGTGGGCGCATTGATGGACTTTGACATGGTTTCAGTGCGCGATGACGTCACCCTCGAGGTCGTGTTGCGTTATCTGCGGCGCATGGATGAACTGCCCGATCACACCGACCAGGTGTTCGTAGTGGATCGCGAGGACGTCCTCAAGGGCGTGCTGCCGATCAACAAGCTGATCGTCACCGACCCGGATGCGCTGGTCGGCGCCGTGATGAACACCGAGTTCATCACCCTGGCGCCGGACGACAAGGCGCAGCTGGCTGCGCAATCCTTCGAACGCTACGACCTGGTGTCGGCCCCGGTGGTAGACCAGGGCAACCGGCTGGTCGGGCGCGTTACGGTGAACGTGGTGGTCGACTTCATACGGGAGCGCAACGAAGCGGAGCAACTCAGTCACGTCGGCTTGCGCGAGGAAGAGGACATATTCGCCTCGGTATGGAAGAGCGCGAAGAATCGCTGGCTGTGGATTGCGATCAACCTCGGCACCGCTTTTTTCGCCTCCCGGGTGATCGGCGCTTTCGAAGGAACCATCGAGAAACTGGTGGCGCTGGCGGCTTTGATGCCCATCGTCGCCGGCATTGCCGGCAATTCCGGCAATCAGACCACGACGCTGATCATCCGCGCTCTGGCACTGGGACAGGTCACCCCGGACAGCGCTCGCCGCATGATCGGAAAGGAACTGGCGATCAGTCTGCTCAATGGCGTCATGTGGGGCGGCGTCGCGGGCGTGTTCGCTTATTTACTCTACAAGAGCGTGCCGCTCGGTTTGGTGATGACCAGTGCGATGCTGCTCAATTTGCTGGTAGCCGCCATGGTGGGCATGATTGTTCCGCTGGCCATGCACAAAATGGGGCGTGACCCGGCCATCGGCTCGAGTGTGCTGCTGACGTTCACGACGGACAGCATGGGGTTTTTCATTTTCCTCGGATTGGCGACCATTTTTCTGGTCTGACGCATCTGCGTGATACGCGTGCGCGTATAGACGAGCTGGGATTTCCAACCTTGCGTATAGAGAGATTGCCGTTGCGGATACCTTTTCTCGTTGCCATCGCCAGCGCCTGTATGCTTCTTGCGGGATGTTCGCCTTTCGTTGTTCTCAATGCGGCGGCCCCGGGCAAGGGTTTTTCCAGGCAGACCGATATTGCATACGGTGCCTTGCCGCGCCAGATGCTGGACGTCTATCTGCCCGATACCGCTGCACGGCGACCGCTCCCGGTTGTGGTGTTCTTCTATGGCGGCGCATGGGAGGGCGGATCGCGCGACGATTACCGGTTCGTGGGCGCGTCGCTGGCAGCGCGCGGCGTAATGACCGTTATCGCGGATTATCGCGTCTATCCGGAAGTCGTTTTCCCGACCTTCATCGAAGACGCGGCGCTTGCGCTCACGTGGGCACAACGCAACGCGGCGCGGTTGGGAGGCAATCCGAAACGGCTGTTCGTCATGGGTCACTCGGCCGGCGCTCATATCGCGGCCATGCTCGCAATGAACAAGGACTATCTGAGCGCGGCCCAGGGCGACCCGGACGCGGTAGCCGGGTTGATCGGATTGGCGGGACCTTACGATTTCCTGCCGCTGAAAAGCCGCAAACTCAAAAAAATATTCGGTGATCCGGCACCACGCACGACGCAGCCAATCGACTATGTGACGGCGCACGCGCCGCCAGCGCTGTTGATCACTGGCGCCGGGGACACGACGGTGGATCCCGGCAACAGCCGGCGTCTGGCCGCCGCACTGACGGCTGCCGGACGAATTGTGGAGAGCCAGATCTATCCCGATGTCAGTCATGGTCGCCTGGTCGGCGCGTTTTCGCCGCCGCTGGCGCGAGGTGTACCCGTGCTTGAGGATGTGATCAAATTCATCGAGTCCTACGATGACAAAACCGTCTCGGTCAGAGCACGGTCCTAGTTCGAGTTCAGAAGACCAAATACGATTTGAAAAAGAATTTTTGAAATGCGAAAGCGTTTACCGCATGGCAACTGCGTTAAAATATTTTTCCCAAGCCATGCAACCCAAGCCGGAACAGATCAAATGGATCAAGGCAGCCCTTATTCCTTGCCTGCCTGTTGCCGCTCGCGCGCCTGGCGTGGCTTGGGTTTAACGAAAGGCTCGGCGCCAATCCGATCGAGTTCATTACCCATTCGACCGGCTGGTGGACTCTGGCGTTTGTCCTGATCACGCTAGGCGTGACGCCATTGCGCAAGCTTACAGGCCTGAACTGGCTGCTGCGGCTGCGGCGCATGCCCGGGCTGTTCGCTTTTTTCTACGCCAGCCTGCACTTCATCACCTACTTCTGGCTCGATCAGTACTTCGACTGGATGGCGATCGTGAAAGACATCTACAAGCGCCCCTTCATCACGCTGGGCTTCGCCGCCTTTGTGCTGCTGATCCCGCTGGCGGCAACTTCCACCAATGCCATGGTGAAGCGGCTTGGCGCCAAGCGTTGGCTTTGGTTGCACCGCCTGATCTACGTGCTGGCGACTCTCGGTGTGGCGCACTTCTGGTGGTTGGTCAAAAAAGACCTCACTGAACCCATCGTTTTCGCGCTGTTGCTCGCCACATTGTTCGGCACGCGGCTGTTCTACCTGTTCAGGCAGCCGCCGTCCGCGGATTCCCGGACGGTGTGATTGCGGGCGCGCCGCGCGCCGGTTACATTTACCGGCAGGAGGATCGAGCGTGCAGATCGGCGTACCGAAGGAAATCAAGAATCACGAGTACCGGGTCGGCCTGACACCGGCCGGCGTGCACGCACTGTGTGAACACGGGCATCAGGTCAGCGTGGAAACGGGTGCCGGTGTGCGCGTGGGATTTTCCGACGCCGATTACGAAGCGGCGGGCGCCCGCATCGTGAAGACGGTGCAGGACATCTACGCCGCCGACATGGTGGTGAAAGTCAAGGAGTTGCAACCGTCGGAGTACAAACTCCCGCGCCGCGGGCAGATTCTGTTTGCCTACCTGCACCTTGCCCCGGAACCCGAATTGCTCGACGTCTTGCTCGCAAGCGGCGTAAGCGGCATCGCCTATGAAACCGTGACCGACACGCAAGGCCGCCTGCCCTTGCTGGCGCCGATGTCGCGCATCGCAGGACGGCTGTCGATCCAGTTCGGGGCCTGGGCATTGCAAATGGCCAATGGCGGTTCAGGCGTGTTGCTCGGCGGTGTGGCCGGCGTACCGCCGGGAAAAATCGTCATCATCGGTGCCGGCGAATCCGGCAGCCATGCGGCGCACATCGCCGCCGGCATCGGTGCCGACGTGACCGTGCTCGATGTCAATCTGGCGCGCCTCGATCAACTCGACCAAATACACGGCGGGCGGGTAAAAACCGCGTATTCGGAACCGCTCGCCATTGCGCAACATGTCGCCGATGCCGATCTGGTGATCGGTGCTTTGCTCATTCCCGGCAAACTCGCGCCGAGACTCATTTCCCGCAAGCTGCTCGCGCGCATGCGGCCCGGCTCGGTGCTGGTCGATATTGCCATCGACCAGGGCGGCGTCGCCGAAACCTCGCGCCCGACCTCGCACTCCAGTCCCGTCTTTGTCGAAGAAGGTGTGGTGCATTACTGCGTGCCCAACATGCCATCGGCCGTGGCGCGCACCGCCACGCTCGCGCTGACCCAGGCCACCTATCCGTATGTGCTGAAGCTGGCCGATCTTGGTTTGGATCAATCCATGCAGGACGCCGGACTTGCAACAGGGCTGCAAGTTCATGCCGGCCATGTGACGCACGCCGGACTTGCGCAAGACGTGAAGCGTGCCTTCACGGCCTATGCGGCGCTGGGAGCCTGTCGGATTTAGAGTGTTTAGCGGCGGCGGCGAACCCGCTTACGCCTTTCTGTGTTGGCTTCCAATTCTTTACGCGTAACGCGCCGATGAGTGGCGCCGAAGTGCGAAGAACGGTGGCGTCCGCCCCATTGGCTGGGTTAGGCCGCTCAGTCGGCCACTCCTTACTTGCCGACTACCGCCAGCAATACCTTGGGATTGGTCTGTGCAATTGCCAGCAAAGTGCGTGCCGCACCGCTAGGTTGCTTACGGCCCTGCTCCCAGCCCTGAAGCGTACGAACAGATACACCAAGCAGCCTGGCGAACTGCGATTGCGACAAACCCGTTCGTTCTCGCGCTTCAATTGCGGGGGACAGGACAACCTGGGTCCTTCCCGCTTTCATTTGTTTCACGGACTCAAGCAACTCGGCAGCGAGGTCGCGCTTGGCCTCAAAGTCCCGCAGTTTGGCTCCCTTGAGCGGTTTAGTTTTCAATGACACGGCGAATCTCCTTAAGCTTGGCGCCTGTAATGTTGTCTGTTTTGGACTTCGCATAGATATGCAGAAGCACAACCTCTTCTTCGGCGATGCGCGTGAAATAAATTACGCGAACCCCTCCGGACTTCCCAGTGCCTGGACGTCGCCAACGGACCTTTCGAATGCCACCCGATTTGGGCACTACGTCACCGGAATTGGGAAACTCGGCGATATATGGGGCGAATTCGCCTCGTTCTTCTTCACTCCAGTAAAGAGGCCATTGCTTCTGAAACACAAGAGTTTCGACAACGGTAAACATTTCCATACTATACGCCGGAAGCGTATAGCTGTCCAATGGTGCGCATCATGAGGCATAACGAATGACTTCACCGAAGCGAAACCAGCAAGCCAAGCGCCGCTGGTGAAGCGTCCGGTGCAAGGCATGGTTGGGCGTCATAGCTCACACACGCGGAGGGCTCAACGATTCCGAGCAGCTATGGGCGGGCGGTTCTTGCGGTAAGAGTTCTTCAGGGCGATCTTGCCGTCTCGAAAAGTGAACACGTCACAACCATGCGTTTCCACACGAGTACCGTCGGCTCGTGTTCCGGTGAATGTCCACTCCGAGACCCCTCGCTCCCCCTGGATAAAGTGCCGGGCATTGCCCCAGTGGGCATCGGGGAAAGTTGACCAGACCTCCGCAAAGCCAGCTCGCACGGCCTCACACCCCACGTAGCGCGAACCACAGACGTCGGGTCCTGCCGAGGCTTCGAACACACAATTCTCGGTCATGAATGACATGAGGGCATCGACGTCATGACGATTCCATGCATCGGCGAAGGCTTGCAAGACCTCGGTGGTGACCTCAGAAATCACATTCGCCATGATCTACTCTCCTGTCTGGATCTGCGTAGACGTTTATTCGATGACGCCCAACGTCGCGCTCACCCGCGAGCGCCGCAGGCACGCGTCGGGTGCAGCAGCAAGTTATGCGGCCTCCACTTCCACCAGTTCGCTCGTGGAAGCGGGAGAAGGAATTGGCTGGCCCTCTTGCTTCAGATCTTCGAGGTGGAACTCAATGGCTTCCCGGATGAGCGAAAGCACCTCTTCCTTCGTTTCTCCGGCAGCGATGCAACCAGGAAGGTCCGGAACATGGGCTCCGTAGGAGGTAGCGCCTTTTTCAACGATTACGAGATATCGCATAAAAATCACTCCTGCTTCTTTAGACCGGCTTGCTTTAGTGCGCTATTCAGCGTTCCAGGCGGTATGTCTACGCTCGGCTTCCCCGATACGGTGACGGTCCCCGGCCTCGTAGGGTGATGAAATTGGCGATGACTGCCTTTCATTCGGACCTGAAACCACCCGTCGGCTTCGATCAGGAAGATGAGTTCGCGAACCGTCATTCAGCGCAGTCTACTCCCAGCGCATAGAAGCCGCATAACGTGGCTGTAGAAAAACCCTCCTGCAATATCCGGCCATCGAAATTTTGTGGAAAGAAATGCACGATGCCCCGCTACAAGCGAATCGACACCGGCATGAAGTTTCTGCCCATTGATCTTTCGGTTCAGTTGCTACCCGGCACCTTCGAACACGCCCTGTCGCACCTGATCGATCACGAGCTCGATCTGCGGGTTCTGGACGAGCGGTTTAAGAACGCCGAATCCGGCGCCCCGGCCTATGCGCCCTCGGTGTTGCTCAAGGTGGTGTTGTTCGCCTACTCCCGCGGCATGATCCGCAGCCGCGATATCGCACAGGCCTGCCAGGAGAACGTCACCTTCATGGTCTTGTCCGGGGACAGTATTCCGCACTTCACCACCATTGCCACCTTCGTGCGCGAGTTGAAGGACGAGATCGCCAACCTGTTTACCCAAGTCCTGTTTCTGTGTGACGCCCAGGGGCTGATCGGGCGCGAGATGTTTGCTATCGACTTCGGTGAAGCTGCCCAGTAACGCCAGCAAAGCCAAGAGCGGCACCCGGGCCGAGTTCCTGCGCCAGGCCGGCAAGATCGAAGCCGAGGTCAAGAAAATGCTGGAGCGCCATCGCGAGGCCGACGACCAAGCCCTTGAGCCAAACTTAGCGGAGAAGGAAAACGAGCGCATCGCGCGGCTCAAACAAGACGCCGCCCAACTGCGCCAGTGGCTCAAGGACAACCCCGATGACCGACGCGGGACGACGGGCAAGATCATCAAGAGCAACCTGACCGACAACGAGAGCGCGAAGATGGCCACATCCAAGGGCGTGATCCAGGGCTACACCGGGGTGGCGGCGGTCGATAGCCAGTGCCAGATCATCGTCGAGGCGCAGGCCCACGGCAGCGGGCCTGAGCAGGCACTGCTGATTCCGGTGATCGATGCCATGCGCGATCTGATTGAACCCGGCTCGGTCATCACCGCCGATGCCGGCTATCACAGCGAAGAGAACTTGAAGCAACTCGCCGAACGCAATATCGAAGCGCTGATTGCCGACAACGCCATGAGAAGCCGCGATCCGCGCTTTGCAGATCAGGACCAACACAAGGTCAAGCCCGATCCGCTGTGGGACAAGAGCGCACCGGAGAAGAAAGACCGGCTATTCGGCCCGAAGGACTTCGCCTACGACGAAGAATCCAAGACCTGCATCTGTCCGTCGGGGGAGTTTCTCTGCCAGAACGGCAGTCAGGTCGTGATACAGGGCCGCGAAGCGGTGAAGTTCACCGGGGCCAAGAGAGTTTGTGGACCTTGTCCATTACGAGACCGGTGCCTGCGCCATCCGGATCGAACGCCGGTGCGCCAGGTGGTGTTCTTCACCGGGGTCGTGCACAAGGCCGAATCGCACACCCAGAAAATGAAGAGCAAGATCGACAGCGAAGAGGGCAGAAGACGTTACGGTGAACGCTTTGCCACGGTGGAGCCGGTGTTCGGCAACATCCGCCACAACAAGCGGCTGAACCGCTTCACGCTACGCGGCAGACAAAAGGTGGATACGCAGTGGAAGCTCTACTGCCTGGTGCACAACATAGAAAAGCTCGCGCATTACGGGCATTGGCCGTGAGGAAGGCAAGAAACCGGGAGAACCCAGTGGCAAACAAGACCGAGAAATGAAATCCGCGACAGACTGAAATCAAACAACGACAAATCCAATTCTGCTACAGCGCTCACAAGCGCCAACGGAGGACCGTGGTTGCAATGAAAAAGGGTTTTTCTACAGCCTCAACGGGAGAACACAATGGAAGCAAATGATGTAACTCAATAATATGGTTAGCCCAAGGGTATCTTTTTTCTGTATCCATAAAGCACATGTCACAGATATGTGGATTTGGAGTATTTGAAAAATAGAAATCCTTAAGTTTTGCACTTCGTTCCGTGCGCAAATGTGTTACACGGGTTTTGCTGCCCTCTGTGAATTCGGTATCAATTACGTTGATTTGGCTAATTGTCAAATCCCCTAAAGCAGTACCTTTGAAATTTGAGCCTAAATTGAGCAGTTCTGCTCCAACATCAGATTTGCGTAGGCTAATTTGTGGAGCCAGGAGCGTTTCAATTTGAAATGCCTCCTCCTTGTTCGTGACTTCCAAATATAGGCTTGGGTTATCCCACTTAAGAAAAGAG
>JANLTJ010000079.1:0-2831 GCA_031362885.1 Betaproteobacteria bacterium
GCGCAAGCGCTGGTTCCGCACGCCGAACGACGCGTTCATGACCGGGAATTTTCACGTCGCGGCGTCGGTCCTGCAAAAAGTGATGAAGCTCGAAACGTTTCAGTGGTTTCAGCTGTTGCTGGCGTCCACGTATTCAGGCGCATTCCATCCGACGGCCGAGGGGCACGCGGCTATCGCGGATTCGGTTGCCGAGAAGGCGCGCGTGGTTTTGCAGAAGTACGGGCAGGGGCCCGATCCCGAACTGCTGACGGTGGATTACACGCCGCCGGCGCTACCCGTTGATGAGCCGGGCGTTGCCGTTCCGGAGTTGCAGGCGGTTCCTCCGGGCGGAGTTGTTCCGGGTGGAGATGCGGCGCCGGGTGGTGAGGCGGCACCCGCTGGGTCGAGCGGCGCACCGCCGTCGCAGAGCGCGTCTCCGGCATACGCCGCGCCTGCGAATGCGCCAATAGCAGAGCCATGGCAAGCGACACCGGCAGTGCCGCCGGCAGACCCGAGTGCTGCGCCAGCGTGGGTGCCGCCCGATGCTGTGCCGCCTTCTTCCAGCGGCGCGGATACCGCGCGCGGCACGTCCGTGGGCGATCCCGATCCCGGTGCGGTGGATCGGGGCGGGGCTGGTTCTCGCGAATAAGAAATTACCCAGGCTCAACTCACGTCATCGCGAGTGTATTTCGGCCGCTCTTGTAGAGTGGCTTTGCGCCCGGAGCCCGTCGCCGCACGTGCGCGCGTCCCGCTCTCTCACCGGCGTCATCCCCGCGCTCGCGCACGCGGTGCGCGAGAAGTACGGCGGGGACCCAGCCAAGCATCCGCATTACACAGATGATTGCGGCCCCACGTTCGCGCTGCATCTGATGCGCGACGATTAGTGATCGAAGGTTGGGTCAAGCGGAGGCAGTTGCCGAAGTGCAGACCCAACACCAACCCGCAAGTAACGTTGGGTCTGCGCTTCGCTTGACGCCAACGAAGTGGCACTTTTAATTTTGACCCAACTTACTATTTCAAAGATCATTCCATATGCATCCGGTTGTCAATCAGCCCTCCGGGATGAAGAGTAAGAGGCGTTAAGGACTCTACGCAGAAATAGGTTTTTCCAACGCCGCTGATATATTCTCCGACGCTGGGCAGTGGTATTGCACTAACTTTGGGGCTCCAGATAGCATTGTCTCCGTGCTCCATCCTTAGAAAGGTTACGTTGTTTATGCAGTCAATCTTGCTTTTTACAATCCCTACAAAATTAACGTCTTCAGCATCGCCTTCACTTTGGTTTTCAGTTTGCCGCTGAGCCTCAGCGTCCTGCCTTTCGCGCTGCCTTTGTGCTTCGGCTTCCTTCTGCGCTTCAGCCACTTGCGCTTCACGCTGCCTTAAGGTTTCAGCTTCCCTCTGCGCTGCAGCCTCTCGCGCTTCACGCTGCCTCTGAGCGTCTTCTTCCCTCTGCGCTTCAACCTCTCGCACTGCACGCTGCCTTTGCACTTCGGCTTGCTCTGCCCGCTGGTTCGCCGCTTCTTCCAATTGCTTCTGATAGACAAACAGAGCCAGCGAAGCCCCCATGAGAAATAAAATTCCAACAACTAAGGGCCATTTCGACGTTGGCGATCCTGTTTGCTGGATTCCGATGCTTGCGCTTGAAGTTTTAGATGGGGCCGCGCTCTCCGAATGTAGGTTTTCTCGGCGAGCCCCATACTCGGATATATTTCTCACGGCAACTCGTGCCATTAAAGCGCGCGGATGATCCGGAAAGCGGGTGATGAATTCTTCCAGCAGCGCTTTGTCATTCAGGCCCGCAATCAACCTCCAAGTATCCTCGCCGGCATCGCCAGTTGCCATCGAAAGCGCTGCAGGTGGTGTTTGTCTCATTGAGGCACCGACGGATACCGCCTTTGGCTCTGTCGTCATCACTCCATCGAGAGCCATTACGACGAAAGGAGCCGCGAGAAACGACCAAATGATTGCGGTCAATGACTGTGACGTCATGCCGTTTTGGGTCGCTTCTGCCAACAACGTCGGCCAGACTGTCGGGCTTAGGAAAAATGTATTGACACCCGCGATAAGCGGCACAGCGGTGGCAAACACCCGGTCTTTTGCAAGTGCCGCAATGACAGCGAGAACGATCGCAAATGCCGAGATAAAAATTCCAAATAATGGAACAAAAATGGCAATAATCGCGAAGATCAGCGCCGCGATCCCAAACCCCTTACCCATGTGAACTCCAACCAGTCAAAGATACACACCCTGTTTGGCCTGGACCGTCGCAGATGCTGCGCACAATCATTGTGCGGCCCAACAATTTTTGCTTGTCACGAGGCCGAAGTTCCCGCGCCGTCAGTGGCCAGCGCTCCCGTTCAGTTGCACACCTGTCGTGGCGACCCGATGCACGACCCATTATTCGAACACACTTGTTCATCGATCCATTGACAATGCTTATCGAACCATTCCGCAGTGCCTCTTGCGGGCTCTTGGTTATTTTCTCTCCGCTGCATTTCCTCCCGGAATGCCTGCTGTTCCCTCAAAAGATTCTGACGTTTGCGCTCCAAATCGGCGGCGTTTCTTATTGCATCAGACTCGATAGCGGCCTTGCGGCGCTGCTCCTCCGAATAGCGCTGATCGTCAATCTGTTTCTGTTTAGCTAGTTGTTCTGCTCGTCGCTGGTTATCCTTCAGCATAGCGTCGAGCTTTCGCTGCTGTTCCTGAACGGTCGTGTCAATTGAGCCGCTCGAGTTAGGGAACCCCTGAGCAACGCTGATTTTTGAGGGACGGCTGGCCGTGGTGATGGTTTTTCGTCTCCGGCAGGCGTTTTGGCGCAGTCACGCACGCTCGCAGGGAGGCTTTCGCCTCCT
>JANLTJ010000077.1:0-4331 GCA_031362885.1 Betaproteobacteria bacterium
CCGCCTTCGCTTCGCTGAATTGGCCATCCAAACATGATGCCAATTTCGAGGCTCTCCCGATATGCCTGAAAGCCAATATCCATGCGACTTCCGGCCATGTTTATCCCCTCAGTTTACCCACTCGATTCCGTGAAGACCCAAAATTATTAATGGGTAGTCAGATTCGATTATGCCGCAGATCGCCGCTTGATGGTGGGGGCGAATTTTGCATACCAATTTGCTCTGTGTTCCACGTAAGAACCTCATTCGGCACGAGTTGCACGATCGTGCTGCCTGCGCTGGTGTTACGATTGCACCTTGGTTGCATCATCATTGTGCTGCCGGGTGCGAATGGATGTTCGCCTGATATGCTAGATTGCACCGCGTAGCCCGCCCGTGCGGTCCGGGCCTCGTCCTGAGTGACTACATTGAATTCCCAACCGATATCAAAATCTGCCGCTTGGATCGTCCGTGCCCTGTTGCTTGTGCTGGGCACTGTGATGATCGTTTATGCTGTTTCCGATCATCCCCTGTACGGAGACGAGCCCGGCTTCGGTCGTCTTCAGATTCTGATTTCCGCCGTTGGTGGTGCGATCGCGCTTTGCAGCCTGCTGCCGATGAAAATCGCGACTCCGGTTCTGATTCTGGGTGTCACCAGCCTGGCCATGCTTGGCTTGGCCGAAGTTGCCGGTGAGATGGTGCTCGGCGCGCGCCATCGCCCCATTTTTCAGCCTGATGACCGGTTGATCTTCAAGTTCATTCCGAACCGGAAAAGTGTAATGACTCGCGCCCCCTGGAATGGCGGCGAAACCATCACTCATCGAATCAACTCGGAAGGCTTCCGCGGGGACGAACTGCGCCCCGCCGGCAGCGCAGCACGTGTCGTCGTCTACGGCGACTCGTTCATCCATGCTTACTACACCGCACAGGAGAATACTTTCACGGCCCGGCTGGGCGTGCTGCTCTCCCAACAAATAGGGCGGGAGGTTGAGGCCGTGAACGCCGGACTAAGTTCTTACGGACCTGACCAGATCAGTTTGAAAATGGAAGATGAGTTACCTAAGTTACGCCCCGATCTCGTGATTGTGTCGATCTTCGCCGGCAACGACTACGGAGATCTCCTGCGCAGCAAGATGTTTCGGATCGGCGAAGGTGGGACGCTTCAGCCGAATGAATGGATTCTGGACCCCAAAGTGCGCATGTGGCTCCAGATAAGTCAGCAGGAATCGATTCTTCTGCGCACCCTCCGGAGCATCGTGCGTTCCCGGTCATCTCCACCGGTCACAAACGCAGACGCAACCAACCTGGGATTTTTACTGGCGGAAGCCGAGCGCGAATACCAGAGCTTCGTCGTTGAGCGCGACAACGTGGTAACCAATACCCACCTCGATTACTACAGCGCCGACGTCAGCCTGATACCCAAGAGCGCATCTGCCCTTTACCAGCTTGCGCTCATGCGTGAGGTGCTGCGGCGAATTCGCGACGTGGCGGAGCGCAATGGTGTCCCACTGGTGTTTCTCTTCATTCCGCACCCGGCCGATGTGACCGAGAGCTACGATCAGTGGCGATTCGATCGCGCGCGTTTTCCCGACTACGACGGCCGCAATCTGACCGCGCCGCTCGAAGACATGGCCAGGAGCCTGGCTGTGCCCTTCGTCAACCTTTACGATACCTTCCGTGCGAACGACGCAAATTCCCTCTACTTCCACGGTGGCGACGACCATTGGAACGATGCCGGTCAGGCCATGGCAGCCAGGGCAATGACTGACTTCTTGATGGCCCGCCGTCTACCGCCGACCGCACGACCTGCATCGATCGTGCCGCCACGCGAGAATACGCGGCCATGAGCTTCGAGAGCTAGCCGAGCTGCTGGTGAATGGAACCGGCAACGCGCAGGGCGTTTGCGGCGATGGTCAGACTGGGATTGGTTCCGCCGCTGGAGGGAAAGAACGATGCATCAACGACGTACAGATTCGACAGATCGTGCGCTCGGTTGTTGCGATCCAGAACGCTGGTTTGAGGGTCGTCTCCAAACCGGCATGTCCCGCACACGTGCGCGTAATTGATGCTGTAGTCACTCGAGAGGATTATCATTTTGTGCGGACTCAGAGCCTTAGCCAGCCGTTTGCGGAATAACAGGACTCGGTTTTTCAGTTCCTCTGAATAGCGATACTCGAACCGCATCCCATTGTTTGCCTGCGGATCGGCAATGATTCTGTTGTCGAAATAGGGCAGATCTTCGATGATGTTCGTCCACACGGCGGCGTTCCTGAAATTCAAGACGTAGTACATGAACAAGGCAACCAGTCTTACTGCGGGGCTGGACAGTTTTCGCCACCAGTACGGCCTGATGCTGGCCAGTTTCTTCCACCACTCCGGATCCCTTTCAGCGACATCGCGCATGTACTGCATGATCTGACCTACAGAGATGGCCGCACCGAGCGTCTGGAAGGTTCCAAGCTTCTGCCCTTCGGAGTGGTAAAAATCATTGATTGCCAGAGTTTTCTGGGGGCCGACCCCGGACACCGGCTTCAGTGGCTTCAATGCGATGAAATCTCCCGCATGGAACATCAAATTGCGCCCGACCAATCCGGACCGGTTGGCCAGGCCCTCGGGCCACGCTTTGGATTTCGAATTCAACAGCAGGACCGGGGTCATATACGCGCCGGCAGCCAAGACCACTATTTTGGCCTTTATCGAGATCGTCTGTCCCTTCCATCGGCACTGAATGCCTTTGACATCCGATCCTCCGGCTTCAATTTTGAGGACTTCGCATTCGGGCAGCAGACCGGCGCCGTGTTTCTCCAACGCAGGCACCAGGCAGATACTGCCTGCGTCGTTTTTGCACCCTCGGAAACAAAGTCCTGCCGGGCATCCGGTGCAACCGTCGACGAACTCGTATCCAACATGGACGCGATAGGGATGCAGACCCAGTCGCCCGAAAGAGTCGAGGAAGTGCTGGTCCCGCGGACTTAATGGCGGTGGCGTACGCAATCTCGATTGTTCATTCCGACCCAGGGGATCTGGTGTTCCCTTGACACGGAACAACACTTCCGCCCGCTCATAAAACGGCCGCAGATCGTCGTAGCTGATGGGCCATCGTTCTGGCAGAGTCGAGTCGACGGCATCCGGAAAATTTGCCCGCGGTTGAAAATCCGCAGGGAAAAAGCGTTCAAGCGCGGCGGCATACAGGAGCGTCGTCCCACCGGTTCCGCATCCTCGAGGGCCAAAGAACTCCATTTCGCGGAAGTTTGTCCGACCCTGAATCCGTAGGGGCCACCGGCCTAGTTTCAAACGTGTCTCGGGAGACTCGTCCGTCGGATCGGGGTTCGCGGCCAGCCTTCCTTCGGATTGATGCCTGCCACCTGCGCTTGCGGATTGTCCTTGCAGGAACAAACCCTTCTCGATGAATAACACCCGCCGTCCGAGTCGCGCGAGTTCGTAGCCGGCGGTCGCGCCACCCATACCGGTGCCGACGACGACCACGTCCCATTCGATCTCGTCCGGACGCTCGGGGGCGTAGCGGTTTGCGGTCATGCCTGGTTTCCAGATTGGAGGCGCAAAGGATAGTGAGGCCGGGGAACTGATTGGCGGAATCTCACCGATCTCCGCCCAGGCTTCGAGCAATCCTGCCGACAATACCCCTCACTCGCGCCCGCAGCCCATGGTTTTCGACGTACAACGCGCTCTGCAGGTAGGTCATACCGGTAGGCCCGTTTCGAGGCAGGTTCGCGACGAACCGGGCATGCGGATAGATGTCAATAGGGTCTTCACCGCTGTCGCTCATCGCTGTCCTGACGATTCCGGGGAGTAATTCATTGACCAGCACATCGGGATAGCGATCCCTGTCGACTTCGGATGCCAGTGCCCTGGTGAATGGCCGAACCGCCCCTTTCGATGCGCAATAGGCCGAGCTGTTTGGAATTGGCCCCATCCAGGCAAGGGAGCCGACGTTGACAATACGGCCAAATCCGCGATCGAGCATTCCGGGAAGCGCCAGACGGCAACAGTGCGCCATGCCGACGAGATTGGTGTGAATTACCCGACTCCAATCTTCATGGGAGCATTCCAGAAAAGAAACTTTGGGGTACAAGGCGGCGTTGTTCACCAGAATGTCGACTTTGCCGTAGAGTCGCACCGCTTCGGAGAAAAGCCGCTCAACATCGTCCGGTTGTGCCACATCGCCCGCGACGAATTGCATCCTCCCGGCTGCGCAAAGCTGGCTTGTCTCTTCGAGATGCGATTGCCTGCGCCCGATCCCCATGACCTGCGCCCCATCGGCGCAGAATCCCACCGCGAGTGCCCGCCCGATTCCGGAACCCGCCCCGGTGACGATCACGCTTCTGCCGGAA
>JANLTJ010000090.1:0-3349 GCA_031362885.1 Betaproteobacteria bacterium
TTGTCAATGAAAAACCGGCACGACGCTCCTTGCTCTCCCACGGGCTTGGCGTCCCCAGGGATGATCGAACTGCCGTGCCGGGCCAGACACGTAAATCAATATCCAGTCTTTCATGTCTCGTGAAACAAAGCATACAAGGGACCGAGGGTGAGGGATGCTTTGATTGCACTCCACATTCATTTTGTTAGACGCGGCGCGCTCTAAGGATTGCCAAATGGAAAGCATCCCGCATCAATGCGCCTTATTGCGCAGATGATTCAATACGTCCATGCGCGTAATCAGGCCATGGAATTCGCCATTCTCCACCACGATCACGACATGCCCGTTGTTGAAGATGCGCGTAAGTTCCGAAACCGGCGTCTTCAGTCCCACCGTTTCAATGCGCTGAGTCATCGCCGAGCGCACCGGTGCGCGGAAGTGGTCTGGATCGTCCTGCAGGGCCATCAGCAGATCCCATTCATCCACAATGCCGACCACCTTGCCGTCATCGAGCACCGGCAACTGCGAAATGTCGTAGAGTTTCATGCGCGCGTAGGCCGTCATCAGCTTGTCATCCGGACCGATGGTGACGGTGGCGTGTTCATTGTGCCGGCGCGTGATCAGGTCGCGCAAGTCGCCGAAAGAATCCCGCTTCAGAAATCCATGGTCGATCAGCCAGTAGTCGTTGAATACCTTGGACAGATACTTGTTGCCACTGTCGCACACGAAACTCACCACCCGTTTGGGTGATTGTTGCTCCCGGCAGTATCGCAGCGCCGCTGCGATTAATGTGCCCGAGGACGACCCGGCGAGAATGCCCTCCCGGCTCAGCAGATCGCGCGCCGTCCGGCAGGATTCCTCGTCGCTGATCGAATACGCTTTTTTTACCCGCGACAAATCCGCGATCGGTGGAATGAAATCCTCACCGATGCCTTCTACGATCCAGCTCCCGGCCGTGCCATATTTTCCGGTGTGAATATAGTCCGCCAGCACCGAACCTACCGGATCGGCCAACACCATTTCCGTGTCCGGTGATACGCGGCCGAAATAGCGCGACAGACCGGTCATGGTGCCGGCCGATCCGACCCCGCAGACCACCGCATCGACATCGTGGTCCATCTGCGCCCAGATTTCCGGACCGGTGGTGGTCTCGTGCGCCAGCGGATTGGCTGGGTTGCCGAACTGGTTAACGAAGAAGGCCCCGGTTTCGCCCGCGATGCGCTGCGCGATATCCTGGTAATACTCGGGATGCCCCTTGCCCACGTCCGAGCGGGTGAGTATCACCTCGGTGCCCATCGCCTTGAGATGAAAAATTTTCTCCCGGCTCATCTTGTCCGGTACCACCAGGATGAGCTTGTAACCCTTCAGCACCGCCACCTGCGCCAGCCCCAGCCCGGTATTGCCGGCGGTGGCCTCGATAATCGTGCCGCCGGGCTTAAGCTGGCCGTCGCGCTCCGCGGCCTCGATCATGGAGCGCCCGATACGATCCTTGATCGAACCGCCGGGATTCTGCGATTCCAGCTTCAGGAACAGACGGCAGTTGCCCGCCTCCATGCGCGTGACTTCCACCAGCGGCGTGTTGCCGATCAGATCGAGCAATTGTTGCGCGGCCATGGCTTCTCCTCGGGAGGGGCGGGATGCAACCGGTTCGTCCGGCTGCTTGCTTGGAATCCTTTGATCCGAAGACTGACCAGACCAGACGGTAGCGCCAGTTTAACGCGCTGACGCCGGGCCGTGAATCGAGAAATGCCCGGCGCGACTCGAGCGGCCGGTGCCGAACAGGCCCGACTGCGCAGTGCGCAGCAGCGCCCGCTGCCGCGGAAATGGGTGCGACCGCACGGATGGCGATTCGCGTCAGCGAAATTGCGCAGTCCTATCGTGCATCCAACGGGCTCACCACGCCACGCCCGCCCTTATTCAGCACATGGGTGTAAATCATCGTCGTGGAAACATCCGCATGACCGAGCAGTTCCTGCACGGTGCGGATGTCGTAGCCCGAGTGCAAAAGGTGAGTCGCGAACGAATGCCGTAGCGTGTGCGGTGTAGCTGGTTTTTCTACACGGGCATCCCGCAACGCCTGACGCATGGCAAGCTGGATATTTTGTTCATCGATACGGTGGCGCCGTCGCAGACCGGAGCGCGGATCGCGCCGAGAGGCGATCCGACGGCAAATTTATACTGCCAAGCCCATTCACGCGGCGCGTTCGGATATTTACGGTCCAGCGCATAGGGCAGATACCCCCGGGTAGTCCGGCCGCCATATCCTGAGCGTGCAGTCCGCGTACCGGAATCAGATGGGCCCGTAAGTTCTCCACCAACGTTGAAGGCAGCATCGTTACCCGATCCTTCTACCCATGAACCTCCCCGTTCGGGCGGGGAGCACAACGCGCTCTTCTCCCCCCGGTAAAAGGGTCGGGGATGAGGGAAGAGACGCAGCGGCAGGTTCATGGCCGCAATTCGCGACGCGCTCGTCGTGGCGTCTTGCCCTTGCCGTCGCGCACCAGAATTTCACAACATTCCAGATCGACATCCTTGACACGCAGCCGTACCGCCTCCATGAGGCGCAAGCCCGAGCCGTAGAGCAGCCGCATGATCAGCCCGTTGATCTCATGCGTCCGGTTGAGTACCGCATCGACTTCCGGGCGGGTCAACACCACCGGCAGAGGCTGAGGGCGTTTGGCGTTTTCCACGTTATCCAGCCACGACAGTTCCGAGCCGAGCACTGATCTTGTCAACTTTTCATTGAGGGATTAAGCCGCTCTTTTATTCAGCCGAGCGCCTTGGCTGTTGTTACGTGAAACTGTGAGTGAGTCGTCGTTAGCCGCCCCGATCAATTTGGCATTGCGCGCGCTCAAACTGAGCTGGGGATTTGTAACCCAAACTTGAATGCATCCGTGTCGTGTTGTACCAGCTTTCGATGTAGCCAAACACGCTGTGGGCCGCCTCAGCGCGAGTGGCAAAGTCCTGACCATGCGTCTGTTCGACCTTCATCGAATGCCAGAAACTCTCCATCGGCGCGTTGTCGTAACAATTGCCGGTGCCGCTCATCGATTGGCGCATGGCGTGCGTGGTCAGCCAGGCCCGCACCTCGTGACTGGCGTACTGGCTGCCGCGGTCAGAGTGGAAGATCAGACCCGGCGGGGGTTTACGCACCGCCTGCGCCATCCGCAAGGCATCGAGCACCAGCTCTCGCGTCATGTGGTCAGCAATCGCCCAACCGACGATCCTGCGGGTGAACAGATCGAGTACCGCGCACACGTATAACCAGCCTTCGCGCGTCCACAAATAGGTGATGTCTGAGAGCCAGACCTGATCGGGTGCCTTGGCGTGCGATGTGGATTCGGCCCTCGGGTCGCAACTGAAGTCCTGT
>JANLTJ010000112.1:0-8280 GCA_031362885.1 Betaproteobacteria bacterium
ACCGCGCCCTGGCCCAGGTTCATGGTTGCGGTGCCCGGCGCAACTTCGGGCGCCGGCAGCGGTTCGGGCGCGGTCTCCGGCGGCGTGGGCGGCGGCGTGCGCTCCATATCGGCGAAGGTCGAGACCACCGCGTTCTTGTCGCCCTGCATCACCTTGAGCACGTCGGTGCCGATGTGCTGACCCTTCTTGTCGCGCTTGAAGTTGTCCACGTCCTCGATGCTTTTCGGCACGTTCGCCGACAGGGACTCCTGTAATTTCTGTTTGCCCTTGGCGGGATCAACCGGCGGTGCCGGGCGGCCGCCCATCGCGCTCACCTGCACATCGTTGCTCCTGGACTGGCCTTCGCTTGCCGGGATGACCACGGCTTTTTCCGACTGCTGGAGTTTCTGCGCCGCGTTGTCGTGGGTCTGCTCGTTGCGGCTCAAGTTGCGCAGCATGCCGATACCTTTGCTCAGTACCGGTGCGGCCTTGCCGAGCAGGAACTGCGCGACCTTGCCACCGGTCGCTTTTAGCGTGACCTTGACCCCGGCTGTTCGCGGCCCGGCCTTGCCACCTGCGCCTGCGCCCACCCCACCTCTGCCTTTCGCCTTCTTCCCATCCTTCTTCTCGCGCTTGTCGGCGGGCTTGCGCACCTCGGGCACCGGCTTGGGCGGCGGGCCTTTGCCCAGTTTCTGCTGCGCGGTCTTGGCTTCGGCCTCCAATTGGGCGGCATCTTCGGCAGTCATGTCTTCGGGCAGCTCGATGACTTTGCCGTCGCTCATGCGATACAGACGCTTGCCGGATAGAAGGCTGCTGACGCTGGCATGCTGGAACTGGTTCTGCGATGAACCCCCCGCCCTCTTACTTTCCGGCGCTTTGGAGACTATGGCGCGAGGTGTGACGCGCGGCAAGGTGGCGAATGTGGGCATGGTTTGTACGAAGGTTGCTTGCCTCAGAGCTTCTTGGGAATGTCCCCTTCGCCACTGTTCATGGGATGCTCATTCGTCGTTCCATGGTCACCAGATGAGGTCGGCGCCGTGTCTGCTACCTTCTTAATCACGAACTTCTTGTCTGGGAAAGAGGATGCAGTTCCGGTCCGAGTCGTCGAGCCGTCACGCACTCGAACGCGCTGGTAGTGTGAGGCATTGGCACCGCGGTTTAGGACTGTAGGATAGGGCCACAAGTTGTCCAATTCGTCTCCTCCGCCCCAAGTCATATCCAATATGTGGTCTATCTGATAGCTGCTGCCACTCGATATCACGATCCGATTTGGATTGCCGGTTGGCAGATCCTCAAGCGCGCGCAAATGTTCTCCCACTCGCGCCTTGACACTTTCACTGTCGCGTCCCTGGCGACCTATCTTGCGATTGATCGCGAGGAAGTTCGTACGACTAACTGCGATCCGACGTGCGGTGTAGCCAGGTATGGCCGGCAAGGTAATTCCTGTCCCAGGGTTGTGGTCCCGCCCGCCCAATCGTATCGAAGGGTAGAACGATGTCTTCTTGAACCACTTGATAGGAATTGCAGTTGCATCCGAAGAGCCAGTTGGCCAGTCAGTAGCTGCGCCCTCGGGAATTGCAAGGATGCTTGTGCCGTCCTCAAACACCGGATTGATAACGCCTCGAACGGCCCAATTGCTACCGCGCTGGACGACGTCAAGTTCGGTAAGGCGGTGGCGAATGCGAATCGCTGCAAGGAGAGGTCGAAGCATCAAAGACCCTACGCGTTGACCACTGAAGCGCTGAATAGCTTGCTTGCCTTCGGCGACCGCCAGGCGAACCCGTTCCGCAGGTGGCGCATTCGGATTACCCCCCAGCGCCCGGCTAGCCAAACTCGCCGCCTGTCTGCGAATCCAATCCACCGCCCGATCCAGCATCTGATCCACGCGCGCCTGCAATCCCTGAATCGTGCGTTGCACCTGCCCACCGACGTCGCCCAGTCCGATGAAGCGCGCGAGGAAATCGAGAATCACCGGAATCGTGCGCGCCATGGTGCGTTCGACGAAATTCGCCGCGGCGGCGATCTGGCCGGCGGCGATGGCGGCGATCGAGTCCACGATCGATTCCACGAGGTCGAGTATTTCGTTGATCTTCTGGATGAAGAACTGGATCGTGGTGTAGGTCTTGATGATGGCCTGAATCACGGCGCCTACCGGATTGAGCATGGAGAGCAATTGCGTAATGCCTGCCATGACCAGGCGCTGTTGGATGAAATTCTTGATCGCCCCGAGAGCGGATTCACGCAGATTGCCGAAGAACTCGGTGACGCGGTCGCGCAGCGCCTGCACCAGGCCGCGCTCGCGAATCTCCTGCAACAATTGAAATCCGCCTTCGAGTAGGGTCACGGGCCGCTCGCCCATCAGGCGCACGAGTTTTTGGCGCACGCGCGGCCAGGTCAGGCCCAGTATCTGCAAGACGAACCAGATGATGCCGCGCACGTCCCAGCGCTCGGGCATCTGAATGCCCGCCCGCGCTACCGGGCCGGCCAGCCAGGCGATGACCCCATCGCGCAAATGGGTCAGGATGTTGTTCATGAACTGGCGCACGCCCTGCGCAACTGCGCCCAGCAAATTGCGCAGGAAGGCCACCGGGTCGTTGATAATGGTGTTGAACGTAGCGCGCGCGCGCATGAAGATCGCAACAATGCGGTTGCCACCCGCACCCATGGCCGCCGCGAAGATCAGCTCCAGCAGCTTCATCAGCGCCGCGCCTGCGAAACTCACCAGATCGGTCAACAGCGGACGAAACAGATTGATCATGCGCTGCAAGGTATCGATGGGGTGCAGAACATCTTCCAGACGCAGCGACTCCCAGGCCTGCGCAAAGGTGCCGGTCACCCGCGCCCAGGTGAGATTGCGCGCCTGCGTTTCGGTGATGAACCATTCGTAAGCGCGATCAATCGCGCGCGACTCGACCAACTGGTTCACCTTCTCGGTGCCCTCCGGTATGAACTCGGCAACCGCGCGCATAACGGTAATCGGCGTGCGCGGCTCCGGAGCACTGGTAAAGGGATCGCGCCCGAGCATCACCTTGACCAGTCCGTAGCCCGGAATCTCGCGGCAGAAGTTGGCCAGCGGCTGGGTGAAAGTCTCCTTGAGCCAGGTAATCGCTTGCGATATCAAACCGGAGACGAAGGTGCGGATGCGCGTGATCGTCGGTGTAAATATGTCCTGTGCGCGCCGCCACACACCCGACGGACTGAACAAATCGCTCAAGCCCAGCGAATCGGTAAAGCGCGTGAAGGCATCCCGGATGCCCTGAAACGTCAGGCCCATGGCTGCGACCTGCGTCTGCACCCATTCGCCCAGGCGGCGGATGACGCCATAGCTATCGAGCACCTGGAACAGAATCTCGCCGCCCGGAATCAAGCCCATGAAGGCGCGCAGCAAGTTGGTCGCATTGCGCTCCACCGCGCGCATGTTGATCGGGTTACGCCCGAGAATCAGCGTCAGCAGCGTATAACCCGGCACATTGGCCGCCAAATCGGCCAGACCGTCGAGGATGTCGCTCAGACCGAGCCGCTGCACTTGGGCAGGCTCACGCTGCGTTACAACGGCGGTTTCGGTGAGCGTCTCCGCGCGCTGCACCACGGCCTGCTGCTGGATGGTATGCGTCAGCTCATGCGCCAGCAGTTCCGCGCCTTCCGGCGTATTGGGCTGGTACTGGCCGCGACCGAAGAAGATGTGATTGCGATAGGCAAAGGCACGCGCCGATACGCGCGCGGACAAGCGCGCGGCCGACTCATCGGTGTGCAATCTCACGCCGCTGAAATCGGCCTCGAAGCGCGGCTCCATGAACTCTCGCACATCTTCCGGCAGGGGCGTGCCGTCGATGGTGCTGGCTTCGATTTGCGCCATCACATCGGCGCCGGTCTCAGCCGGCCCGGTCGCGGCGCGATGAACACTGTGCGCGGGTGCGCGATGCGCCGCTGGTATCAATTCCGCGCGATGCGCCACCAGACTGGTTTCCGCGCTCCGCGCGATCCGCGCCGGTCCGGCACGGTGAAACATCGGGCCGACCGCCGTGCCGCGCAACCCGCCGTGACGCAGCGTCGCCGAGGGCTGCGCCATGCGCATGACCTGTCTGGAGGTCGATTTCGCCTCGCGCTCTGCCGGGTCCGTGGGCGATGAGATGCGCGTAGCCCGCTGGGGGCGCAGATGCGACAAGCTGCTGATGCGCGCGATTGCCGCATGGCTGCTTCTTTGCACGCCGGGTTGGACGGCATGGCTTACGCGCCGCTCGAAGCGGGAAGGCTCGACAGAGCGGCGCAACTCGGCACGGACTGCCTCTGCACGCGCCACCGGTGCGGTCTGGCGTTCACGAATCCGGGTGGCGCTCGCGCCCATCGGCTTACCCCTCGCGCAACGGCCTTAGCGGCGATTTGCCGCCAGTCTTGCGATATTCGCGATTCAATGCCGCATGCAGATGCTCGGCAGTCACGGCTCGCCCCGCCTGCAAGGCCAGCAGTCGCGCATGCGTGGCGACATTACGCCATTGGCCGCCGGTCAACGCGCAGCGCTGCGCGGCGTCTTGCAGCCACTCGTCGTCCATGTCGCGCGTCTCGCCCAGATGCGCGCACAAGATGCCGTAGCGCTGCCACGCATCGGGCGTGCGGAAATTCACCACCACGTCCATGCGCCGTGCAAAAGCGCGGTCGATACGATCCGCCGCGTTCGTGGTCACCAGCAAAATGCCCTCGAAAGACTCAATGCGCTGGAGCAGGAAATTGGTCTCGAGGTTGGCGTAACGGTCATTTGCGGTGCCTACATCGGTGCGATTGGCCATGAGCGCATCGCCTTCGTCGAGCAACAGCACCACGTCCAATTCCTCGGCGGCGCTCAGCGCGCGGTTCAGATTCTTCTCCGTCTCGCCCAGGTACTTGTTGACCGTGGCGGATAGATCAACGCGATAGACATCCATGCCCAGTTCCGCCGCCAGCAGGCGTGCCGCCATGGTCTTGCCGGTGCCGCTCGGTCCGCCGAGCAGCGCGCGCACGCCCATGCTTCCCGACTGCGCCGCCAGTTGCTCGCGCCAGCGGCAGCGCGCGGCCAGCGCGTTGAGTTCCTCGCGCGTGCTCTCATCCACCGCGAGATCTTGCAGACTGCCGCCGCCTTCGAGCCGGGTCGCAAGGGTTTCCAGCCTCGCCGATTGCAGCGTGCGGCAGGCGCGCCGGAAATCCTCGCGTTGCGGTGTTTCGCGCCCGGCCAGCCGCGCATATCCCATGGCGGTGGCCGCGACTTTTCGGATATTGCCGCTGGCCAGGCGCATCTGCGCGGCACATTCAACCGCGGCATCATGACTCGTCCCGGGCAGGCAGGCCTGCCAATGCCGCATGCGCTGCGCCGTGCCCGGCAGGGGCAGGTCAAGGGTCAGCATTGGCCGCGAATCCGCACTGCTCCAGGCCCCGTAACGGCCTGTGACGATGATCAGTGGTGCATCGGTCAACGGCAGGGGCGGCAGCAACCGGCTCTCGCCCGGCCCGAGTTCCATTTCAATCACGGCAATGGCATTCGTCATCGCCGCCAGCACGCCCAGCAGGCGCCAGCGCGCATCGTCCTCGAACACCGCATCGCGCACCGTCAAGATCGAACGGCCCAGTGCGCGTGCCAACGCACCGGCCAATGTTTTGCGTCCGTTGTGCATCGGCCCGCGCATCAGCAACACCGGCGCGGGACGCTCAGCCAGCAGCTCCGGCAATGTGCCACACAGCCGCTGCACTTCCTCCGAGAGGATATGGTCTTCCAGCTTCGGCAAGGTCTCCACCGGACTGCGGGCGAGCCAGCGCAACGCCGGAGCTTCGCCGCGCAAGGTATCCCAAACCGATAACACCACGGCGGGGGTCCAGTCGGCGCGCGGGGCTTCCGGATTGGGCAGTTGCAGCAGGCCATAGTCGATCAGGCGCTGCAACCCGCTGCGCACCGCGTCAGCGTGGTCTTCATCGGTGCCGTCATCGCGCCACCACGCCATCAACAGCCCGAAAGTGGGCCGGCGCTCATTGCGCTGCGCACTTTCAAAAACCCCGCCAAAGCGCGGGTCTTCTTCCACCAGGCCGACTGCAAGCAGCAACTCCAGCTCCAGCGCGCTCAAGCCCGCCCGGTGCAACGCGGCGAGCGGCAGATGCGTGCCTTGTTGTACCGCCGCGCGTTCCCATACATTCACCGCCCGCCACCAATGCGCCGCGAAGGATTCATTGGTTCCGGTGCGCGTCTGCATCTCGCCCAGATAGTCGGCCAGAAAAGGATGCGCCTGCAAGGCAGCGGGAATATCGCCGTCCGTGCAGGACTCAATCACGCGCGCGATCACCCCGAACAGCGCAAGCCGCAAGTGCTGCGCCGGCGCGAATGGCATGTCGGCGAAGGCGGTCTCGATGGCGGCAGGCGAATGTGGTGCGTTCACGCGCGGTGCTCAATCAAAGTGGAAATACACGGCACGGCCCGCCGCGGGAATCCAGCCCGGGTCGCGGTCCAGTCCGGCGATGCGGATTGAAAGCGCCAGATCGGACAGCGAAATATGAACATCCACGCGCGACGCGCTCACTTCCACTTGCGCCGGTGCGTGGCACAGCAGGGCGGCAATGCCGTGCGAGTGATTGAGCGGCGAATCACCCTCACCGGCTGCTCCTGCCCTCTTCTCCGGCCCCGCCGAGAAAGGCTGTTCGCCAAGCGCCAGTGCCAACCGGTCGAGCAGCAATTTCATTTGCCCGTTGAACCAGCGCGGCCGGCGCAGTGATCGCTGCTTGCGCCCGGCGAGACTCGCGAGCGCGCCCCACACCGGATCGCGCACGAATTCGCGCCCGAACCAGGCGCGCCCGATTAAGGCCAGCCAGTCCCAGGGCGAGAGCCTGAGATTCGCGCCGCGCGGCGCAGTGAAGTCGCTGTAGAACTGCATGGCGAGCGCAGCGTTCAACAGATAGAAAATGCCGCCGAATTCGGTGTTGATACGCGAGGCCGTGATAATTTCCGGCACTCGCTCTTCAGGTGCGACTGGTGTGCGCGCTGCTTGGCGCAGTTGAGCGCTTCCAGCAATGCGGTCTCCCTCGAGGCCAGGGCTTGGGTGAGAGAAAATACCTTCTCGCTCCAGACGTGAGTCATTGCGAAGGAAAAGCCCCTCTTCCCCCTGGAGAACGCTAGCGTGAGTGGGAATTCCCTCTCCCCCCGGGAGAGGGCTAGGGTGAGGGAAAATCCCTTCGCCGTCGGGGCGGCTCGTCAGAAAGTTGGGGGCAGTCGGCACTTGAACGACTGTTTCACCCAGTCGCTTCAAGGCAGAGGGAGAGTCCCCGATGCCGCGGATTGAGGTCGAACCACCCCCCGCAGTCAGCGAGTCTTCAGCCACCCGCGCGAGGACGGCAGACACGCCGGTACTTTCAAGCACACGCAACGCGATACCAAACTGCCGCGAGCGCGTCCATGCTGGCTCACGATTCAAAGCCAGGACCAGAGCAAACAAGCGCCGCTGTGGCGGCGCCAGATTCACCGCGCGCAATTCGGGCACAACGGCAACAAGCCGCCTGATCCCGGCGGACTGCACTCCTTCTTCACCAACATCATCGCGCACCGCATCGCGTGGCGCCGGTAAAACCAGTTGCGGTGCCGCCGCTCCTTCATGCGCAATCGATAGACCATGGGATCTCGCAATCGCCGCCAGGCCTTGCAGCACTTCGGCCTCGTCCATGCGCACGATCCACGCCAGCGTATCGCCAGGCGCCAGCATCGAAATCACCGGAACCATCACCTCGCCGCGCACCAGCACTTGCCGCGCCAGCCAATGGCGGGGACTCGAATCCCCCAGCACGCCACGCCACCACCAGCGCCCGGTGACGCAATCGCGCAGCCAGTCGCGCACCAGGCAAGCGGCAAGTTCGGCTTCGTCGGCGAACAGCACGGCCTCTGCGTCCGCGGACACCGCGCTTCGCG
Organism: Betaproteobacteria bacterium; assembly: GCA_031362885.1. Classification (GTDB taxonomy): domain Bacteria; phylum Pseudomonadota; class Gammaproteobacteria; order Burkholderiales; family JACQAP01; genus JACQAP01. The sequence continues at coordinate 7,892 of JANLTJ010000112.1, forward strand.
CCGGACGCTGCGCCCTCTGCGCCACCACCGCCATCTGGGCGCGCACCGCTTGTTCCCAATCGTTTGCGAGCCGCATCGCGCCACTGAGCGTCAGCTTCCCCGGCCGCGGATCGCTGAACTTGCGCACGATCAGCACCGAGGCGGGAGACATTCCGGGCGGCGAAAACGACGCCGACGCCAGCAGCGTGGATGCGCGCAAGCCGGCTTGCAGTGCATCGCCCGTGCCGCCGCAAATACGCAGGCGCGAGATCACCGTGCGCTCTGCGCCCAGCGCGAGGCTCATGCCGCACCCTCACGCAATGCATTGGCGCCGCGAGCACCCGACATCCAGAGCAGCGCACCGACCGCGATCATCGCAAGGCAAAGAATTTGATTCAGATCCAGCGCGC
>JANLTJ010000088.1:0-5709 GCA_031362885.1 Betaproteobacteria bacterium
AGATCTCAGCGCTATGGGCATTACAGCCGCCAATTTCGCGAATCGCGTAGACATCATCGATAAGGGCGAGGACGTCCTGATCCGCGTCGATGATAGCAACACGATCAAGTTGAAAGACGTGGCCGACGTCCACAGCGTTACCATCAACGACTTCGTCTTGTTCGGAGGATAAGCTGCTGGGTGGAGCATGGACGGCGGAGAGTGCGCGCGATTTTCCGGATCGCGCGCCGCTTTACCAGAAATGTCGGCTTAAGGTATACTGCAGCTGGAGCACGTGACCGCGCAACGGCCGGGGTTAATCAAACAGAAGCCGTGTCCTGACCAAGAAATCTAACTTAAACCTTGAGGGGTACCCTTGAGCAGACACGAGCGAAAATAGTGTGCAACAACGGCGCCTTTAGGTGTTATTTTGCATCGACTAGGTGTTGGTACGGCTTCCTCAGAGGTCGCACACCCGCAGCCACGGGGCCAACGCAGAGCTATTGCCCTTTTTGTTAAGGCACCAGCAAATCAAGAAGTCTAAGATGCATTCTGTGGCGATATCGAGGGACGCTCCGTCTATTCCAAAGCGCACCGTGTTGAAACGTTGGCAGGGAGCTTGGAGCAAGCTCGACCTCGGAACGCAGTTCCTGCTCGTTTCCGCAGTCACATTGATCAGCGGAATGTTGATCGTCGGTTCCTGGTTATCAAGCCAGATCAAGGTTGCCAATACGCATGCTGCTGGCAGTGCTGCGGCACTATTTACAGACAGCCTGATTGAGCCGCACGTGCAGGAATTAGTTACCGGCACCGAAATATCGGCATCGCACATTAAGGCGCTTGACGCACTTCTGCAACGCGCGGAAGTCGGCAAATCTATCTTAGGAATGAAAATTTGGAAAGGCGAGAAGGTCGCCTATAGTAATCACGTAGATCAGATCTCCATGTTTTTTCCCGGAAAAACTGATGTCGCCAGAGCTGGGGCGGGAGAAATCATCGCGCAGTTTGACCACCTGAGTTCGGAAGATGAAAAATTCGAGATAAAACTCGGGACGCCGATACTCGAGATGTACGCACCGATACGCGAGACGGGAACGCGGCGCATCATCGCCGTCGTTGAAACCTATGAGGTTGCCGGGGAACTCGCCAATGATGTTCTTAAGGCTAAGCGCTCAGCTTGGCTTTTAATTGGCGGCATGACCGCGGCGATGCTTGTCCTGCAGTTCGCCGTGGTGAGAAGCGGAAGCCGCACGATCGTTGATCAACGAGTGGCGCTCGGCCTTCGTGTTTCAGAACTCACCAAGATGAGTGACGAAAAAAAAGTGCTGCACCAGCTGACAAAAGACGCCCACGGCCGTCTCAACGAATTGAATGAACGCATCTTGCGCCGAATCGGCGCCGATTTGCACGATGGACCAGTGCAGCTGCTTGGCGCCGCTACGATACGTGCGTCGGCCATTCACGAAATCATTTCGAAATCTAATCCTGAACTAGCGTCAGCTGTGTCGAATGACATGGAATTGCTCCACGACGCGATAGCCGACACTCTTGATGAAATCCGCCATCTTTCATCGGGGCTGGCGCCGCCGGACATCGAGAATTTGCGCCCGGCTGAGCTCGTGGAAATGGCTATTCGCCGCCACGAACGCCGGACATCGACCGCTGTTTCGCGCCGTATCGAGGGGCTTCCTGTAGAGTTGACTTTGCTGAAGAAGATTGGGCTCTATCGATTCATTCAAGAGGGCCTGAACAATGCGGTACGACATGCCGACGGACAAGGTCAGAGCGTCGGTGCTCGCATTGACGGCGATTACCTCGAGGTCGTAGTTGCAGACACTGGACCCGGTATAGCGGCAACCCGCAGCAAAGCGGGACATCAAGGCGGGCAAGGTCTTGAGGGTCTCGCAGACCGCATGGTGTCACTTGATAGCGAACTGCAAATCGTATCATCGGCCAAAGGCGGAACCCGGCTCACCGGGCGAATAATGATTTGAGTATCGATTTGACATGGAGTCGGCAGGCATGGACGGAACAGCAAAAATTGGCATCGTCGATGATCATCCAATTTTCATTTCGGGTTTGAAGCGCGCATTTCATGGCGCCGAGGGACGGATGATCGTGGCTGAGGGTGGCGATAGAGATGCGGCCGTCAACATGGCGAAGCCCGATAAAGTCGATCTCATGCTGATCGACATCGGCATTCCAGGTGGCGGCATCGAAGCGGTGCGCGACATTCTGAAGAAGTACCCTAAAATGAAAATTATCATGCTGACGGGATCCGACGACGAAGATCACTTGGAGGCCGCAATCACGCTTGGTGCGCAAGGTTATGTGTTGAAGGGGGCGACCAGTACAGAGCTGCACGACGCCGTGAGCGCCGTTCTCGGTGGCGAGCAGTATGTTTCGACGAAGTTGGCCGCTCGGTTCCTGTTTCGTCAGCTGCGCGAAGGCAAGTGGCAATCCGAAGATGGCGGAAAACGGAATTTGCTAAGCCCTACTGAACAGAAGATCGCCGACCTTGTATCCGAAGGACTGTCAAATCGGGAAATTGCCGATCAGGTGGGACTGTCGATTGGCAGGATCAAAAGCCATATGACGCGCATTCTGCGCAAGCTGGGTGTGCGAAACCGCATCGAGGTCATGCGCGCGCAAACCTGACTACAACGTTGTTCGCTACCGTCTAGTAATGGCAATATCCTTTCAAATGTCGCAGCCGTTTTCTCCGATTCGGATTGTTGGCACGGCGGGCAACACCGGACCACCAGTCGGCTCCCTGACTTTTGACTGCCTGTGGTAAGGGGCGGACTGCGGACCACTTCAGTACAAATTCCGATCAAGATGACCTACTGAAATTTTCGCACATTTCAATTTGGCTGAGAAGCGCCGAAATCGGGTTCACGCGCTCATTGGTTTTCCCATCATAATATTTCTGCTTCCGACGGGAGCTGACAAATCTGCATACATGATCGTGGGATCGACACACTACCGCTTAGGGTCAACTTTCTCCGTTTGCTGACCACTCGCCGCGCGGACGGTCTGGGTTGATCAGCAGACCTGACTGCATAAGGCATGGCCCAGCGCACGCGGTTTGAGTATTATTTGGGTACACCCTTCCGATACGCCTCCGTACCCCTCAATTTCACGTCACATCAGGGTTTGTTTATATCAGTCGTTACACTTGTTGTAACATGCACAGCCTTTTGTGACGGAGACGAACATGGCACGACGCATCGGTTACGCCAGAGTCAGCACCGGCGACCAGAACTTATGGATTCAAAAAACCGCGCTTGAAGCGGACAAATGCAGCATTGTTTTCGAAGAGAAGAAAAGCGGCACCAAGCGCGCCGGCCGCGCCCAACTCGATCTTGCCCTCAAGGTTCTCCAGAAAGGCGATACCCTCGTCGTGACCCGGCTCGACCGCCTCGGGCGCTCGCTGCGCGACCTCGCCAACATCGCACACGAGATTGACACCATCGGCGCACATCTGCGTGTCATTGAGCAAAGCGTCGATACGTCAACGTCAGCAGGACGCGCCTTCTTCGGCATGCTTGCGGTCTTTGCTCAGTTCGAAACCGATGTCCGGCGCGACCGCCAGGCCGAAGGAATCGCCAAGGCGAAAAAGGCCGGTGTCTACACCGGCGGCAAGCCGCGCATCAGCCGGACTCGCGTTGCTGATCGTCTCAAAGCAGGTGATGGACCAGCGGCAATCGCGCGTTCTCTTGGTATCTCCCGCATGTCGGTCTATCGCATCATGCGCGAAGCCGGGCTTTGAACCGTGGCTCGTCCTACTTAATCTGCTGGATCCATTGCATGACGCCAACGGCCCAGAGGTTTTGCAGTTGTTCGTCCCGCCGCTCGAGTTGCTGATAGGTCTTCCAATGCATGCCCTTGGGCTTCGGCGGAAACGGCTCATCCAGTGATCCGTGCCCACCAAGCTGTTGCCGGATTTTGTGGGCCTGGCTGCACGCACGCGCATACGCGGCTTCGTATTGAGACTCGTATTTCAGCTGGTGGCAGCGCCGGCAGCGAAAGTAGGCGCCGCCGTAGAGGATCCGGCAGCACGATCCGCACGACAGGCATTTGAGCCACCGTCGTTGGCCACCGAACTGGGTGCTCGTTTCCATGTACGGCACGAACTCGTTCACATCCTGCCAATCTTCGCCATTCCGGCGCTGCCGGTAGATCAAGCGCATGCCGTTGAAAAGGCACTCAATCCGGATCGTGCCTGTCACTTGCCCGGCGCGCGACCACGTCAAGGTCGACCAGCGACCGATGTTGAGAAGCTTCTTGCGGCGCAACCAAGCGAGATCGATGGAATGGTACTCATGGCACTTGTCTGTCAACATTCCGAGGCCGCTTGGCCGCCCTGATCCGCGTCCTCCCATGAATTTTCTCGCCCGATTTTTCTCGAAATCATTTGGGAACTTCAGAAGCGCGCCACCGGCCTAATCTCACCGGATCACATAAATTGCGAAACGAACCCATTCGGCTCAAGCCGCCGCTTCCAACGGCTCGGCGTCAGATCCGGCTTTTGCTTCCAGCGTCTTGAGCCGCCATTCTTGCGCCTCGCGCAACGCCCTGAGCGCCTTGTAAAGCTGATTGTCGAGCGTCGTCTGATAACGGCTGAAGATCTCGATTGCGTCGTTCGGCAAGATCAAGCGCCGGGCCCGGACTTGGTCGGCCAAGGACAAAACGTGCGGACGCTTAGCCGCCTCCCCAACTTGCTCGTGGCACCACTTCAGCAGCGCCGCAACGAACCCGGTAATCCCATCCTTATGGGACTTGAGATGGTCTTCGATGCTCTCTCCGTCTTCCTCAGCGTCTGACTTGAGCTGTTCGAAGATGGTGGGGGCAAGGTGCGGCAGGCTTTCGGGATTGATCTGTTCGAGGTTTAGCACTTCGGCAATGACCGTCTTGCACCACGAGATCTGATCGGTATCAAAGGGCTGTAGATCGCCCTCCTTGAGTTCAGATGCGTACCCAAGCCCCATCTCGCTTGTGACGCCGGCAGCGATCCTTCGTGTCATGCGGGAGAGCCCGATCGCCGCTGATTCCGCCGTGACCAGCCTGCGCTGACGCCACAAAGCCACGGCAATGCGCTCAACCAGCGCCAACTCCATAAGTCCGGCGGGACCAAGAGCGGTCTGCAATTCCGCAAGCAGGCTCTCGAACTCCTCCGAGCACTCGTCCTCCAAAAGCAGCCGGTGGCTGAGAAGTCCGTGGCGGCTCGCATTCTGACTAGCCCTAATCTTACCCTCCGCCGACCGAGGTCCTGTGCTCTTGAGGGCGTTGGCCCGATTGGCTGCAAGCCGCTGTTCCGTCGTGCTCATCCCCGCCCCCCCCACAGGTTCAAATCACCTGGGGATTCTAGGCTATGGCGATCAATTGGTCAGCTGTGCGGGGGTGGGCAGGCAAACCCAGTCGACCCCGCGTGTGCGGGGAACAGGCCAACGCCGAACGATTGGTGTTTGAGCGTTATGGCCAACGCGTTCATCGTCCACGGCAACATACTGTCCATGGAATGCTTCGGCGGTTATGTCACCCGCAGCCCGATGCTTGGCGGTGTGATCCGGCCGCGGCGAAGGCGCTCGACTCCAACCGGTCCGCTGTGATCGATACCGTCATCGCAGTCGTCACCTGAGGCACCGCCCGCGACACCATTCCATGAAAACGAGAAGAGGCAGTTCGGGTTTGATTTTTAGTTGGCGGCAAGCCGTCCGTCGGTAGATC
>JANLTJ010000143.1:0-28412 GCA_031362885.1 Betaproteobacteria bacterium
GTCTTTGCTTCTGTCTACCCTCACGCCCGGCCCCTCTCCCGGGCTGCGCTCCCTCACCCTACCCTCTCCCGGAGGGAGAGGGTCCGTATCAAATTTGCGAACAGAGTTAAAGGCGATGTCGCTCACCAGGTTGATGATTTGTCCGAGTCGCTGCTTGTCGAGTCCCGCCCGGGCGAAATCCTTGGGCAGCACGCCCGTGAGTTGCGGGTTGTCGCGTTCGACCGCGCTCATCGCGTCATCGACCAATTGGCCGATCGTCGGCTGCGGCGCCATCGACTTCAGGTACTGCCAGCGCGCCTCGGGGGGAACCCAGAAGATGCGCACGGCGCGGTACTCGTCAGGGTCTTCGGGATCGGCGCCTTGTTTCTTTTGCGCTTCCAGTTCCGCATGCTTCGACTCGAACGCATCGGAGATGTACTTGAGGAAGATCAGGCCGAGGACAACATGCTTGTATTCCGCCGCGTCCATATTGTTTCGAAGCGCGTCGGCAGCAGCCCAGAGTTTCGCTTCGAAGCCGATGTTCGCTCCGTTCTGGTTATTTTTTGTTTTCGCTTGTTTTGCCATCTCACTCAGTCTGAATTTAAGAGGTACATTGTATTGGCCGCGATCACTCTGACTGCGAAAGTATTCGAATCGATGTTATGTACGACTCATCAACAATCGGAAGTAGCTCCCGTGCGAGGTCGAAATCCGAAAGTACGAATGCATCCCTTTAGCTCAGCCCGCGAATAAAATTTGTCTCACTTCTCACTGTGCTCGCAACTGGGAACGCTCACGTTACGTCGCGGCAAACGCTTCCATTGTCAGTGCTCGATCTGGGAATGCCTTCAACACGGCCTTGTCCGCGGTGACCAGTGGGACCCCGAGCGTGGATGCCAACACGACGAACTCACAGTCGTAGGCGGAAAGACTTGTTTCACCGGCAAGCTGGAGTACCTTGTCACTCGATACGATGTGCTCGCGTCCGGCGAACGACTCCTCGGCGGCAGCCATCACGCGCGCTATTTGCGCGCCATTGAGACTGCCATCGCGCAGGTAACCGGTCAGTACGTTGCGCATTTCCGATCGCCAAAGGATCGGCGCATGCCATTCCGGGTCCCTGGCCTGCACGCGCTGGGCGATCTTCGTGAGCGGCCCGTTGACCCAGTAGTACGCGACGACGTTGCTGTCGACGACGATCACGCCCGGCCCTGGCGTTTGTAGCGGGTGACTTTGCCATGGTCGACGCGGGGCAAGCGGGCGACGAGTTCCCGCAGCGCCCGCGCGTGCGCTTCGCGATCTACGACCGGCGCGGAGAAATCGCTCTCGAGCCGGGCGAGGATCTCGCTGTTCAGGCTGCGCCGGTTACGTTCGGCGCTTTCCTTGAGCTGGGCATGAAGGTCCTTCGGGATGTTTTTGAGTGTCAGGTTGAGCATGAAGACTCCTTGGAACCATTATGGAACCATCGTAGTTTAGTGCCCCGCTCGATCTCGGTCAACGGCCGGGCCTCACGTCAGCGTCCAGCGAACCGCGAGCAATTCCCGTCGCTCCACCTCTGACTTAGCTTGCCCTCGATGTTGGCGATCAGATCCGCGCGCTGACCATCGACCTGCGCTCCATCATCGCTTCGTCGAAGTAGATACATCATGAGTTGGAGCGCCAGTCTTGTAGATGCGCGGTCGGTATGCGCTCAATTTTCCAAGGGCTTTTCAAAGAATAAGCACTCGGGCAGGAACGCCTGGGCCATGTAATCGACGTCCTTTTCGGACACACCGCAGGCGCGGAAATGATCCCGCCAGGTGCGGACGGTTGCGACGACATTGTCAATTTCCTGCCTGGCCGCTTCAGCGGACAACCCGAACCGGTCGCACTGGGAAAGCAGGTTGTAGATGCTTGCCGTGCGGCCGTAGGCCCCGACGGTCATCGCGAGATCCCGGCGTTCAAGGCTGACCAGCGGCACGGGCACCAGGTCATACGCGGGCGTGAGGCGCCATCCGCGCGCAGTGCGAAGCACCGCGTGGTTGCGGGGATGATCGTCATTGTTCGTAACGGCAGCGTTGAAAACGATGCGCCGGAATAGCTCCGCGCGATCTGCGTCAGGCTTCTCCGACCAGCGACGCAATTGGTCCGCAAGCAACAAATAGGACCAGCGTTCCCTGTCCAGATGACTGTCCTCGCAGTCCAGCAGGGTGAGCGCGCTGACGAGGCCGAACCGGAGATAACCTCCGTCTGCGTATTCGCGGTCAAAGCGTTCCAACATGAGCACGTCTTGTTTTGCGACGGACTGCAGGCGGGTATTGCAGACGGTGATGCCGCAGCGGCGCGCCAGCTCAAGCGTCGCGTATTCCACCCGCTGGAGGTTGTAACGGTCGCTCTTTTCCGGAAACTTGCCGAGCCACAGTCGATTGCCATCCTCGATCGTGGCCTTGGGCCTGGCACCGCCCATGGAGGTGCCGGGCTCGAGCTGTGCGAGAATGTGGACGGGCACGCGTTTGCCCTCTTCTATCGTCTCCGCGGCGGCGATCAGGTCCGCCAGTTGATGCGTGCGGTTGTATCGGCGTTTCGGCGCGGGGGGGCCCTGCTTGGAGCCGAAGCTCAAGTATCCGGCGCCATCCTGCGGCCCGTTCAGCAGGGTGTCGATTTCCTCCAGATCGCCGGAGCTGCGTTCCAGTTTGTGCTCAATTACGCGCCTCCCCCAGGCGTCGGGTCCGGCGTCGCGCACGGCGCCGGGAATGCCCTTCAGCTTGGTGAATTCGTGGACGGTGTCTCCGAGCGGGAGCTGAAAAGGGTCGAACGCGATTGCGTCCTTGCGTTCCAGGTAACGGTCGCCGTAGCGGAAGCGGCCGACGAATGTTCCGTCGGGCAGCTTTTCGACCTTTAGCAGCGCGGCCGGCACGGTGTTGAGCGTGCCCGGCAACTGAACGTAGACGTAAGCCTGGCGCTCAGAAGTCATATTCGTTCTTCGACTTCTGCGATTTGCGAACGCGCACCGGCCGGCGCGACGCCTCCAGCGTCTTGCCGTGAGTATCGGCGTCGGGGTGAGCGACGCCATCCAACGTTCTGTCGAGACCGAGCACCCACAAAACGGTGACGTAAGCCCCGATCGCGACACCGTGCTTCCCGAGTTCAAGCGCGTTGAGCGTGTTGCGATCGATGCCGGCCTTGGCCGCAACCTCGGCGATCGACATGCCGCGGCGGGTTCTGGCCAGACGCACACGGTAGCCAAGCTCCTTAATGCGCTCAATGGCCTCAGTGGGGAAGGTCTTCTTGATGCCCATAATGTTAGGCGTTAAGTAAGATAGTGCCTAATATAATGGGCTAATAATATGTATTCAGTCAACTAATATCAAAGATTGTGCCTAATAAGATATGCCATATATTGGATAAAGCCTAAAATATTAGGCAAACTATTGGGCCAAGATCGCTGCAGGAAAGAAGCTCCCTACTCTATCCCTGGCTCCGTCCCGCCAACGTGGCAGCGTTGTGGCGGGCCAGGCCTATATCCGGCTCAAGTTACGCACTCACCGGCAGGGCGCCGGACTCATGATGCCAATCAGAAGTTGAAACCCAACTGAATGCCGGCTGCCATTTCCTTGTCATTCCCTGCAATCGCGGCATCGATGTGCACGCCGAATGGAGAGAATCCCAGGCCAACGGAAGGCATGCCGTCGTAGTTCCCCGCCAAGTCGTGACGATAGCCCAGACGAAACTGTAGCGTACTGAACACATCGAGTTCAGCCCCGATGGCAACGAACCGGGTTTCCTTGTCGAAGCCTTCCGCAATCGGTTTGTTTTCGGTCAGATCCAGATCAATTCCGATATTTCCCCAGCTACGATGATGCGACACGCCCAGCCGCGCTTGCGGTTTGAGTTCTATCTTGTTGCCCAGTACGGTAATGAACTCTTTCCTGAGGACGTTCTTGACCACCAAACCCACTTTGTAGCTTTCTCCAAAGGCTTTCGCGATACCGAGGTCGATGTTGGCTGAATTCTCATTACGCTCTCCCCGGCTCGTATCGATTTCAGTTTCCTGTGTCGAGATCGCGTAGTCGTAAGTCCTGATGCGCTGCGCCTTGAGCGTAATGCCGATGTCGGTGTTCCCGGCCGACCCGAAGCGCCGCGCAAAGGCCAGGCCGGCTTCGCTCAGTGCCAGTCCGCGCACCAGCAATCGGGATTGCAAGTTGGTGATTTGACCGTTGGCGTCCACCGTGGCCTGGGCGCTGGTGCAGCTCGCTGCATTGCCGGCAGCACATTGATTGAGATCCGTTGCCAGCCCGCTGATCAAGGCCTGGTCGGTACCGGCGAACACAAACTTGGCGCCGAAATTGACCCGTCCCGATACATGCACGCCAACGCCGAATTTCTTGCTGGGAATGGTCAGTATGGCGCCGGCGAAGACATCGGCGTCGAGCACTTTGTTGCTGACCTTGTTCAGGTCGGTGCTGAATACGGAGAGCGAGGAAGCGGCCGCCGTGGCGTTTGGCGCTGTAGGAGCAGCATCAAAGGCTCTCAGCGCAATGGATAGATCGTCGCCCGAGGTCTCGAGGGCATCGATATCGTCGAGCGCCTTGTCCGGATCAGTGGCCCGTGCCGCGACGATCGGCACGCCCAGCGCGAAATCATCATCGTCGCGCGTGGCCGATAACATAGCCGGGTTGAAGAAGCTGGCATTTCTTGCCGTGGCCATCGTCACGCCGACGCCCCCCATGCCCAGAGAACGTGGATCGTATATTCCGAACGCGGCTGCCTGCGCGAAAACCGGAACACACAGCGCTATAGAAAATGAAATTGCCCAAAGCGATTTGTCAAGTTTCATTCTTGAAATCCCTCCGTAATTTGCGATTTGAGATAAATCGTTCCTGATGGCATCAGCCTGACTTTGGTACGCTACGACCAACTCTGCACTGACACTGCGGCTTGCACTAACCGGCAGATTGCATTTTCTTCCAGACACATGCGCCTCTGGCGGCAACGTCGATGTCGTCAAGCTGGCGCGCGTGGTCGGCCAGCTCTTGCGCAGTCGCGCGCAGCACGATCAACTGCACATCCGCCATCGAGAACGCCGCGTCCAGTACCGGCGTAGACGGCCCGCCAATGTCCATCAGCAAACTCTCCTGCCCGCGTGTCATGGACAAATACACTTCCGCCAGCAAGCGCGCATCGAGCACGGCGCCGTGCAATGAGCGCGCGGAGTTGTCGATCTGGTAGCGCTCGCATAACGCATCCAGAGAATTGCGTTTCCCGGGATGCAGGACTTTGGCCATTTTCAGCGTGTCGGTCACCAGCGGACAATAGGTCTTGATCGGCTCCAGATCCAGCAGCGCGAGCTCGTGATCCAGAAACGCCAGATCGAAGGGCGCGTTATGAATGATCAGTTCCGCACCTTCGATGAACTCGATCATGTCTTTCGCCACATCGCGGAATTTTGGCTTGTCGGATAGAAAGTCGGTCGTGATGCCATGCACCTCCAGCGCTCCGGCATCGATGTCGCGCTCCGGATTGACGTACTGATGATATTGCCGGTCGGTGAAACGGCGATTGACGATTTCGACCGCCGCGATCTCGATGATGCGATGGCCCAGCGCTGGGTCCAGGCCGGTGGTTTCGGTATCGAGAATGATTTGGCGCATGGAATCAGGGGCGAGGGACGAGGGACGTGGGGCAAAGAAAAGCCAATAGAAAAAGTCCGGCGCGCCAGGCACGCGTTAGCTGATCGGTCGTACGTCTCAATCCTGACCGTTGACCCTTCATAGGTCTTGCCTCGCTACTCATCAACCGTCCCTCGATGGTGCTCGAAGCGCCTCGTCCACGCCGCGGTTGGCCAGTTCATCGGCTTTCTCGTTGCCCGGATCGCCGGCATGTCCCTTGACCCAGACCCACTCGATTTTATGCGTGCCGGCCAGTTTATCGATCTCCTGCCATAGATCAATGTTCTTGACCGGCTTCTTGTCCGCCGTGCGCCAGCCGCGCTTCTTCCAGTCGTGAATCCAGATGGAAATGCCGCTGTGCACATATTTGGAATCGGTATGCAGCCTCACGGTACAACTGCGTTGCAGGGATCCGAGCGCCTTGATCACCGCCATCATTTCCATGCGGTTGTTGGTCGTATCCGCCTCACCCCCGCAGAATTCTTTTTCGTGATCACCCCACTTCATCCACACGCCCCATCCACCCGGCCCTGGATTGCCCTTGCAGGCGCCGTCGGTGTAAACGTCTACCACGACACTCAATGGTGATCCCCCGCTTCATGCCGGGTACGGGCCGCCATGGCATCGTCCCTCCCGTTAGTCTTGTTGGGTGCCGTCGCCAGCGCCTTGTTCTTGGCATGAGCGGGCCGCCATTGCGGTGTGATCAGACGCATGCCCGGAACGCGCTTGATGGCGTGCAGGTAGTAAACGCCGCCCGCGAACGGCCACCAGCGATTGCCCGCTGCTTCCATAAATCGCAATCGCCGGGTCCACTTTTCACTAACGAGCGGAGGCGCATAGCTGCACATACTCCCTCCTTCCAACTCAAAACCCAGCAGCGCCATCCAGTCCTTGATTCTTGGCAGATTGATGAATTGCCCGCACCATGGATACATGCCATCGCTGCGCGTGGCGACACGACGCACGCCCCAGAGGCTCCAGGGATTGAATCCCGACAGCACCATGTGGCCTTCGGGCATCAGAATGCGGGAAACCTCGCGCAAGACCTGATGTGGATTGCCGCTGAACTCCAAAGTGTGCGGGAGCACGACCAGATCGATCGAAGCGGTGTGCAGCGGCAATGCGCAGGGATCGGCTCGCAGACCGACCGGACCTTCGCTCCCGGTCACGCAGCGAAAAGGCATGCGATTGGTGCGCAGGTACGGATATTCAGGCAGTCCAATCTGAATCGCGTTGAACCCGAATACGTCGGCCAGTTCCTGGTCGAAATATCGCAATTCCTTTTCAAGCAGGCGAGCGCCGAGTGGCGTGGAAAACCATTCGGACAGTCGGCCCGGTGCATACGGAATTGACATTCGGCTTTGCATAATCGATGTTCCCGGCGTCTTAATCGCATTCACCATACGGGGCCAGCCAAAGCAGACTGAGATAGCTGCGACAGATGCCTCTATTGTTCCGACCACCCGCCATCTACGCGATTACATTAGTGACCACTCAACACGCTCGCGCGAGTATAACTGACGGTGCTCAGGATCGATCCCGGGATCGATCCAAGGCGGACCCCTACCCTAGATGAGAATGACCCGCGTCCGGGCCATTGCCGGAAGTGGGCGCCGCCGTGCTGCCAGGCAGCGCCCGGACTGGGCTGTTCGCGGCGCCCAATATCGGGATTCTGATCAAGGCCGTGGTCAAGCTTGCCTGGCTCGCTCATCAGGGAAGCCCCAGACGTACCAGAGTTGCCCGGTAACTTGGCGTTTTTACCTTGACGGAACCGAGCGCTCTGTTAACATGCCACAACATATCAATATCTTGCGACAGATAATGAATAAATTACTTGCAGTATTGATCGGCGCTTACGCGGTGACAGCGATGGCCACCGCCAATGCGGACAGTCCGGCGTTGCCGCCAACGCCGAAAATTGAGTCGCTCAGCGGCGAAGGCTCGAAGCCTGCCGAATACGATGCGCCGGCCAATGCGCTGCCCCAGGACTCACGGGCCGGCCCGCTGACCGACACACCGACCGTCACCCATTCGCCGGCGGCGACTGACAGCCCCCTGCAACTCGAAAGCGGCTCCTCGACACCGCCGCAAGCTCCGGAAAGTATCTGGAAACGCGTGCGCGACGGATTCGCCATGGAGGATATCGACGGTCCCCTGGTAAAGCGCCATCAGGCATGGTTCATTAACCATCCGGATTACTTCCAGCGCATGATCGAGCGCAGTCGCCTGTATCTTTACTTCATCGTGGACGAAATCGACAAACGCAATATGCCGATGGAAGTGGCTTTGCTGCCCATGATCGAAAGCGCCTTCAATCCAATCGCTTACTCGCGCGCAAGAGCGGTCGGAATATGGCAATTCATGCCATCGACCGGCAAGCGATATGGCCTGCAGCAAAACTGGTGGTACGACGGTCGCCGCGACGTGCTAACCGCCACTCGGGCAGCGCTGGACTATCTGGAGACCCTGCACGGGCAGTTCGGCGATTGGCAACTCGCGCTTGCCTCCTACAACTGGGGGGAAAATGCCGTAGCCCGGGCCATGTCCAGGAACCGTGCCCAGCGCAAATCCACCGAGTACAAACACTTGCGCATGCCGCGCGAAACACGCAACTATCTCCCCAAACTGCAAGCCGTCAAAAACATCATTGCCAACCCGTCGTTGCTGCGCTCTCCACTGGAGGACATTCCGGACCAGCCGTACTTCACCACGATACCGGCACCGGACCATATAGACCTGCAACTGGCGGCATATCTGGCGGAAATGTCGGTTGATGATTTTCGCTTGCTCAACCCGGGCCATACCCGGCCGGTGATCATGTCGAACGGGTCACACTCGCTGCTGGTGCCAACCGAAAAGGCCGGGATCTTCCATGCCAACCTGAAGAGTTATGAGCGGCCGCTGTTATCCTGGCAAACGTATACGCTGAAGAAAAACGAAAGCCTGAATATGGTGGCGGCGCAATTCAACATGACCCCAGCCCGACTGCGGGAAATCAACGGGCTAAAAGGCCACGTCGCTGTACCGCCCGGACGCTCGCTGCTGGTGCCAATGACCGAAGACAGCGCCGCGTCCAACCTGGGTGAGACATGGAACAGCCCCCAGTTTCAGGCCCCGGAAGACCTGTACGGCGGCAAAATGGTCTACCGTGTGAAGTCGGGCGACAGCCTGTACTACCTCGCGTTGAAACACCGCGTCAGCGTCGCCGCTTTGAAAGAATGGAATCATCTGAAGGGCAACCATTTGCGCATTGGCCAGCGACTGACCATCTACAGCAACCCGCGTATCGCCCGCCGCTAGAAACCCTTGCAACCTGGGCCGCCAGCCCCCTTAACTCCCGCTATGCCCGTGTGTCACGCGCATCCGCCGCGTCAACTCTGGGCACCGCCGATAGCAATGCCCGGGTGTAGTCATGCTGGGGATTACGCAGCACGTTCTCGGCGCTGCCCTGCTCGACAATCCTCCCCAGGTACATGACCGCCACTTCATCGGCCAGAAATTCGACGACCGACATGTTGTGGGTAATGAACAAATAGGCAATGCCGAGCCGGTTCTGCAAATCGCGCAGCAAATTGAGTATTTGCGCCTGAACCGATACATCGAGTGCACTGGTCGGCTCATCGCAGACGATCAACCTGGGTTCAACCGCCAGCGCGCGCGCAATGGCGATACGCTGACGCTGGCCGCCGGAGAATTCGTGAGGGTAGCGATATTTCATTTCCGGGGCGAGGCCAACCTGGGTCAGTGCTTCATCGACACGAAGCGCGCGCGCCTTGCGGTCACCGCCGAGCCCGAGCGCGATCATGCCTTCCTCAATGATATCCAGCACGCGCATGCGCGGATTGAGCGAGCCATAGGGGTCCTGGAAAATAATCTGAAAATCGCGCCGCCGGTGCCTTAATTCTCCCGCCGACAGGGAGGAAAGATCGATACCACCGAAACGCACAGAGCCACCCGATAAGGGCAGCAACTGCACTATGCCTCTGCCGACCGTCGTTTTCCCGGATCCGGATTCACCCACCAGTGCCAGTGTGCGGCCTGTGCGCAAAGACAGCGATACGCCATCCACGGCTTTCACATGGCCCGCAACGCGCCTGAATACCCCTTGGCGAACCGGGAAGTAAATCTTCAGGTCTTGCACGCTGAGCAGCGGCATGTCGGTATCGGGATGTGCCGCCGCATGCGCGGCCTCGGACGCGGCATCTTGCCTCCCGGCCGCCGTGGATTGCTCTACATCGTGAGCATGCAGGTGGCAGCGCACACCATGATTGACCCCTAACGTGGACCATGCCGGATGGATGGTGCGGCACGACGACCAGGCCAAATCGCAGCGCTCGGCGAAGCGGCAGCCGGTGCTTTCGCCGACCAATGATGGTACTCGCCCGCGGATCACCGCCAGCGAGCGGTCCCGCGCCTGCCGGTCCGGCAGCGAGGCGAACAGCTTGCGCGAATACGGATGCGCGGGATTGCGGAAGAAATCTTCGCGCCGCGCGGATTCGACGATTTCGCCCGCATACATTACGGCAACGTGGTGCGCCATTTGGGATACCACGCCCAGATCATGCGTAATGAGCAGGATTGCCATTCCCATTTTTTCCTGCAGGCTGCGCAACATATTGAGCACCTGCGCCTGGATGGTCACGTCGAGCGCGGTGGTCGGCTCATCGGCGATCAGCAAACCGGGATCGCAGGCAAGTGCGATGGCGATCATGACGCGTTGCTTCATGCCGCCCGAGAGCGCAAGCGGGTACTCGTTTACGCGCCGCTTCGGATCGGGCAGACCCACCGCATCGAGTAACTCCAGCACACGGTCATCGACCTCGCGGCCACGCAGTGGCGTGTGTTGAAGCAAAACTTCGCTGATCTGCGCACCGATCTGCATAACCGGATTGAGACTGGTTCCGGGTTCCTGGAAAATCATGCCGATGCGCGCCCCCCGCACCTCGCGCATGGCGGCTTCCGGCAATTGCAGCAGGTCCTCACCGTCCAGGCGCACCGAACCCGAGATAATCCTCCCGGCGTCCGGCAGCAACCGGGCAATCGACAGCGCAGTCATGGATTTTCCGCAACCGGACTCGCCCAGCAACGCAAAAGTTTCGCCACGCCCGACCGAGAAAGACACCCCATTCACCGCGCGTACCGCGCCCTCAGTACTTGACAGCCAGGTGCGCAGATCATCCACTTTCAAAATGGCATCGCTCATGACGGCTCAGCGGCTGCGCACGGCGGACCACAGTTTCGGGGTTGCCGGCAGTTTCAAACGGCTGCCGATACGCGGATCGAAGGCATCGCGCACGGCATCGGCAAACAGATTGGCCGACAGCACCAGCAACAGCATGAAGGTAAAGGCGGCGGCGAGCGACCACCATACCATTGGCTCGCGCGCCATCTCCATGCGCGCCGCGTTGATCATGGTGCCAAAACTGTTCATGGTCGGATCGACCCCGACGCCAACATAAGACAACACGGCTTCGGCCAGAATCAGTCCGCTGAAATCCATGACCACGGCAATCAGCACGATATGCATGACGTTCGGCAGAACGTGGCGGGCCATGATTCTGAATTCCGAGACACCAAACGCGCGCGCGGCCTGAACATAATCGAGCTCGCGCAGCTTGAGCGTTTCGCCGCGCAATAAACGGCACAACCCGGTCCAACTGGTCACGCCCAGGATCATGCACAACAGGAACAGACGCGCATCGGCGCGCTCGCTCGCGGTCTGGAACCAGTCCGGATTGCGATCGATGACGCCTTGCAGCATCAACACCGAGGACGCGATCAGCAGCACCCCGGGGATGGAATGCAGCGTGGTATAGAGATACTGAATCACATCATCCACCCACCCGCGCAGATAGCCGGCCAGAATGCCAAACGCGATGGCGAACGGCA
Organism: Betaproteobacteria bacterium; assembly: GCA_031362885.1. Lineage (GTDB taxonomy): Bacteria > Pseudomonadota > Gammaproteobacteria > Burkholderiales > JACQAP01 > JACQAP01. The sequence goes on from JANLTJ010000143.1 coordinate 11,517, forward strand.
GCATCACCAGCGTCGTGAGTGTGCCGATCACCAAGCCGGTGCGAATGCTTTTAAGCGTGAGATAAAACACATCCTGCCCGACCTTGTCGGTGCCGAGCACATGATATTTGGCCGAGAGCAGGATCATGGGCACAAGCACCAGCAGCAGCACGCCCATCGTGATTAACATTTCGCGCCAGGGCAGCTCTGTATTGCCGGACCAGAGGTCGCGCCAGGTGTCGCGGACGCGGCGCGCGGGACGATGCGCCAGCCAGAACGTCAAACACAAGAGCAATAAGTGCCATGCCAGAACAGCCAATCCCGCGCCAGCCACTACCCGCTTGAAGATGTCGCCGGGGCGTTCAGTCTCCGGATTCCTAAGGTGCGCACCGCCATGAATCAACCGTGGGAATACACGCGCTTCTACACCGCTTGGCAACGCTACGGTCTCTTTGGAGAAAAGATGGGTGGCAAAAGGCGCGGAATAAGTCTTCTCCTGTCTTTTCCTGAGTGGTGCCGCGACAACATCGAGCACGGAACTGACTTCCACGGCGTAGTTCGGCGCGCCCGCTGCCCCGTCATCCGGCAATCGTGGCCTGAAATGCAATGAGTCCAGCACGCCGATACTGACGAATGCCAGAAGGATAACTGCGGCAACCATGCCGACCCGGTCGTGCGCCACTTTTTTCCACGGCGCCAGCAAATGAGGTCGTTGCCTGATGTACCAGGATGATGCGCATACCACGGCAATGAGCAGGAAGATCAGCGCATCGGTGGTGAGCACAACGGGCCTGAACGGCAGATTCATTGCAAAAGTATCCGTGGATCAGCCATGGTATAGGAGATGTCAGTGAGCATCAGGCCGACGATGTAAAGGAAAGAACCGAGAAACACCATGGCACGGACGATGGCGAAATCCTGGCTGTTGATGGCGTCAATGGTATAGCTGCCCAGACCGGGAATGGCAAAGAACGATTCCGTGATGAGACTGCCGAGAAAAAGCAGCGGGATCGCCACAACCGCGCCGGTCAGAATCGGGATCAGCGCGTTCTGCAGGACATGCCGGAACAACACCCGCCACTCCGACAGCCCCTTGGCACGCGCAGTTCGCACGTAGTCACGACCGATCTCTTCCAGAAAAATTGTGCGATACCAGCGTGCACTCGCGCCCGCCCCGCCAACGATGCCGATGAGCACCGGCAGCACCAGGAATTTCCCCGCGCTCAGGCCTTCCGCATAACCCGAAATCGGCACCAGATTCCACAACTTGCTGATCAGATACTGACCACCAATAATGTAGAACAAGCCCGACACCGACATGGCGAACACGCATAACAGTACGCCGGCAAAATCAATATAGGTGGCGCGGAAAAACGCCATCAGTAGCGCGAACGTGATATAGAAAAGCATCCCGACGATGAATACCGGCAGCGCAATCGCCAGACTGGGCCACATGCGCAGGCTGATTTCGTGGGCGATATCGCGCCCGTCCTCGGCATGGCCGAAATCAAACCAGAACAGTGGCACGGACTTGTCGAAGAAAATCGTCTCGGTGACCTTGCCCATTCCCGCTGCCCCGGCATTGAAGAAGCGAGGTTTGTCGTAGCCGCGCTCCTGCTTCCATTTCAGCACCGCTTCATCGCTGACCCGTTTCTGCCCGAGTTGCATGCGCGCCATGTCGTCCGGGGAATTGACGACAAAGAACAACAGAAAGGTCAGCAGGTTAACTCCGATCAGAATCGGGATGGCATAGAGCGCGCGCCGCAACAGGTAGCGGATCATTGCCCGGTGCTCATGCCGAATTCAGCGTGCCGACGGCGCGCTCGCGCCGGCGGTACGAACGCAGTGCCGGGAGCAGGGCCAAAACCAGCGCCACCACCCCGGCTGCGATTGGCCAGACCACCGGACGATTCCACTGAGCGCGTTTTTGCTCTCGCGCCTGCGCATCGATACGCTGGTACTTCAGGCCGTTATTCGCCATTTTGTTCGGCTTGCGGTTGTACACCCAGCCATGCGCCAGCGTGTAGTCCTTCGGGTACAACAGGTATACCCAGGGTGCATCCTCGCGCAGGATGGCAATCATGCGATCGATGATCTCCTGGCGCTGCGCTCCGTTTGGCATGGCTTGCATGCTCTCGAACAATCTATCGAACTCCGCGTTTTGGTAATTCGCCGCATTCTCTCCAGCCTTGTTGGTACGCGACTGCGGTCCATAGAACAGGAACAGAAAATTCTCCGCATCGGGGTAGTCAGCATTCCAGCCGAGAAAAAACAACTGCGCGGTGCCTTTACGGATCTTGTCCTGAAAGCGGTTGAAGTCGCTGCTGCGCACGACGAGCTGCAAGTCGATTTTCTGAAATTGCTTGGTCATCCAGTCGATGCGTGACTTGCTTTCCACGCCCCGGGACACGGTATCGAAGTAGATGGTGAGCGGCTTGCCGCTGGCTCTGTCAACGCCGTTTGGATAACCGGCCTCGGCGAGCAGCTTTCGCGCATATTCGACCGGCTTGCGCTGGGGCTTGCCATCGATCCAGTCGTAGACCACTCGATTGACACCCAACTCGCCGTCACGGTGACCGAATATGCCAGGCGGAATGGGGCCCTGGCCTGGAATACCGCGGCCATTGCTGAAAATGGATATAAATTCCTCTTGATCTATCGCGATGGAAATCGCCTGGCGCAACTTGCGCGTGCGCTCGGAGTTTCCGCCAACCACGGGATCGAGCATATTGAAACCCATATACATCACCGAAGTCGCCACCGACGTCTGCAAACGGATGCCTTGCTCCCGCATGTCGTCGGTGATACTTACTTCACCGTCAGCCGTAATCTGCACCGTCTGGTCGAAACTGTCCGACGTAATACCGGAGGCATCGTAGTAGCCCTGGAGAAACTTGTTCCAATACGGAATGCTTTCCTTTTCCAGGCTGAACACAGCCTGGTCGATAAAGGGCATCCGTTTCCCGGCATCATCAAGCAGGCCGACTTGCCGGTCGCCCTCCTCACCCTCGGATGGATAAGGTTCGCCGGCAAAGTTCGGATTGCGCTCAAGGATCATTGCGCGATTGGGATCGTTCAGCGTGAGCATATAAGCGCCGGTGCCCACCGGGTACCAGTCAAGCGAGAGATTCTTGCCGTCCGCCATCCCGGGCTGCGAATAAAAACGCTCCGCTTCCCAGGGCACAGGGGCAAAAAAAGGCATGGCAAGCCAGTAGACGAACTGCGGATACTTGCCTTTCAGTTTGATGCGATAGGTATGGCGACCGGCGACTTGCACGCCCTCCAGAGGAAACTGCGTAAGATCGAGGTATCCATCCGCTGCTGGAACTCTGGCTGCGTCCCGCAACTGCGCCGCATAGTCCTTCATGCCGACAATATATTCGCTGATCAGGCCGAAGATCGGGGAATGCAGCTTCGGGTGCGCGAGCCGTCGAATCTGAAATGCGTAGTCCTCGGCCAATAGCTCTCGCGTGCCGCTGTGTTTGAAATCCTTCAGCTCGTAGACACGCTTCAGGTCTTCCGGCTTGAGATGATGATAGCGGTACTTGCCCTGCTCGTCCCGGGCAAACGCCGGATGCGGCTGAAACATGATGCCGGGCCGGATATGGATTTCATATACGCTATGTGCAACTTTATCCCCCGGGGCGGTTTCCGGCAGTCGCCGTCCGGCCGCGTCGTAATACACCGGCCGGGGAATGTGCGTCGCGGCGAGCGTGGTTAACTCGTAAGGTCGTTTGAGATAGTGATACTGCAAGGGCGGCATGTAAATCTGCGCCGTAAACACTGCTTCGTTCTCGGCATACGACTGTACCGGATCGAGATGCTTGGGACGCTCGGCGAACGAGGCATAAAGTATGTTTTTCCCCGCGTCCCGCGCCGGATAGGGATCATTCCATGGGCTGCCACAGCCGCTAAGTACGACCGGCAGCGCAAGCAGCCCCGCGATGGTCATGCGATATCTCATCGCGGCCCAGTGTAGCGGATTCCCTGATCGCGGTTAATCGTGCCTGCGAGCTATGCCGGAACCGGCAGGAGCTTTCGCTATAATGCCAAGAACCTTTCCGGGAAACCACCATGGCCTTTCTCCAGAACAAGAAGATATTGATTACTGGATTGCTCAGCAGCCGTTCGATCGCTTACGGAATTGCCAGGGCCATGCGCCGCGAAGGTGCCGATCTGGCCTTCAGCTATCAGGGCGAGCGGGTCAAGGACCGCGTAGTCGAACTGGCGGCGGAATTCGAAAGCACTCTGGTGCTGCCCTGCGACGTCGCCAGCGATGCGGAAATCGATGCGTTGTTCGCCGAACTCAGGAATTACTGGGATGGCCTTGACGGGATCATTCATTCCATCGCATTCGCGCCCCGCGAAGCGCTCGCCGGCGACTACCTCGAGTCGGTCAGCCGCGAAGCCTTTCGCATCGCCCACGACGTCAGTTCCTACAGCTTTGCGGCACTGGCCAAAGCCGGCACACCGATGATGCAGGGGCGCAAGGCCGCGCTGCTGACCTTGACTTATCTTGGTGCAGAGCGCTCTTTCCCGAGTTACAACGTCATGGGACTGGCCAAAGCGAGCCTGGAGGCGAATGTGCGATACATGGCGCAAAGCCTGGGTCCAAAAGGTATCCGCGTGAATGCGATCTCAGCCGGACCGATCAAGACGCTGGCCGCCGCCGGAATCGGCAACTTTGGCAAACTGCTGTCGTTGGCGGAAAAGCAGTCGCCTCTGCGCCGCAATGTCACTATCGAAGAAGTCGGTAACACGGCGGCTTTCCTGTGCAGCGATCTCGCCAGCGGCATCACCGGCGAAATCACCTATGTCGATGCCGGTTTCAACACCACGGCGGTTGGCCAACTGGAATAAAAAAAACCCGCAGGATAATTATCGCGGGTTTCTTGGCGTTCCGGCGCCGATCAGAGCGCCGGTTCCAGTTTTTTCTTGTCGACGATAACATTGGCGCGTTCGCGCAGGCTGGCGACATACGCAAGGTACTGATCCTGGGCAATCATCTGCGTCAACTGCTTAGCCAATGCCTTGCGTTGCTCGGCGCCCACCTCTTTCACCTCATTGACCTTGGTAATACGATAGATCACAAACCGGCCTTGTGAGACTGGGACTCCCACATATGAAGGCAATTTGGCCGTATCGGCACCAAATACGGATTGAGCTGCCTCGGGATGCAATCCCTGTCGCTTTTGCAGGGTGACGATTTGCGAGGCAGGCCATTTCAGCGCCGCTTGCTCACCTGCCTTCAGCTTGTCGAGCATGGCACGACCTTCTTTCTCCACAAGTTGCGTGAGGGCTTGGTCGGTCAGGTACTGCACAATATCCTTGCGTACCTGATCAAAAGGCACTTGCTCGGATTCCTTGTGCTCAATGACCCGCGCTGCCAATAACATGCCCGGCTGAACTTCGATCGCCGCAGTGTTGTGCTTGTTCTTGAGCACCTCGTCCGAAAACAGCGCTGCCAGCATCTTTTCACCGCTAAGCAATGGATTCGGACCACCCCCAGTGCGACTCACCCAGTCGCTTTTCTGAAGAGTCAACTTCAGTGCGTCAACTGCTGGCTGCAAGCTGTCAAACTGCTCATACACCAGATTGTTGAAAGTTTCCGATGCTTCCGCGAACGCGTTGGCGACCTTCGGTTTGCGCACTTCCGATTCGATTTGAGCTCTGACAGTTTCCAGTGACGTGGTTTGCAGCGCTTTGATCGCATCGAGGCGAATAATGTGGAAGCCGTACTGTGTTGCAACCGGACCTGTTATTTCTCCGACTTTCATCGAAAATGCCGCCTCGTCGAACTCCTTGACCATCAGCCCGCGTCCGAAGAATCCCAGGTCGCCTCCGTTTTCCGCAGACCCCGGATCCTTGGAATGTTTTGCCGCCAGCGCGCCGAATACCTTCGGGTTTGCCTTCACCTGCTTTAGCAATTCCTCGGCCTGGGCTTTCCCGGTGGCTTTTTCTTCGGCGTTGGCGTCTGCCGTCACCGCGATCAGAATATGGCTGGCACGGCGTTCTTCGGCGATCTGAAACCGGCTCTGATTCTCCAGATAGTATTTCTTGATCTCTTCTTCGCTGATCTGAATGTTGCGCTGAAAAGCCTCCAGCGACAGCACTGCAAACTCGACCCTGACCCGCTCGGGAAACATGAACTCGCCCGTGTGTTCGCCATGATACTTTTGCGCGTCTGCATCGGTAATCTTTACCTGCCCGCGATAGTCGGCTGGACTGAACACCAGCTGGCTGACTTCCCGCTCCTGCTCGCGGATTCTCAGTATCCGATCCGCCACCGAGTCAGGCACGAATGCGGACTCGGTGTAGGCGTTGCGCACTTGTTCGATCAGAATACTCGAGCGTATCTGGTCCTCAAACATCGGTGCAGTCAGCCCCTGCCCTTGCAGCAACTGGCGATAGCGCTCGCGTGAAAACTTGCCCGACTCGTCCCGAAACGCTTCGATAGCGGCGATGATCCCTTGCAGTTCAGTATCCGAAACGGTCATGCCGGCTTTCGCCACATGTGACAGCGTTACCTTGCGTTCAATCAGATCGTTCAGCACCGATTCCCTGAACTGAGGACTGTTGAGCATCGCCGGATCGGCTTTCTCGCGCATCATCTGGCGCATTCTCTCCTGCGCCTCACGCAAGGCCTGGGAATACTCGGCCCCCGAAATTCGAGCGTCGCCGATTTTGGCCAACGAACCACCAGCATCGGAATTGCGAAAATAGGAATCAATGCCAAACAGCGCGAAAGGCGGAACGATCAGAATCAGCAGCCCGATCTGCAACCAGCGTTTGTGCTTATAGACGAAATCGTACATGGTCTAAATCCCGAGTTCTAAAAATAGCAGGGCCAAAGTATGCCCGAAGCCGAACGACACTGCGCATTGCGCTCGAATCGCGGGTGACAAAATGAAAAAGGCGAACTCTCGTTCGCCTTCCAGGGTCTGGCGGAGTGGACGGGACTCGAACCCGCGACCCCCGGCGTGACAGGCCGGTATTCTAACCAACTGAACTACCACTCCTTGTACTGCACATCAGTTCCGCTGGTGGGTGCTGAGGGGCTCGAACCCCCGACATTCGCCTTGTAAGGGCGACGCTCTACCAACTGAGCTAAGCACCCGTATCCGCCGCGAGTTCGCACCGCGGCGCGACAAGACCTACTACCCCCTGATTCAATCAGAGCCTGATCAACGCAGCTTAACGAAGGGCGCTAGTTTACTGCATCCTTCAGGGCTTTGCCAGCACGGAACTTCGGCACTTTTGCGGCTTTGATCTTGATTGGTGCCCCGGTGCGCGGATTTCGCCCACTGCGTGCCGCGCGCTTACCGACATGAAACGTGCCAAACCCAACCAGAGTCACCATAGCGCCCTTCCTGAGTGACGACTGAATTGCAGCCAGGGCGCTGTCAAGCGCACGGCCAGCGGCCGCCTTCGACAGATCTGCGGACTTCGCAATGACCTCAATAAGTTCGAGTTTGTTCACTGGATTTCCTTTCGTGATGCGTTGATGATGAACTATGAGATCCGGATCAGTACCAAAAAACCAATGCGATAATTCACCAATGACATGAGATGCCAAGTCGCGCTTTATAGCAAGGTGAAAAACGGTGTGTCAAGCTCGTTGCGGAACAATCCAGCCATCTCGTTATGATCATGAGTTTCAAAAAAAACGGGAATGCAATTTGCATTCCCGTTTGCGCTTATGACTGAATTGTTCAGTGTTTGACGGCGCCGACCGCTTCGCTTGATTCCACTTTCGGAATCGCAACCGGATCCGTCTTCTCCGGCAGCGGATCGGGTTTTCGTTCCAGTGCCAGATCCAGCACCTGATCGATCCACCTGACCGGATGGATATCGAGCCGGTTCTTTACGTTATCCGGTATTTCGGTGAGATCCTTCACGTTTTCTTCCGGTATCAATACGGTCTTGATCCCGCCGCGATGCGCCGCCAGCAGTTTCTCCTTCAGACCACCGATCGCCAATACTTCTCCGCGCAAGGTAATCTCACCGGTCATCGCGACATCCGCCCGAACCGGAATACCGGTGAGCGCGGACACCAGCGATGTAGTCATCGCGATACCAGCCGATGGACCATCTTTCGGCGTTGCGCCCTCCGGAACGTGAACGTGGATGTCATTTTTTTCGAACGCGTCGTCCTTCACACCCAGGCGCGCTGCACGAGTCCTAACCACGGAGCGCGCCGCTTCCACCGATTCCTTCATCACATCGCCCAGGGAGCCGGTTCGTTGTATATTGCCCTTACCGGGCATCACAACCGTCTCAATCGTGAGCAATTCGCCGCCAACTTCAGTCCACGCAAGCCCGGTCACCTGGCCAACCTGGTTATGCTTCTCCGCCAGCCCATAGGTATAGCGGCGGACGCCCAGATAATGATCAAGGTTGCGCGCCGAAACCGTAACGCGATTCTCGCGCTTCTTGGTTAGAAGGGATTTCACGACTTTTCGGCAAATCTTGGATATTTCGCGCTCAAGACTGCGCACACCAGCCTCACGAGTGTAATAGCGGACAATATCGCGAATCGCGCTTTCGGACACAGAGATCTCGCCTTCCCGAAGCCCGTTGTTCTTTATCTGTTTTGGCAGCAGATAGCGCATCGCAATGTTGATCTTTTCGTCCTCGGTGTAGCCGGACAATCGAATAACTTCCATTCGGTCGAGCAGCGGGGCCGGAATATTCATGGTATTCGCGGTCGCGACAAACATCACATCCGACAAGTCATATTCGACTTCAATGTAATGATCGACAAACTTATCGTTCTGCTCCGGATCGAGCACTTCGAGCAGGGCTGATGCCGGATCACCTCGAAAGTCCTGCCCCATCTTGTCTACTTCGTCGAGCAGAAACAGCGGATTGCGCACACCCACCTTGGCCATGTTCTGGAGCAGCTTGCCCGGCATGGAGCCAATGTAGGTGCGTCGATGACCACGAATTTCGGCTTCGTCGCGCACGCCACCCAGGGACATGCGCGTGAACTTGCGGTTGGTCGCGCGCGCGATGGATTGACCCAAGGAAGTCTTGCCCACACCGGGCGGTCCGACCAGACACAATATCGGCCCTTTGAGTTTCTCGACACGTTGCTGAACGGCAAGATACTCGACAATGCGTTCCTTGACCTTGTCCAAACCGTAATGATCAGTGTCCAGGATGGTCTGGGCCTTGACCAGATCGTTGCTGATCTTGCTCTTCTTCTTCCATGGCAAGCCAACCATTGTCTCAACGTAATTGCGCACCACAGTCGCCTCGGCGGACATCGGCGACATGAGGCGCAGCTTCTTCAACTCTGATTCCGCCTTTACCCGGGCTTCTTTCGGCATATGCGCGGCCTTGACGCGCTTGTCCATTTCGTCGATATCGGCACCCTCTTCCATATCGCCGAGTTCCTTCTGAATCGCCTTCACCTGTTCGTTCAGGTAATACTCGCGTTGACTCTTTTCCATCTGGCGTTTGACTCGCCCGCGAATGCGGCGCTCAACCTGAAGAATGTCAAGTTCCGCCTCCATGAGCGACAACAGGTGCTCAAGACGCGCCTTGACCTCGAACATCTCCAGCACCCCCTGCTTCTGATCGAGTTTCAACGGCAGATGGGCGGCGACCGTATCGGCAAGTCGTCCCGGCTCGTCAATTCCCGACAGCGAGGTCAGTATTTCCGGTGGAATTTTCTTGTTGAGTTTGACGTACTGATCAAACTGCGTGAGCATGGCGCGACGCATGGCTTCCACCTCCGTGGATTCAACCGGGTCCGCCGGAATCGGCAGTGCCCGCGCCATGTAGTGCGTCTGATCGTCGGTCACCGCCACGACACGCGCACGCTGCACCCCCTCCACCAGCACTTTCACCGTGCCATCGGGCAACTTGAGCATTTGCAGAATATTGGCAATGCTGCCGATCTCATAGAGGTCTTCAGGAGAAGGATCATCTTTGGCCGCAGATTTTTGAGCCACCAGCAAGATGCTCTTGCCGGACTCCATTGCGGTCTCCAGAGCTTTGATCGACTTTGGCCTCCCCACGAACAGGGGAATAACCATGTGCGGAAAAACCACGACGTCCCTCAGGGGGAGCAGCGGGTAGGTGACGGCATTTTCAGAATCAGCAGCAGGATAGGTCATCGGTCACCCGTTAAGTACATCAATACGATCCTAGGTTGGGGAATGGTTAGGTTTTTTCAACCGTGCCACCGAGCACCCAGTCAAACATTTTCTTCCCGCGCATCAGTCCGAACAGGAAGTACTTCGTGCTAACTGCCTGATGGTCAGGCCGAACCAGCCAGCTTGGACTGATCCGAATATAGCAGTATGGGCTGTGTATCGCCCGTAATCATGCCCTCATCTACGACCACTTTCGCCACGTTATTGAGTGATGGCAACTCGTACATGATGTCGAGCAGGACGTGTTCCAGAATAGAACGTAATCCTCGCGCACCGGTACGCCTTGCCAGCGCCTTAAGCGCAATGGCCTTAAGCGCCTCCGTTCGCAGCTCGAGTTCCACCCCTTCCATGCTGAACATGCGCTGATACTGCTTGAGCAGGGCATTTTTTGGCTCAGTCAGGATTTGGATCAGCGCGGCCTCGTCAAGTTCATCGAGCGTGGCCACCACCGGTAGTCGCCCAACAAATTCCGGAATCAGGCCGAACTTGATCAGATCCTCCGGTTCAACGCCGCGCAATACTTCGCCAATATCTTTGCGATTGTCCCTGCTCTTGACTTCCGCGCTAAAGCCTATGCCGCCCTTGTCCGAACGGGCCCGGATAATCCGTTCGAGTCCATCGAAGGCGCCACCGCAGATGAACAGGATATTCGTGGTGTCAACTTGGACGAATTCCTGGTTCGGATGCTTGCGACCGCCTTGGGGCGGCACCGAGGCGATGGTGCCTTCAATCAACTTCAAAAGGGCTTGTTGCACGCCCTCACCGGATACATCCCTCGTAATGGAAGGGTTATCGGATTTGCGCGATATTTTGTCGATCTCGTCGATATAGACGATGCCTCGCTGGGCTTTTTCGACATCGTAATCGCACTTCTGCAGCAGTTTCTGGATAATGTTCTCGACGTCCTCGCCGACGTACCCTGCTTCGGTCAATGTGGTCGCATCGGCCATGACAAAGGGCACGTTGAGCAGGCGCGCCAGAGTCTGCGCCAGCAGGGTCTTCCCGGATCCCGTCGGCCCAATCAGCAGGATATTGCTTTTGGCGAGTTCGACATCATCCTTTTTCTGTGCCGTCTTCAAGCGTTTGTAATGATTGTAGACGGCCACGGACAAAATCTTCTTGGCAGTGCTCTGCCCGATGACGTACTGGTCGAGACTTTCTCGAATGTCGTGAGGGATCGGAAGATCGGATTTGACACCTTTCCCCGCGGCCTCGCCATGACTTTCCTCGCGGATAATGTCATTGCAAAGCTCAATACACTCATCGCAAATGAAGACCGAAGGGCCGGCGATCAGCTTGCGAACTTCGTGCTGACTTTTCCCGCAGAAGGAACAGTAAAGAAGTTTCTCGCCACCCGCTTTTTCAGCCATGTTTTCCTTTCGTTCCAACCATCAGCCAGTCAAATTTGTGCAAGCGACCAAAGCGTTCCAGCGCACTCAGGCCGCGGCGGCAGATTCGCTGCGACTGACCAGTACTTTATCTACCAAACCGTACTTCACTGATTCTTCCGCACTGAGAAAATTATCGCGATCAGTATCGCGCTCAACCGCCTGCGCCGTCTGGCCGGTGTGTTTTGCCATCAAATCGTTCAGGCGGGCGCGCAGATACAGGATTTCGCGGGCATGAATTTCAATATCGGAAGCCTGACCCTGAAACCCGCCCATCGGCTGGTGAATCATGACCCGCGAATTTGGCAGTGCGAAACGCTTACCTTTTGCTCCCGCCGCAAGCAGAAACGCGCCCATGCTGGCGGCCTGGCCGATGCACAAGGTGCTCACATCCGGCTTGATGAACTGCATGGTGTCGTAGACCGCCAGGCCAGCGGAAACCGATCCGCCCGGGGAGTTGATATAGAAAGAAATATCTTTCTCGGGATTCTCCGATTCCAGGAAAAGCAGTTGTGCCACGATCAAGTTGGCCGTCGTCTCATTTACCGGCCCAACCAGAAACACCACACGCTCCTTGAGCAGGCGCGAGTAAATATCATAGGCGCGCTCACCCCTTCCGCTTTGCTCGATAACCATGGGCACGAGGCCCAGCCCCTGAGGTTCAGGGTAGTAACGATCCTGCATCATCATTGGGCATTCCCCATCAAATCATCAAAGGCAGTGAGTTTATTCGCGACCGAGACGTTCGATAGCGTCCACTGCACCACATTCTCCTCGAGAACGATTGACTGCACTTCGCGCAACCGCTCTGGCTGACCATAGTACCAGCGCACCACTTCTTCCGGCTTCTCGTAACTTTGAGCATATCCCTGGATAACGGCCTTGATCTGGTCCGGCTTAGCCTCGAGTTTGTGCAATTTCACCATTTCAGCAAGGATAAGGCCGAGACTGACCCGGCGAACCGCCTCGGGCTCGAACGCCTCTTTGGGCATCGGAATCTGGTCCGCCTTCAAGCCTCTTTGCTCGAGATCGTGACGCATGTTCTGCATGAGACGCTCGATTTCCGCCTCCAGCAACGCCCGAGGCACTTCGACGCGGGTTGCGTCGAGCAGGGCTTTCATGACCTGGTCCTTGACTCGCGTATCGGTGCGTCGCTTGACCTCGCGCTCCAGATTTGCCTTCACCTCCGTGCGCATTTTCGACAAGTCTCCGTCGACCACACCCAGGGACTTGGCGAACTCCGCATCGGCTTCCGGGACATGAGGTTCGCGCACTTCTTTGAGTTGAACCGTGAAACGCGCGTCCTTGCCTGCCACTTCCTTGCCATGGTAAGTGTCGGGAAAGCGCAACCCAAACTCCCGGCTGTCCCCAGCTTTCATGTCGATCAGATTCTTCTCGAAATCCGCAAGCAACTGCCCGTTGCCGAGCAACACCGTCTGGTCAACGCCGGTGCCACCGTCGAATGGCGAGCCTTCCAGCGAGCCCTGATAGTCGATACGCACCTGGTCCCCGGATCGCGCGCCCCGATCAACTGCATGATAGTGCGTACGCTGCTTGCGCAATACGGTAATGGTCTTGTCCAACTCTTCGTCTGTCACGCTAACCAGAGGACGCTCGATCTTCGCCTTGGTCAGATCGCCGATGCTGACTTCGGGGTAAATTTCGAACGTCGCGATGTACTCGAATTTGTCCGACGGTGCATCGCCGGGTTTAATTTCGATACGCGGATAGCCGGCGACCCGTAAATTCTTTTCCGTCACGGCTTCGCCGAAACTGCGCTGCACGGCGTCGCCAAGCACTTCCTGACGAACCTGACCGCCAAACTGCTGCTCGACAATCTTCATGGGTACTTTACCCGGGCGGAAGCCATGCAGCTTTACGGTACGGGCAAGGCGCTTCAGTCGGGAATCGACCTCGGTATTGACCTTGTCGAGCGGTAACGTAACGGAGAGGCGTCGCTCTAGTGAGCTTAGGGTTTCCAGTTGGGCTTGCATTAATGCGTTTTCCGGTTGGTGAAAGGAGATCGCGTGGCGCGATCTGTAGCGCGTCTGGTGCGAAAGGAGAGACTCGAACTCTCACGCCCTTCGGCGCCAGAACCTAAATCTGGTGCGTCTACCAATTCCGCCACTTTCGCGCTGCCTGCATTCTAATATAATGCCCCCCCGCCGTCACCCGAAAAGCGGGTCACCGCAGCCGCGCGCGCGGCGCCTGCTCTTGTCCCGCCTTGTGTAATTGCCCGATGACGGTAAATCATTACGAAAATTTTCCGGTCGCCTCGCTGCTTCTGCCCGCCCACCTGCGGCGCCCGGTGCAATTGATCTACGCTTTCGCCCGACAGGCGGATGATTTTGCCGACGAAGGCGATGCGCCGGCGGCGCTGCGGCTCGCCAGGCTGGCGGAGTTCAGCAGCCAGCTTGATGCCATCGAAAACGGCACGAAGCCCCGTACACCGCTGTTTGTGAATCTGGCGGAAATCGTTCGGGAATTTGAGCTCCCCCTCGGTCTGCTTCGGGATCTGTTGTCGGCCTTCTCCCAGGACGTTGTGAAATCCCGCTACGCGAACTTTACCGAACTCCTCGACTACTGCCGGCGATCGGCCAATCCGGTCGGTCGCCTGATGTTGCATCTGTATCGAGCGACGGAACCGCGCAATATGATCTGGTCCGACAACATCTGCTCAAGCCTGCAACTGATTAACTTCTGGCAGGATGTCGAAATCGACTACCGCAAGAACCGTATCTATCTGCCGGGAAATGACATGGTGCAATACGCAGTGACGGAAGCCCATATCGCGGATCGAAATGCTGACAAATCCTGGTGCGATCTCATGCGTTTTCAGATTGACCGCGCGCGCGACATGCTGTTGACTGGCGCACCACTGGGTCAGGTTTTACCCGGACGCATCGGGCTGGAACTGCGCATGATCGTAATGGGCGGAAAACGCGTTCTGGATAAATTGCAGGCCAGCGGCGGTGACGTGTTTCGCCATCGCCCGGTGCTGCGTTCCACCGACTGGCCCCTCATGCTCTACCGCAGCCTGTTCGCTTACCCATGACACCTGAGCAATATTGCCAGCAGAAAGCAGCCGGCAGCGGATCGAGCTTCTACTACAGCTTTCTGTTCCTTCCACCCGAGCGACGTCGTGCGATTACAGCGCTTTATGCCTTCTGCCGCGAAGTCGATGACGTGGTGGATGAATGTGCGGACCACGAGATCGCACGCACCAAGCTTGCCTGGTGGCGCAAGGAGATAGAGGGTACTTTTTCCGGTTCTGCGCAGCACCCGGTTGCGAAAGCCCTTGTTCCGGTGGTACAGGCTTTCCTTCTGCCGCGCGAGCATTTTCACGCCATCATCGATGGCATGGAAATGGATCTGAGCTACAACCGCTATCCGGACTTTCCCACTTTGCAGTCCTATTGCCACCGGGTAGCTGGCGTGGTCGGTTTGATGGCCGCCGAAATCTTCGGTTATCGCGATCCCGCTACGCTCAGGTACGCCGAGAACCTGGGAACGGCGTTTCAGCTCACCAATATCATTCGCGATGTTGGCGAAGATGCGCGTCGTGGCCGTGTCTATCTTCCGCTCGATGAACTTTTGCGTTTCGGAGTTTCCGCATCGGACATCGTTCACCTTCAGGGCAGCGAAGCTTTGCGCCAACTGGTCGAATTCCAGATCGACAGGGCCGAGCATTACTATGCAGCGGCCTTCGCTCTTCTGCCTGCCGGCGATCGAAAAGCCCAACGCCCGGGCCTGGTGATGGCCGCCATCTACCAGACCATACTGCGCGAAATTCGCAACGGCGGATGCCGGGTTATCGACCAGCGCACCTCGCTGACGCCGATCCGAAAATTGTGGATCGCGTGGCGCACTTGGCTGACCGCGTGAGCAGTGCGCCGTGCGGGGCAATGCGTGAGCAGTGAGGCCCATGGTGCTGCCCGCGTCGCCGTTATTGGCGGCGGATACGCGGGCATGGCTGCCGCCGTGGAACTGGCCCGGGGTGGCGCCACGGTCACGGTGTTTGAAGCGGCGCGTGTGCTGGGTGGACGGGCACGTCGAGTCGAGATCAATGGCAGACGACTCGACAACGGGCTGCACATCCTGCTCGGTGCTTACCGGGAAACATTGCGGCTTATTGACCTGGTCAGCAATCCGGGTGAACCTGCGGGCTTGCTGCGCCTGACATTGGAATTGACCATTTATCCGGACTTTCGTCTGCGCAGCAGTCGACTGCCGGCGCCGCTGAATCTGTTTTTCGCGCTGTTGCTCGCACGCGGTCTTCATCTGCGAGAGCGTCTGGCGGCGGCGCGATTCGTGATCCGGGTCAAGCGCAAACGCTTTCGTCTGGCGCAGGACATCAGCGTGAGCGAATTGCTCGCTACCGAACGACAACCCGAAACAGTCTCGCGCCTGCTTTGGAATCCGCTTTGCATTTCCGCGCTGAACACACCACCAGACCAGGCTTCAGCACAGATTTTTCTGAATGTATTGCGCGACAGTTTCGATGGCCGTCGCAGCGACAGCGATCTGCTGTTGCCGACCGTGGATTTTTCCGTATTGTTTCCCGAACGCGCGGCGCGATACGTACAGGCGCATCGCGGCAGCGTCGAAGTGGGCACCACCATCAACACCATTGAACGGCACGGCAACGATTTCGCGCTCGGCACCGGCGGAGCGTATTTCACTCAGGTCATCGTGGCGGTGTCCGCTCATCGTGTCAGCGCCTTGCTGGCACCGCTCACGTCGCTTGCGCCGCTCGCGCAACTAATCGGCCAATTCGTCTATCAGCCGATCTATTCCGTTTATCTGCAATACGCGGCGGGCGTGCGCCTGCCGTTTCGCATGGGCGGAATCGAAGCACGGTACGCGCAATGGCTGTTCGACCGTGGTCAACTGTGCGGCCAGGACGGATTGATCGGGGTGGTGATTTCCGCGGACGGCGCGCATCAGGACCTGCCGCACGACGAACTCGCCCGCGCCGTCCACGCTGAACTCCTCACCCGGTTTCCCGGACTCGGCGCACCGCTCTGGCATCAGGTCATCGCCGAGAAGCGCGCCACGTTCGCCTGCACACCCGGACTGTTGCGCCCGGACAATGCCACGGCGGTGCCCGGACTTTTTCTCGCCGGTGATTACACGGCCTCGGATTATCCGGCAACCATCGAATCCGCTGTCCGCAGCGGGGTACGTGCCGCACACTTGGTACTGCGGCATGTTTGAGAGTAAAAATGGGTCTTCACGGAATCGAGTGGGTGATTTTGAGGGTTTTTAGAGTTTCGGGAGCATGCAAGTGAGAACTTTCAGCCGCAGGTATTCCTCGTCGCGCAGGCCGTAGGCTCGGCGCTGAATGACGCGGATCTTGTTGTTCA
>JANLTJ010000247.1:0-1514 GCA_031362885.1 Betaproteobacteria bacterium
CACATCCCGTTCGCCCTTGTCAATGGCGCCCTGCAGGGCAGGTGTGCGCGTGTAGCCGGGGGACACTGCATTCACCCGCACCTGGACCGGGCCCCACTCCGCGGCCATGCACTCGGTCATGGAAATGACCGCGGCCTTGGCAGGCGCATAAGCGTGCAGCGGCATCGAGCGCATGCCGGCGATCGAGGCGATATTGACGATGCTTCCGCGCCGTCGCGTCACCATCCGCGCGCCGAACGCCACCGCAGCGACATAGGTGCCGCGCTGATCCACGCGCACGACTTCATCCCAGTTGGCCATCGAAAGGCGCTCCGGTGGCACCGGCACCTGTATGACGCCGGCGCTATTGACCAGAATCTCGACCGGACCCATTTCCGTTTCGATGGCGGCAGCGCAGCGCGCCATCGCCGTTTCATCGGCCACATCGACGATCCAGGCGCGGCCGCCGAGTTCATGCGCAATTGTGTGTGCGCGCTCATCCCGGTCCAGCACGGCGATGCGCGCTCCGCGCGCGGCCAGTTCCCGGCAACACGCCGCTCCGATTCCGCTGGCACCGCCGGTGACGACGGCGATACCCGACAAGTTGCCTGCTGGCATCTGACTCCCCGCTTTCTCGCTTTCTCGCTTTCTCGCTTTGCGCTTTACACCTTACAACGCGCCACTCATGCTGCGCGGCACCTATAGCGCCAGATAACGGCTCTTGACTTCGTGGTTGTCGCGCAGCGCCTCGATGGTGTCGCGGTAGACTATCTGCCCTTTGTCGATCACGGTTGCGTGGCTGGCGATACCGAGGCAGAAATGCATGTTCTGTTCGGCCAGCAATACCGTCACGCCCATGTCGCGCAATTTGCGCAGCAGCTCGCCGATGCGCTCGACGATGACCGGTGCCAGCCCTTCGCTGGGTTCGTCGAGCAGCAGCCCGGTCGGATTGCCCATCAGGGTGCGGGCGATGGTCAGCATCTGCTGCTCGCCGCCGGAAAGATTACCCGCCATGCGTGCCTTCAAAGGCACGAGCAGTGGAAACATTTCATAGACGCGAGCCAGGTTCCAATAGTCCTGGCCGTCCGGGCCCTTCTTGGTGGCAATGATGAGGTTATCGTCCACGCTGTGTTCGGGGAAGACCTGCCGGTCTTCGGGTACGAAACCGATGCCAGCGCGGGCGATGGCATGCGGCTTTCTGCCCTGCAACTCCCGGCCCAGTACCTTGACGGTGCCCCTCACCGGCGGTGCGATGCCGGCGATGGCTTTGAGCGTGGTCGATTTGCCGGCGCCGTTTCGTCCGAGCAAGGCCATGGTCTGGCCCTCGGCGACCGAGAGGCTGACACCGAACAGGATCTGGCTGGTGCCGTAGAAGACGTCGATGCCCTCGGCGGCGAAAATCTCCCGCGCGCTCATGATTTCACCGAACTGAAATTTGCGCCGAGATAAGCCTCGATCACCTTGGGATGGCGCCGCACTTCGTCCGGCGTGCCTTCGGCGAGCACGGTGCCGTAGCTCAGCACGCGGATGGTCTG
>JANLTJ010000006.1:0-4989 GCA_031362885.1 Betaproteobacteria bacterium
CCTTCGATCTGTCGAATCCTGTATCTGCAAGACGCGATTCGAAGGCCCAGGCATCGACCCAGCACATTCCCCGGTTTAGCGACACCTTTCCGCCCTGATGAACCACGGACTCGTGCGACCCCAGCAACTTGCGCAATCGCACTACCGTGATCGACAGCGCATTGCGAGCCGCGTCGCCTTCTTCGTCACCCCAAAGTGCGTCGCATAACATCTGTTCAGGAACATCGCGTCCGCCATACGCGACAATTGCCTTCAGAAGCAGCAAAGTTTTGCGAGGCAGTTTTCGGGAGAACTCGAGCGGCTCCCCGTTAACCTGTGCCTCGAATCGCCCGAGCGTGACAATGCGTACCGGCCAAGGCCAGTTGTCGGGCGCATCCGCCGGCGGCTTGAGGCGAAACAGGCGAATGATGTCCAGCACCAGATCCACCTCGATGCCTTCTTCGAGTGCGAGGCGGAACAGCGATGGCATGGAGTAGTCGGTAAATCGTAAATAGTGCCGGCTGTTTCCCTCCTTCGCGAGTGCCATGGCCTCGCACAACCTATTGATTGTTTCGACTCGGTTTCCGCTGACCTGCTCACTTCGGGCCTCCATGAACACCAGCGCCGCATAAAAGCAACGATAAATCGGTACTCGTTTGATCAACACCCGCACCTGCGCCAGCAAGGTTTTCGCTTCTGTTTTGCGTCCCGTATGCAGAAGAATGTCGGCACTTGACAGGCAAAACACCACCTCCTCCAGACGCGACCGGGTACGAAGCACTGATTGTTGACCGAGTGCCACAAGCCTCGCCGCCTCGTCCAAATTTCCAGCGTGTACGGCCCTGCGCCCCTGGAACAAGCGAAGCATCGCCTCGGCCATCGGCGAAGTTGGCATCGGCATGGCCTCAACCCGTGTCAGAGTGTTGTTTGCGGCCGTCCATGCCACGGCGCGCCACTCGAAGCTAAATCGCCACATGGTGATCACCCACAGCACGGGGCGGACACCATTGGATTCGGCAATTCGAGCTCCCCGTTCGAGAGCGTCAAGCGATTCTTCATATCGGGCTTGCATAAATCTCAGCCATCCCACCTGGCCCATGCACCAGGCTGCTTCCGACGGGCTGGCCGACTTTTGGGAAGCGAACGCTTCCGCGACACCGGCGACGCGATTGCCGATATCGAAGTCTCCACACAAACCGCTTACCACCAGCGCCCCCGTCGATGCCGCAAGTCCGACACTCGGGTCAGTGCAATTGGGCAGCAGTTCATCCACTCTTCGATACGCTATAACAGTGGAGGGGTGCCAGGGCCGAACGTGAAACAAGGTCGTCGCCAGAACACCCCAGATGCGCAATTCGGCATCCAAAGACTCGAACCCGGGAGAGCTGTCCATCAGGGCCAACAACTCGTCCAGCCACCGGTCCATTTCCTCGAATGCGCGAAAACCCAAGAAAGCGCCATCAAGAAGGACGGTCAGGCATTCCATCTGGGCTCGTTGGTCATCGAACTGCCGAAAACAATCGAGTGATCGCTCGATGGATTTGATGCCCGCCCCTGGAGCGGTGTGCATCAGGGCGCGGCCCAACCAATGCAATAGCCACGGCTGCGCCTCTTGTTGTGGCTCCGGAATCGCCTGGATCCATAGAATCAGCGTCTGCCTGCGCCCACTGGTAAGCAGGTCTTTGGCCTCCCTGAGCGTCAGTCGGGTCGCCTCGTCCCAATTCTGCATGGAAAGATAGAGCTCCATTGCTCCATCGATGTCACCCGTTTTTTCCAAAGCGGAAGCGGATCGACAGAGTAGGGCATTCAATACCTCCGAGGAATAGGTCTGGACGGCGCGATTCTTTAGGAAATCTCGAAACAGCGCGTGCAACTGATACACAGGATCGGGGCCGGACCTGCGATCGGTGAACAACCGCCGGCGGTACAAGTCCTCAAATAGCGTCAGCGCTTCGGCACGGCCGCTCAATTCCTGAGCGAGGGTTGGCGTGACCCGAGGCATGAAGGCGATGGACAAAAGTATGTGGCGCGTTGATTCTGGTGCCTGGTCGAAAATCAGGCTCGCGAAATAATCGAAAACCGATTCCCGGGTTTCACTGGGAAGCTCGCGCGCGTTTCCGTCAGAGTGACCGAGCCGTTCCAGCATGAGCGTAATGCCGGCTGCCCAGCCTTGCGACTGCTGGTGCAGCGCACGTACCAACCAATCATCGGTGGCCTTTCGTTGTGCGGCGATGCCTCGCACCTCATCCAGCGTTAGCCTGAGTTCCTCCCACCCAAGACCCGCCATTGCAGCGTTGGCCGTCAAACGAACGAAACTCGGAGGTGCCTCGGCCCGGCTAATGGCGATAATTGAAAAATTAGTCGGCAGTTCCGCTATCGCCTGCAAGAATATCTCGTGAAATGAAGCATCCGCCGGGACTTCCTGGTAATTGTCCAGCACGCAAACCGTTCCTGGCGGCAGCTCTGCGAAGTACGCCCGGAAAAAGAGCCGGGCAAATGCCGGCAGATCGGCATGGTGTTCCGGGGCAAATCGCGGCAGTGCAACGGCATCGACCGTAAGCAGCGATGCGGCGGCGGCAACCCAATAGTGGAAAACGGACGCCGGATCGCCATCGCCCGCATCGACCTGATACCACAGCGCCGGGAAGCCCCGGCTTTCGAGATAACTGGCCACGAGCGCGGTCTTGCCTGCGCCCGGCGGACCATGAACCCAGGTCAGTGGCCGCCCCCTGTTGTCATCGAGAAACAAAAACAAGCGCTCCCGTGGCACCACGCCGAACAGGCGGGGCTGGCTGGTTTTTGCAGGCAAGGCTTTCTTTGCCATCCGGAGTCCTCCGACTCATGGACGCACAGGGCGATAAGCGTGCAGGCTGACTTCAGGGAAGTATGCGCATGCGCGGCGCCAGGCTCAAGCCCTGGCGCCGCGCAAACGAATGTCGCTATTTCAGTTTATACGTGCCCTTGTTGGGGTTGCATCCCTGGAAGTTTAGTTCCTTGGAAGAACTGCCCCATGCATTGTCAATACGGTACTCCCCCCGCAAGGTCATGCCGTCGTATTTCCCCGTGCCATGCGCAGCGATGTATGTACCGCCTGCGCCATCCGGATTTCCGTGATAGTCCATCCACCACTTGTCGCCATCGAGGTCTGTCAGTTCGCAAATCCCGACTTCCTGCTGACGACCGTTGATATTGGAATAAACACCGTAACAGCGGGCTCCCATCCGGTCGAAGGCCCGTCCCGCCGGCGTACTCTTCAAATTGGCATCCCCAACGTAGCTGATGACAAAAAGTTTCTCGCCAGCGGAAAAAGTCTTTCCGCTACCAATGACACAGAATTCAAATTCGTAGCTTCCCTCCTTGGGTATGTTCACCTTGCCTGCCCCGGCAGTGCCCGCCGCGAGCGCTACCCCCATCACCATGACCCCAATCGTCAAACGTTTCATGTCCCGTCCTCCTGGTCTGATTTATTGGATTGATACTTTGGCCGGGGAGAAGGCAGGTCTTGCAGGGCATGCCAGAGCTGCTCTTTCGATTGAAAGGGCAGTTGCTCGCCACTTTCCACCGATTCGACGACGCCGGTCATCCCGGCCGCATCGCGCCGGTACACCCGAACGACATACATCCCTGTTTCGCCCATACCCGTATTCTCCTGAGCTGTGGACAGGCTAAGGAACCAGCGGGTACGAATTGACTACAAATAAGGGAAATTCCCCGCTTGACGGGGAAAGGGAGCAGCGGCGATCAACGAAGTCGGGGCGCCAGACGAGGACAACGCGCCAAGCGCTGCGATGTTGGTATCGCCTTCCGGACGGCCAAAAGAAACTCGAATTTCCCTATCGATTCAGGGGTCGTGGGTGGGGATTAGAAAAAGCACCATTCCTGAATTCGATTGCCCAAAGCGTCTCTAATGGCTGGAATTCTGCGAACGGGTCGCCGGGACGGGCATGCACTTCAACTGAAATAGGCTCGGCTTTGCACACCTCTCCCGCGGCGGGTACTTCAACAAGTCCTTTGCGCGTCAGATAGTTGATGGTGACCGCGCTGGGCTGGCAGGATCCGGGGATTGCTTTGATTTCCACGCTCACAAAATCATGGTTGTTCACGGTGCCGATTGCTCGTTTGCCCTCGGCAGTCGATTCAAAGCGCGCAGTCCCATTACGAACGGGAAAGCCTTCCCAGTCGCGCATCGCTACAACCGTTTTTTCCTGCGGACCATAGACACCATGGAGCATCCAGCGTCCCTTGATGCCACTCGCTGAGTCGAAGCCTTCGATGTCGATCCAGAAATACGCCGACTGGAAGGGCGTCAGACCGTAGCCTCCGGTCGCGGAGTAAATGTTGATTGCCCCTGTCATGCCTTGAGCAGGGACAACCCATGAAGGCAGTGCTTTTCGAACGGCTTTCTCGTCCCAGACCACGCCCACTATCACGTGATTGGAACCCGTAACCAGATAGGGTGGCGGAACCGGACTATCGTGCGCGTAACTCGATCGCAGGGCCAGCGGGCTGCCCAATCCGGAAATGCCGAGCAAACAGAGCGCTACTACCGGGATCTTTGATAACGCGCTCATTTCAATATTCCCGGGTATGAACGTTTTCTGATTTTTCTCTGTGCCGTCTGTGCTCTTGTGGCAAGAAAGTCTTTATGCGGCGCGCAGCCGCCCGTAGCGCTTGACCCGCAGATCCGCCTGCGCCTTGTGACCGGCGAAGCCTTCCACCGCGCACAACCGCGAGCAGACTTCACCAACCATGGCCGAGGCTTCCGGTTTCACACGCTGGTAGGTGCAGGTCTTGATGAACTTGCCGACCCACAACCCGCCGTTATAGCGCGCCGCCTTGCGCGTGGGCAGCGTGTGGTTGGTGCCGATCACCTTGTCGCCGTAAGACACGTTGGTCTCCGGGCCGAGGAACAGCGCGCCGTAGTTGCTCATGTTGCGCAGGAAGTAGTCCGGCTCCTTGGTCATCACCTGCACATGTTCGGAGGCGATGCGGTCCGCCTCCTTGACCATT
>JANLTJ010000008.1:0-1559 GCA_031362885.1 Betaproteobacteria bacterium
CCTTCGATCTGTCGAATCCTGTATCTGCAAGACGCGATTCGAAGGCCCAGGCATCGACCCAGCACATTCCCCGGTTTAGCGACACCTTTCCGCCCTGATGAACCACGGACTCGTGCGACCCCAGCAACTTGCGCAATCGCAATACCGTGATCGACAGCGCATTGCGAGCCGCGTCGCCTTCTTCGTCACCCCAAAGTGCGTCGCATAACGAATAGCGTTTATCGGCCGCCCCACAAACGTTGAATCCTGCTGCGGCGGCGATGGCGGCGGATAAACCTCGTTGGACTGAACCGCTTCGCGGTGGTGTCGTAGCTTCACCATCGCATCTGTTGTGCCCGCCTGAATTGTCAGGCGCCAACTTGTCCACAACATCGGCCTGCTGAATCCTCGATCCTGATCATTGCGGGGGACGTCCCCGCGTTGATCGAGGAGACGAAGATGAAATCCCTACGCCAGCAGATGACGGACGCAATGGTTCTGCGCGGTTTTGCCGCACGTACCCAAGAGGCCTATGTAGCGGCGGTGGTAGCGCTGGCCAAGCATTATCGCCGCGCCCCTGACGCCCTGAGCACAGACGAACTGCAAGCCTACCTGCTCTTTCTCATCACCGAGAAGAAGCTCGCCTACACCAGCGTCAATCAAGCGGCCTGCGCTTTCCGCTTTCTGTTTGAGCGCGTGCTCAGACGGCCGAACGCGCGCTTGGACATCCCCATGGCCAAAGTGCCCAAGCGTCTGCCGCAAATCCTCTCGCGTGAAGAAGTCTCGCGCCTGATCGGTGCTGCCCGCACGCTACGCGGGCGCACGCTCCTGATGACCACCTACGCCGCGGGCCTGCGCGTGTCGGAAGTCTGCGCCCTGCAAGTCGCCGACATCGAGAGCGCCCCGGACCGCATGTGCCTCAAGGTGCGCCAGGGCAAAGGCGCTCAAGATCGCTACACGCTGCTCTCCCCGCGCTTGCTCGACACGCTGCGCCGCTACTGGTGCGATCGGCGCCCACGCCCGTGGCTGTTTCCCAATCCCGCCGGCACCGCCCCGATCGATCCGACGACGGCACAACGCACCTACGCTGCCGCCCGTGACGCCGCCGGCATTGCTCCCGAAGGCGGGATTCACACCTTGCGCCATTGCTTCGCCACCCACCTGCTTGAAGCGGGCGTGGACCTCCCCACCATCCAGCGACTCCTCGGCCACGGCCACATCAGCACGACCATGCGCTACCTGCATCTGGCGCGCAGCCACCTGACCGGCACCACTTCCCCGCTAGAACTGCTCTGACACCGCCGACGCGCTAAGCGTCGCCGTGGTCCCCGCTCGCCCTCGTCTGGGATTGGCCGAGGTGCTGCGCCGTCACGGCCCGGCTTATCTCGAAGACCATCCTTTGTCCACTGCCAAGGCGAAGGTCTGGCGCGCCATTCTCGCCTGCCGCACCGCCGCCTTGGGCGGCCATGTGGAAACCTGCAACGCCTGCGGCACGATGCGCCACGTCTATCACTCCTGCCGCAACCGGCATTGCCCGTTGTGCCAGACGCGGGCCAAGGAAGCCTGGCTCGCAGCGCGCC
>JANLTJ010000015.1:0-6444 GCA_031362885.1 Betaproteobacteria bacterium
CCTCAAGGACACCATCGACGTCATGATGCAGACCTTCACCATCATGGGCGGGATCATTGCAGAGAAGGAACTGGCCTTTGCCGACGTCGTGGTCGAACCGGACATATCCGCTCTAAATTCGGCAAACTTCGAATCGCGCAATCAGGGCTCGCCGCGTGCGGCTCGAATTCCCCACTCACCCCGCGTCCCGCGGGTTCTCATTTCCATCTGCTTCACCAAACAAAAAGCCACCGCGAGGGTGGCATTTTGTTTGGTGGTGGGGTGATACCCCGCACCAAACGACTATTGAAAGTGCGCGATACCGGCGTTCGGGCAAGTTGCGGAGTCTTGCGTACTGGTGCGAAAAGCGGGGGGTTGACAGGTCAAATCTGCGGACATTCAGGCAGGTTTTTCGCCCTGACTGGTCGCCGGAAATGGCCCTCAACCTCGTCTGCTTTGTTGCGCTAGTTCAATTCCCAAATCCGGAACTGAACCCGCGTCCGTCCTCCTCAGCACAGGTCGTACCAGACCCCACGGCCGCTGCCGTGCTGGTCGAGTGTGCCGCGTTCGACCAGTGCCCGAAAATGCTGCTTCAGCGTGTTGCGGCTGGCCCCGGTCAATTTGATGGCCTCGCCGATGGTGACGCGACCATGCTCGCGGGCGAACTCGACGATCTGCAGCTGCAGTTCCGGCATCGCCGCCAGCACGATCTTTTCGCGCTCGACTTTCTTCTCCAGTCGCCGTACCTGCTCGGCCAAGGAGCGCAGGAAGAACATTAGCCATGGCTGCCAGTTCGGTGCCTCGGTGCGGATCGCGCCCTGTGTCCGCCGCAAGGCTAGGTAGTATGCCTCCTTGCTCTGCTCGAGCACGCTTTCCAGCGAGCTATAAGGCAAATAGGCGTAGCCGGCCTGCAGGAGCAGCAGCGTGGTCAACACGCGGGAGAGGCGCCCGTTGCCGTCTTGGAAGGGATGGATCTCCAGAAACACGACAATGCACAGGGCGATGATCAGCAGCGGGTGCAGACGGGCCGTCTCACGCTCCTGGTTCACCCAAGCTACCATCTCCGTCATCAGGCGGGGCGTGTCGAAGGGCGACGCAGTCTGGAACACGATGCCGATCTGCGCGCCGCTCTCGTCGAAGGCAGCGACGCTGTTTGAGTTGGTCTTGTAGGTGCCGCGATGCCAGGTGTCCTTTTCACTGTAGCGCAGCAGGATCTGGTGCAACTGCTTGATGTGGTTCTCGGTGAACGGGATGTCCTGCCAGGACGAGAACACAAGGTTCATCAGCTCGGCGTAGCCGGCTACTTCCTGCTCGTCGCGGGTGGCGAAGGACTTGATCTCCAGCTTCGACAACAGCTGCTCCACCTCCCGGTCGGACAGCTTGCAGCCCTCGATGCGGGTGGAGGAACCGATGCTCTCGATGGTGGCCACGCGCCGCAGCGCCGACAGCCGGTCAGGCGCAAGCGTGCCCAAGGCGCGCCAGGCGCCTTTGAACTCGTCGATCCTGGCGATGAGGCTCAGGATCTCGGGGGTGATCTGGAGGGTGTCGGTTTTCAGCATGAACCAATACTACACCCATTTACACCCAATTTTGAGACGTAGCCATTAAGACGCCCATTTGCACCCAATGTGGCACAGTTCGGAGAATGGATGGCCAAACTGCGCCACCCTCCCTCATCGGGCTGTATGGGCTGCGGCTACTCGTACCCCATTGAGCCTAGGCAACCAGTTCGTCCAGCGCCTGATGCCGCTCAGCGTGGCGGGCGGGTTGGTCAGCGTCCGGCGTCACCAAACAAAAAGCCACCGCGAGGGTGGCATTTTGTTTGGTGGAGGCGGCGGGAATCGAACCCGCGTCCGCAAGTCCTCTACAGGCAGTCCTACATGCTTAGTCTGGTCATTTGATTTAACCGCTTCCACGTCGACTGACAGACTGGGAAGCAGCGAGTCACCTTGGATTTAATACCGCAGCAAGTAACCCGCTACAGCACGATCTCACGTATATGGCTCCACTGCTGGTTGCCCAGCCCGGCCCATGAGAGAACCGGTGTGGAGTCCAGCCGGTATTAAGCGGCTAGAGCGTAACGTTCGTCGTTTGCGACTATACGTTTTCCAGATGGATTAACAAGGTAACTGGGCCTTGGCATGCACTACACTGCTTTGCAACCCACGTCGAAACCAGGTCGCCCCCGAATTGTTACAAACACCTCTGTGATATGGTGTTGCTTCTTGGTAATTCAAGCGAAGCAGGGTGAATTCTATCAGGTCAGGCGTCTAAACCCTCGAACAAGATGGCACCGAGCTCGCTTGGGGTATCGACCAGCCGGTCCGCGCCCCATTCTTCAGCGGGACGGCCGTTGCCCAGGTAACCATAGCGCACAACCACAACGCGCATGCCCGCAGCCTGACCGGCTTGCACGTCGCGCTCGTCGTCGCCGACATAGATGCATTGCGCCGGGGTGGTCCCGATTCTGGCCATGGCCTCAATCAGGGGCGCGGGGTGCGGCTTGGCGAACGCGGTTGAGTCGCCGCAGATGATGCAGGCAGCGCGGTCAAACAGATCGAGCGCGCGCAACAGCGGAAAGGTAAAACGCTCGGCTTTGTTGGTGACGATGCCCCAGCGCATGGCCTGACGTTCGATCTCATCGAGCAGGGCAGGCATGCCGGGAAACAAGGCGCTGCTGCGCGCGAGATTGTTCTGGTAAATATCGAGGAATTCATCGCGCAACTCGTCGTAACCGGCGTCCTGCGGACTGATATCGAATCCGGCTTGCAGCAAGCCGCGCGCCCCCGAAGAGGCGTGGGTTCTCAAAACGCTGATCGGCAGGTCGGGCAGGCCGCGCGCACGGCGCTGCTGGTTCAACGCAAAGCCGAGATCGGGCGCGGTATCGGCAAGAGTGCCGTCGAGATCAAATAAGACGCTGCGCAAGTTCGCGCCCGAAGCCTTGCCGCCAGCAAGGCTCATCGCGCCAGCAGGCCCAGCAATTGTTCGTCTGCCAGCAGATCTTCCATGGCTTGCGAAACGGCAGTATTGACCAATACCGTGCTGTCTTTCTCGTAAGGCGGCACAGCCCCATTTTTGCGTGTCCTGACATTGAATTGCCGGTCGTAAAAGGCGTCCGCATTGGCCGCATGCGCGCTGATCTCGGCCCGCAGCTCGGTTTCGAATGTCAGTGCTGTTTTCTGGGATTGAAGGGTGAGGCTGGCGACGGTTACTTCGAGCCTGCGATCCATGCCCTCGCTGTACGGTTCTACCGAGAATCCCTGTTGCATCAGCGCGTTTCTCAGGCGCCGGTAGATTGCAGGGCTCGGATCCTCATCGACCCGGACATCCACCATTGTTCGGTCAGGATCTCCAACCTCGCCCAGCTTCTTGTCCGGCCGGGCATCGGTGACCAGAAGCCCCACCGCCTTGCCATTGCCGATTTGGGCGTCCTGCACTTTTATCTCCGGGTCGATCAACAAGTGCTGCGGCTTAAGGGTGCAGCCCTGTGCGAGGGTTAGCATTGCAACCATGGCCAGCATCATTTTCGTGTTCATCTCAATCTCCTTGTGTCGAAAGTGGATCGTCGCAAACGCAACACGCGGACTTGCGTCCGCGCTTGACGGCTCAGTTCGCTTGTGCGGTCAGGATGTAATTGACCGATGTGTCGGCGACCAATGAGTAAATCCTGGTTAAGGGGTTGTAACTCATTCCGGTCAGATGCTCGACCTGAAGTTCCGCACGGCGGCAGAAGCCGGAAAGTTCAGCCGGAGTAATGAACTTTGCGTAGTCGTGCGTTCCTCTTGGCAGCAGGTTAAGCAGGTATTCCGCACCCAGTATCGCGAAAAGATAGGATTTTGGATTGCGGTTTATAGTGGAGAAAAAACACCTGCCGCCGGGCTTTGTCAGCCGTGCGCACGCCTGCACGGCACTGGCCGGGTCGGGTACATGTTCCAGCATTTCCATGCAGGTGACGATGTCAAACGACCGTGGTTGCTCGTGCGCTAGTTCTTCGACCGTAATTTTCCGGTATTCGACTTCGATCCCGCTTTCCAGCAAATGCAACTGCGCCACCTTGAGCGGTTTATCACCGGCATCGATGCCGGTGACTGTTGCGCCTTCAGCCGACATCGCTTCCGAAAGAATGCCGCCGCCGCAGCCAACGTCGAGGACGCGTTTTCCCTTCAAACCCACTGCCCGGTCGATGTAGCCCAGCCGCAGTGGATTGATGTCGTGCAGCGGCTTGAATTCGCTGTGCGGATCCCACCAGCGATGAGCCAGTTCATTAAATTTTTGCAGTTCGACCGGATCAATGTTGACCATCTTATTCACCACGTTTTCTTCGCTTACGCCGATTGAGAAATGCGAGCTTGCCACTCCCTGGCCCGGTGTTTCATGCCGACTTCGTCCATATGCAGCAGGCGGCCGGAGCGGACCAGTTGCTTACCCGCAACCCATACGTCGCTCACGTCCTCGCGTCCGGCCGCATAAACCAGATGCGATACCGGATCATAGCAAGGGGACAAGGCGATCGAATCTAAGTTCACTGCACACAAATCGGCGAACTTGCCCGGTTGAATCGATCCGATGTTGCTGTCGAGTCCCAGCGCCTGGGCGGCATTGAGCGTCGCCATGCGCAGCGCCATGTGCGCGGGAAGCGTTTCGGCATTGTCGCCGGCGGTCTTGGCCAGCAGCGCAGCCAGGCGCATTTCGCAGAAAACATCCAAGCGGTTGTTGCTGGCTGCACCGTCAGTGCCGATGCCGATATTGATTCCGGCGGCGAGCATTCTGTCCACGGGAGCGATTCCGCTCGCCAGCTTCAGGTTCGACGACGGACAATGCGCAACCGAGCAGCCCAGCCCGGCAAGCAGTGCGATTTCTTCCGGGCTGAGATGTACGGCATGCACCGCTATGAACGACGGCCCCAGCAATCCAATCCGCTCCAGTCGGGCAAGCGGACGGACGCCGAACCTGGTCAGGCCATCGTTGATCTCGCCTTGCGTTTCGTGGATATGGGTATGGATGGGGATCTGCAATTGCTCGGACAAAGTAAGTATCTGCTCTAAGCTTTTATCGCTGACGGTATAGGGCGCGTGCGGCGCCATGCAGAAACTCAGCAGCGCTTCGTGTTTCAATTGGTCCCGCATGGCCAGACCATTGCGCAGGTAATCCTGGGCGTCGCGCGCGTAGGCGGTGGGAAAGTCGATCACAATGATGCCCAGAGCGGCCCGCATGCCGGCATCCAGGGCCGCGCGCGCGGTCATTTCCGGGAAGAAATACATGTCGTTAAAGCAGGTCACGCCACCCCGGAGCATTTCGGCACAGGCATGCAGGGTGCCGTCATAGACGAACTGGGCCGATATGTGCTTCGCTTCCGCGGGCCAAATGTGCTTGGACAGCCAGTCCATCAGCTTCAGGTCGTCCGCCAGCCCGCGCATCAGCGTCATGGCCGCGTGACTGTGCAAATTGATCAACCCGGGCATCAGGACGTGCGACTTGAGTTGACAGACCTCCTCGGCAGCATAGCGCGCGTGCATTTCTTCGCGCGGCAGCACGGCGATGATCTTTCCTCCCGCAATCGCGACCGCATGATCCTCATGCACGCGGCCGTAGGGCTCGATCGGAACAACCCAGGAAGCTTCGATCACCAGGTCCACGGCAATTCGGGTTGCTGAATGTTGCATCTGGAATCCTTAAAAAAAAGCCCTGCTACAGCAGGGCTTTGATGCGAGTGGGACGGGCAGCAGAATCAGTTCGATATCTTGGTTGCTTCGACTTTGACCTCCACGCGGCGGTCGGGCTGCAGGCAGGAGATCAGGGCCTTGCCCCGGGTCTTGCCGCAGATATCCCCGGTCACCGGCTCCGATTCGCCGCGACCCTCAGCCTGAATCTTTCTGGAGGGAATGCCTTTTTTCACCAGGTACGCTTTAACCGCGGCGGCGCGGCGCTCCGACAGCTTTTGGTTGTAAGCGTCCTTGCCGATGCGATCGGCGTGACCAACGATTGAAATAGAATCGATTTTCGTGCCACTCAGACTGGAAATCAGCTCATCCAGCTTCGCGTGCTGGTCGGAGCGAAGGCTGGCCTTGTCGAAGCTAAACAATGGCTCAGCTTCGGCACTGAGGGTGAGGAATTGCGTTGAACCGACCACACTGCCCGTCGACGCGCGTTTGTTCTCGGGATAACTTAACTTTCCGGATTCATCGGGCTGCGTACCAAGGTCTTCCACCGGAGCTTGTTCTTCTTCCTCACCGTCGTACTCGGTGGTCCCGGCGATCGAGCTGGTCGGTGAGACTGGCGCCTGAACAATGTAAACGGACGCATCCGTTTGCGTGCCGAGGTCCTCGACTTCGGCCTCGTCCTGCCCATCGTCGAATTCCGTGGTATCGCCGACCGAACCTTCTGACGCAAGGGCTACCGCTTGTTCCTGTGACACCGACTCGTCTTCCTGCGTGCCGAGGTCCTCGACTTCGGCCTCGTCCTGCC
>JANLTJ010000047.1:0-12900 GCA_031362885.1 Betaproteobacteria bacterium
TGCCGAGATAATCCGCCAGCGGCTCGTTGTCGGTCAGGCAGACGTTCGGCCGGACCGAGTCGCGTCCATCGCCAAAAGGATCGAGCAGCATGAATGCCGCGTGTCCTTTGCCGTACGGTGAATGGACCACACGGAAATAGCTGATGAGAGACACATAGGGTCCGTCAGCCCTGTCCTTCAGGTACATGCCTGGGTTTTCTCCCGACCAGTCGATTGCTCCGGGATTGATGGGTAATCTGCTCATGATGATCTCCTTAGCGTGCTTTGTTTCGGGGGTAATGCTCGTTCTTGCAAGAACCCATTCAGGCAAATTTCAGCCACCGCCCCAGATGTTGAGTTCCTTGTAACCGGTGGTGGCATCGGGCATGCGGGCAAAGCGTACTCCGGCCATGTCGGCAATCACAATCTCCACCGTGGTATGCACAACGCATCCATTCAAGAGATGTCCGCCGACTGCCTTGCCATCGATACCCGCAATCGACAAATGCAGATGCACGCCGCTGGGCGAAAGCGTACCCGAAAGGGAAACGATTTCGAACGGGCCGGCGAACTTCGTGGGCACCTCGGCTCCGGCGAGTCGCAGCGCCGCCGAGGTCAGACTGCCCACCGCGCTCAATATGCATCCTGCCTCGACGTGATGCTCGTGCGCCATGCGTTCAATCGCATTGCGCAGGTCCTCGCCCGGCGTCAGCCGCGCCGCGATGGTTCGCAAGGACAGGGATTCAGCGGATTGCATGAACTCGTTACCCCTGCCGGACTGCCTTCAGATACTCCGCCGCGGTGCGCGCGAGCATGATGTAATCGGTGCACAGGCCAATGACGCGATAGCCCTGCTCGATATAGTTGCGCGCATGCTGGGGCGTATGGGCATAGATACATCGTGCGATGTCGCGTTTCTCGCAGGCCTTGATGACCTTGCCGATGGCCTCCTGCACGCGCGGGTGATTGATCTGCCCGGGCAGGTCCATGCTGCCGGACAGGTCGAAGGGGCCGACGAACACGCCGTCGATACCCGGCACGTCGAGAATGGAGTCGATGTTCTTCACCGCATCGACATGTTCGATCTGCACGATGACCGCGATTTCCTCGTTCGCGCGCTTCATGTAGTCGTCGAAATCGAGGTCGAAGCGCTGGGCGCGCGTGACGCCAACGGAACGCACTCCCACCGGAGGATATTTGCAGCGCCCAACGGCGAGCTTCGCATCCTGCGCATGATTGACCAGCGGCACGATGATCCCGGTGGCGCCGATGTCGAGCGCCTTCTTGATGCTGGCCTCGTCATTCCACGCCACCCGCACCACGCAAGGGACCTGCGAATCGACGGCGGTGAGAATGTCGAGCGCATTGCGCGCATCCATCGGCGAGTGCTCCAGATCGACGAACAGCCAGTCGTAGCCGGCCTGCGCATAGATTTCCGCCGCTTCCGGCAGTGGAATCTGCAACAAGGAACCGATCAGGACATCGCCTTTTTCCAGGCGCTTACGGAAGGAGAGAGAGGTCATTGGGGGCGAGGGGCTGGGAGCGAGGGGCTGGGGGGGCTGGGGACCAGGGGAGGTGCAACTTTCCCTTCATCGATTGCTGTTCACTGAATTTCTCACCCTTCATTCACTCACTCAAGGTCTTAAAATCCGCCGGCATCACGATTTCGATCAATTCCAGATCGTCACTGTGCGCCAGCTCGGTATGTTTGATTCCCGGTGGCTGATGCACGCAGGATCCGGCTTTCAGTGTGACTTCACCGACGCCTTCGTAGTGAAATTTCATCCATCCTTTGAGCACGTACACCAGTTGGAACCCGACTTCGTGATGATGGCGCTCCGGATGCATTTGGGCGCCCGGTTTGGCGCGGATGACGTGCGCCACAACCGCACCCTGGGTTGCATCACGGATGCCGAGGTCGCGATACTGAAAGAACGGACGCAGGCCATCGTCCTTGAACTCGCTGCTTTCGGCGTGACTGACGGAAAATTTGAAGCTCTGTTCCATAATTGGCTCCCACAAGTTGTCTATTGTCGTGGCGGTGAGTGGCTAGACTGCAAACCGCGCCTTCCCCAGCCTCTCAGCGACTGAACGTCAGTATTGTCGCACCGCTTTGGCTCGACAGAATGAGCTGTTGCGCCTCGGCCCGATACTGCTTTGTACGCCGCAGGGCTTCCAGGAAGTCGCGTTCCTGTGCAAGGAGCGCCTGCGGGCCCGTCATTTTGGTCAGAACGAATCCGGCGCGAGGCCACTCCAGACGACCATCAACGTCGAAACGGAAGCTGCCGCTAAAGTGATTTAGCGTGGCGTTTCCCGCGATTTTCCCGGACGGATCGAAAGCAATGGTGACCTCCGAACCGGCGACGATTGACCGGTCCCTGCCATTGGCGACCCACTGGACCAGGCGCCAGGGCAAACTGCTCCGGGCAGTGGCCGAGGGCATGGGTGACGTGGCGCTTTGCTCCGGCTCCACGGCCCGCGAAGAAACTGGCGCGGACTGATCGCCGGAGCCCTCAGGCTGCGATGCGGGCTGCGAATCCGGTTGCGCGTTTTGCGCTTCGGGTTCCGGCTGCACCATGGATGACGCGGCAAATGTGGCAGCAGCCGTGGCGGCGGATGCCGCGCCAGACGATTCGCCCGCAACGAACTGGGCCAGTTCCTCCTCGCGCGCGAGTGTGCTGCGAATCTGGCAGTCCTTCACATAATCGGCAGTGCTCTCACCTTTGGGCGCGCGAATTCCCTGCCAACCGCATTGCGCATCGCGATAGGCATTGAACTTTCTTTGGCTATCGATGAAGGTACCCAGCACCGGACGCCTGCCGTGTGCCTGTAATTGCTCAAGTCGTTCCTGTGCGCTCTTCAAGGTCGCATTAAGTTTCTGATTGGCCGCCTTGAGCATCGCATCCAGGCAGGCTGCCACCGGCGGCTTTGCCGCGCAGTCCTGCATGGGCGCGGCGCAGGCTGCCGTCGACAACCAGCCCAACACCGCCAGAACAACCACCGGGGTAAATCTCATGTTGCCACTCTCACTGACTGACTCCTGTATCTGATTCGCGAATCGGGCTGCCGGGTTCAGACCGCCAGCAGACTTTCGCACCAGTGTGCCACGCGCAGCACCGCAGCATCGGCGCCGGGACGCCCGACCACTTGCAAGTTTACCGGCAAGCCGGCGGTTGACTTGCCGCAAGGCATCGACAACGCGGGGAATCCGCAAAAATTAAGTGGCGAAGTAAATCGCGTCAGAGTCGGCGCGACATGTACGGTCTTGCCGCCGAGGCTCACGGTGACCGTGCCGATTTTCGGCGGCAGCACCGGCATCGCGGGGATGATCATCACATCGGCGTCGCCGAATGACGAGATCATTGACCGCCGCACCACATTGCGCAGTTGTTGTGCCTTGATGTAATCGACGGCCAGGTAAAACTGACCAGTCTCAAGACGCAGGCGCACATCTTCGCCAAGCCGGTCGCCGTGGCAGCTCAGCAGATTCCAGTTGGCCTGCGTGGCTTCGCTGGCGAGCGTAATCAACTGTATGCCGGGGGCAAGTTCGATGTGAGGGACGTCAACTTCACCGAGCAGCGCGCCGGCAGCGCGCAGGCGACTCAACGCCGCATCCATGGCGGCGCGCACTTCGTCGTCGAGCAAGTCGTAGAAAAATTTCCTTGGCACCATGATTCGTGGTGGCATCATTCGAGGCGACATGATCTGCCGCGCCCTGGTGTCGTATTGCGGCAGCATGGAATGCTCCGGCAATCCAGCCATGACTTCAAACGCGAGCGCGGCATCTTCGACATTGCGCGTGATCGGCCCAATATGATCGAGCGACCAGGCCAGGGCATGGACGTCATCACGCGGCACGGCATCGTAGCTTGGCTTGAAGCCCACAATGCCGCAGCAGGCGGCCGGTTGGCGGATCGAACCGCCAGTGCAGGAACCCACCGCAATGGCGGCGAGTTCGGCGGCCACGGCGGCCGCAGAGCCGCCGCTTGATCCGCCCGGAATGTAGCCTGGATAACGCGGGTTCTGAACATGGCCAAAGTGCGGATTGGCGCTGTTGATGCCGAATGCAAGCTCGTGAAGATTGGTCGTGCCGACGATCAGCGCACCCGCGGCGCGTAATCTCGCCACCACCGGCGCATCGCGTTGCTGCACTTTGGCGTCGATTGCCCGGGTGCCAGCCGTCATCGGATAACCGCTGACGAGCATAAGGTCTTTAACACCGATCGGCACACCGGCGAGCGGCCCGGGATCTTCGCCCCGCACCAACCGAAGATCCAGAGCGCGAGCCTGTTCCATGACCAGAGGCGGATTCACCGTGATAAAGGCATTCAGGTGGCGGTGCGCTTCCATGCGCGCAAGAAAGAACTCGGCGATTTCGACCACCGACCGGGTTCGATTTCTGACCTGATGCGCGATCTGCACCGCGCTCGCCGAAATCAGATTGCCCGCATCCGAAGATGGAACATACCGGCCCGGCTGCGATGAATCCGGCAGCGTCGGCGCAGGTGCTGGCAACGTGGGCACCGCAGTGGTCAGTGTGGCCAGCTCCGACTCGAATACCTGCTCGATGTCGTCCAGACCAAAGGCGAATCGCTGCTCCCAATCGGGCAGGCGCTCGGGATGGGGGTAGCGGCGAAATGCCGCTATCGCGCGCAGAAACTCGGATGTGGGGCGGGGCATGATGAGGGGTGGGGGCTGGGGATGAGGGGCGAAGGAATATCTATCGTTGGGTTTTATCTTTCAAGATGGTTCTTCTCGTTACCCGGCAAGTTTGCTGAACGGGTACTCCCTGCTAGTCCCTGATCCCCAGCCCCTGTTCCTCACAGAAACAAAGTCAGCACTCCGGTATACCCGTATACGCGGTTGTGCGAAATTTCGCCGTTGCAGAAAAATCCGGTCAGCGGAAAATCACCGAGCGCCTCGCGGATCATTCCTGCTTCGGCGGATTGCCTGCTGAACAGGTTCGGCCCGCGGCCAATACATGAATAGTACAGGCCGCCGCGCGGACGCCCGAACAATCCGCTCTTGATGCTGTCGAGCATGCGCGACATGTCTTCGACGGCGCTCACTTCGTCGCGGCGGCAGAACATGATCTGGGTGCCGGTCCGCGGCACGTCGCCTATCGCCACCAACTTCTGCACCGGGTCGATTCCCACCAGATCGCGCACCAGATAATCGCCATTGCCCGACCCGGCGATTGGCAGTCCCGCGAACACGTTGCGGCCAGTGTGCATGAATTTTTTCCACTCCGGCTCGCCCAGGTCTTCCTTAAATACGTCGAGAGCCGCGCGGCCATCGAGCGAGATGATGATGTTCTGCTGGCTGCCGGTGACCATATGCCGAGGGCCTATCGGCGAGCAACCCTGGGTGAGCCGCGTCGATACCACGACATCGTCGGAGAAAATTACGCCCGACAATCCACCCCTGGCCACACCGTTGGCCACCTGCACCATCTCGCGCCGGGAACTAACCAACCCGCCCGCTACGAATCCGCTCTCCATGCAGCCCGCAAGATCACCGACCAGTTGCGGCAACTGCGCGTTGCGCGGATCGCCGTGGACAATGGCGAAATTGGCGGGCAGCCCACCCAGGAACAACGACTGGCGCTCGAGATCCGACGGCGAACGTACACCGGAGAAAACGCGAAAACTTCCCGCGTCGAACGCGCACAGCAGAATCGCGATCGCCGGTTCATCGTAATACTCCCGGCCCGTTGCGAAGACGCCCATGCCGACAGCTCCGGACCAATGCAGGATGCCGGTATTGGCGCGCAAGTACGCCAGGATGTCCGCGACTTCAGCGGC
The DNA here is from genome assembly GCA_031362885.1 of Betaproteobacteria bacterium. Taxonomy (GTDB): domain Bacteria; phylum Pseudomonadota; class Gammaproteobacteria; order Burkholderiales; family JACQAP01; genus JACQAP01. The sequence goes on from JANLTJ010000047.1 coordinate 5,784, forward strand.
AAAATTATCGGAAACGTAAAGGAAACCGAGATTGGCGCCCGGTGGTCCTTTGCCGGCCTGCCTCAGGCACAGGCTCGCAGCATCACGCCAATTCGGCGACGACGCGTGACCGGAAGAAAATGGCTCTGTAGTCGGAGGCACGGGCTTGAAAACTGGCGATTTCAAAAATCAAGTCTTGAATCAGGTCGCCCCGGAGTTCGCGGGATCGCGAGTGCCGGGATCACGGTTCCCGGAATCACGGTTCCCGTGTTCACCGCCCGCTTGTTCACGGGCCTCATGTTCACGGGTCTGATGTTCATGGCTGCCGGGTTCCCAATACGCACTCATTCTACCGTCTGCCATCCAGAGCACGCGGTTCACAGAACCAGCACAGTGGCCAGTCCGAGGAAGCAACCCATGCTGGCGATGTCGGTCGCGGTCGTCAGAAAAATGCTCGACGCCGTTGCCGGATCGAAGCCGAATTTTTTCAATGTCAGCGGAATCATGGCGCCGGAAATGCCACTGACCACGCAGCTTGCGATCATTGCCAGCAACACCGCCAGGCTGAGGTGCAACGCCGCCGCATTCTGCTGCGAAGTCGCCGTAATGTACATGCCGGCAGCGGCTACCAGGCCGACCAGACCGCCATTGAGCAATCCCAGGAACGCCTCTTTCGCGACCAGTTTGCGCTCGGAGCCGGCGCGCAGCTCACCCAGCGTCATGCCGCGCAGCGTAACGGCCAGCGCCTGGCAGCCGGTGTTGCCCGATTGCCCGGCAAGCACCGGCAAAAACAGCGCGAGGATGACAAGCTGGTCCAGCGTGCCCTGAAAAAAGCCCACCACCGCCGCCGCCAGAAAAGCAGTGAGCAGGTTCAATTGCAGCCATGGGTGGCGTGACTTCAGGCTTCTCGACCACGGCGTGGTCAGCCGCTCCTCTTCAACGCCGACCATCGACGCGGATTGCGCGCTGATTTCCAGGCTTTGCTCTTCAAACATGACTGAACCGCGCACCAGCCCGATGAGCCGCCCCTGCTCATCGCAGGCCGGGTAGACCGGATAGTGCCGGTTGAGCACCGGCTTCATGGCATCCGATAGCGGCATGCTCGCGGTCAGGAAGAACGGGTCAGCCAGCATGATGCTGGCAAGAGTCTGTTCGCGTGCAGCGAACAGAAGGTCGCGCATGGTGATGAGGCCCAACAGCCTGCCTGTCTCGTCGGTGACATAGCCGTAGGTCACGAATGCGCTTTTGATCACATCGCGCAGCCGGTCAATTACTTCGCCGACGGTGACGTGCGGCGGGAAAACCGCGACCGCGGGGTCCATCATGCGGCCGATCGTCCCATCCGGATAGACTCGATTTCGCGCCCATTGCCGCGCAAACTCCGCCGGAACGGTTGCGAGCACCCTGGCGGCATAATCTTCCGAGAACCGCTCGCGCAGCGCTGTCGCCTGTCCGGGATTGATCTCCAGCAATACCTGCCCGGCAACGATCGGCAGCTCCTTCATCAGCAGCTTGGCCGCCTCGCGGTCGTCGCGCGACTTGATCTGGGCGATCAGAGTCCGGCGGCGAAGCTGTTCATTGGCGTACTCAGAATTGGCCTGACTGCTGTCCATCCGCTTCACCTGATTGAAAATCACATCGTTTCGAGGCAAGGTCGCAATGCATCGCGGCCCGGGTCATGTGCTATATGCGACGCCAGTTTACCGCGCCAAAGTCGCTACGGGTATGCAAGCAATGTAAAGTGACTTTCCTTTGTCTTTCTCCGGACGCCCCATGAACCTTGACCGCGTAACATCAGGACGCGATTTACCGAACGACTTCAATGTGATTATCGAGATCCCAATGCACGCCGACCCGGTGAAATACGAAGTGGACAAGGAAACCGGAGCGCTGTTCGTGGACCGATTCATGATGACGGCCATGCGCTACCCGTGCAATTACGGTTACATCCCGCACACCCTCTCGGACGACGGCGACCCCGCCGATGTGCTGGTGATTGCGCCCTTCCCCGTCAATGTCGGCGCGGTTATCCGCTGCCGGCCGATCGGCGTACTGAACATGACCGATGAGGGCGGCGGGGACGCCAAGCTGCTGGCCGTTCCGGTTGACAGCGTGTTGCCCATGTACAAGCGCTGGCACACGCCAGAAGACCTGCAACCCGAACTTCTGGCCCAGATCCGGCATTTTTTCGAGCACTACAAAGATCTCGAAACGGGCAAGTGGGTCAAAGTCTCCGGATGGCTGGGGCCCGAGGCGGCGCGCGCGGAGATCCTGGCGAGCGTGACGCGCTACGGCAAGGCCGTTCCGAAACCGATGTTCTAGCCGCGACTGCGTCTGGAAGCGCGCCGGCAATGGCGTCTATAATCGGTCTTGCGAAATCAAGCCAGAGGAGGTGCCCCATGTCCGCCGTGCTCCAGGGAAACAACGAAGCGATTCTGCTGCGCCACGATGCCGACGGTATCGCCACCGTGACACTGAACCGGCCAAAGCAGTACAACGCACTCTCCGAGGAGTTGCTCGCCGAACTGCAAGCGACACTGGACGCGATCGGCAAAGATGCCTCGGTGCGGGTTGTGGTCATCGCCGGCGCCGGTGGGGCGTTTTGCGCCGGCCACGATCTGAAGCAGATGCGCGCCAATCCGCGCAAGGATTATTACGACAAGCTGTTTGCGCAATGCAGCGCCGTGATGATGAGCATCACGCGCCTGGCGCAGCCGGTAATCGCGCGCGTGCACGGCATCGCCACTGCGGCGGGCTGCCAGTTGGTGGCGCAATGCGACCTGGCGATAGCCTCCAGCGAGGCGCGCTTCGCGGTCTCCGGCATCAATGTCGGTCTATTTTGTTCGACGCCCAGCGTTTCGCTCGGGCGCAACGTTTCGCGCAAGCAGGCCATGGAAATGCTGCTCACCGGTGATTTTATCGACGCGGCAACCGCGCAAGAGCGTGGCCTGGTCAACCGCGTCGTGGCGGCGGACAAACTGGATGCCGAAGTCAAGGCGCTCGCCGATGCCATCATCCAGAAATCCGCGCTCGCCGTAACCACCGGCAAAACAATGTTCTACAAACAGATGGAAATGGGCATGGACGCGGCTTACAAATATGCCGCCGAAATCATGGCCTGCAACATGGTGGCCGAGGACGCGGGCGAAGGCATCGATGCTTTCATTCAGAAGCGCAAACCGCAGTGGAAGGGAAAGTAAGTCACGCCCATCCCTCCCGGGCCGCCGCCGCGCAGGTGTCCAGCGAGAGGTTGAAAATCGGAGCCTGAAATTAACGAGCTTCGAGGCCTTGGTGGCCGCCTTGGAAAAGTGGGGCGTGCGCTACCTCGCTGCGGGTGGATTGACGGTCAACGCGCACGGATTCCTGCGTTTCACAAAAGACATAGACTATTTGCGCAGGCAACTGAACACGCCATGACAATCAATGACCCGCTGGAGACCTTCGACTGGAGCCTCAACCACCTGGGAAGGCAGCCGACGCGAGCAAATGCGGCGCTGGACACAACTCACGCTGGAGGAAATCATTCTGGCCCAGGAAGAAATGGCCGAACTTGGCGAACGCCTGGCGAACGCGCCGGCGATGGCAAAAAGCCCGGGCACCAAGCCGTAACCGCAGCCGCCACGCGCCGGAAGAAACCCGGCGCAGGCCGGCCAAAACTCGCCCGCAGCGGCAAACTGCGTATCGGCGATGACTGGAACGCGATCACCATCATCGCGCTGTCGCAGGACAATCCGCTGAATAGCGTTATGCTCTACGCGGGCATCGAATGCAGGCGGGGAATCGATGGACAAGTTCGACCGCATTTACGATTTGCATCACATTCTGCGCGACCGGCGCACGCCGATTTCGCGCGCAGATCTCATGGCACGTCTGAAATGCTCAGAGCCCACGTTCTTTCGACTGATCCGGCTTCTCAAGAACCAGCTCAATGCCCCGATCGAGTGGCATGAAGAACTCGGTGGCTACTATTACCAGCGCGATGCCGGCGGCGGAACTTATGAACTTCCCGGCCTCTGGTTCAACGCGGCGGAACTGCAAGCGCTGTTTGTCTTCGACCGGCTTCTTGAAAGTCTTGGGCCTGGCCTGCTGAGCGAGCATCTGGCCCCGGTTTCTCGGCGCATCGGTGAACTACTTGCACATAAACGTCTTGGTTTGAGCGAAGCGGTGCAACGCACCCGCATACTCGGCATGGCAGCCCGGCCCACCGGGCAATGGTTCCATGTCCTCGCCGGCGCGACACTGCAAAGGCGCAAACTGCGCATGACTTACCTCGGCCGCAGCCGCGACCAGATGACCGAGCGCACCGTCTCCCCGCAGCGGCTGGTGCACTATCGCGACAACTGGTACCTGGACGGCTGGTGTCACCTGCGCAAGGCGCTGCGCAGTTTTGCCATTGACCGGGTGCGCAGCGCAAACGAACTCACGGAGGCCGCCGAGGCGATTTCGGACCAAGACCTGGACGAACATTTCGCCAGCGCCTACGGCATATTCGCAGGCCGTGCCAACAAGACTGCGGTGCTGCGATTTTCCGCCGAGCGCGCGCGCTGGGTCGCCGACGAACGCTGGCACCCGGATCAAGAAGGCCAGTTCATGATCGACGGGCGCTACGAATTGCGCATCCCCTATCGCGACGAACGCGAACTGGTCATGGATATTCTCAAGCACGGGCCGGAGGTCGAAGTCGTGGAACCGCAATCCTTGCGGCAACAAGTCTGCGAAATATTGAAAAAGACGCTCACCTTGTACCGCAGTCCATGACAATATTTCCAAAGAAAATTGCCGAGCATTCAATATAACTCCTTCTCCCGCCGGGAGAAGACTGGGATGAGGGATAGAAAATTGGACAACCCTGACCTATGACCATTCTCACCGCACCGGCACTACCCACCTATACCGAAGACGAACTCGCCGTCCTTTCGCCCTCGGCGCTCATCGAAACGCTGATCCGCGACGAAGACCGCGCCCCGCGCCACCTGATCGACCACTGCGCCGCGCGCGGAGAAGAAATGGTGGAAGTGCTGCGCGAGAAAGTGGATGATGATCGCGCGTGGCAGCCGGGGATTTCGCGCGGAGAATGGTGGCTGCTGTTTCACGCATCGATGATCCTCGGCTTGATCGCATCGGAGTCCGCCGGACTGCTGCTCGTGCGGCTGATCCGGCGCCTGGAATTAACCGGGGACGACGATCTGCAGGACTGGCTGGCGGGCCACTGGCCATGGCTGTTCGCCAACAAACCGCGAAGCGCTATCGAAGCGGCGCGCACGCTGAGCGAAGACCACAAATGTGACTGGTACATCCGCTGTCAGGCCAACGACGTGGTGATCGACGCCGCCCTGCGCAATGCACCGGCGCTGCTCGACCGCGAAATCGACTGGCTGGCCGCGCGCGCCACCGACGAAAACGAAGACTGGGATGTACGCATCAGCGCAGCCAATACCCTGCTCGACGTTCCCCGCGAACGCCACCGCAAACTGCTCTCGGACATAGCGCAACAAGACGCGGATCGTGCCGCAAAAGAGCAATGGGGCGGCGTGTATTTCTCCCCAACAGATATCGACAACGCTTTCGCCCGGGGAGGCGACGAGCCAAGCTGGGCCCGGCGCGGCGACCCGTGGCGATTCTATGCCCCCGGCGCCATCGCCGCCCGGCAGGACCGCTGGGCCGAAGAAGACGCAAGAGCCGATGAAGCCTGGACTGACCCGGACGACGAGTATGTCGGCGAGATACCCCTGCCCTACGTGCGCGAGAGCGAAAAAATCGGCCGCAACGACCCCTGCCCCTGCGGCAGCGGGGAAAAGTACAAGAAATGCTGTCTGGCCAACGACTAACGGCCGCCGGCACCCACTGTGGGTGCCAAGGGAACAGGTATGCCGCATTTTGAAGCTTTTTACCCCTCAGGCGCGGGGCCGGCGCGCCGACCGGGTCTTGGCAGTTGTTCTGCGGGCATCTGCCTGCTTCGCGCGATAGGGCTTGCGCACCTCATGGGCCTCGCCATGCGAGGCAGGGCGCAGTCGCTCGCGCAGCCACGCGGCGAAATTGTGCTCCGCAAGTTTGCCTTCGGCCAAGGCTAGCATTGCAACGTACTTCTCCTCGTCGTTCGCGGTAAATTCGGCGCCGTTCAGTGCCAGGAAGGTCCGGTAGGCGACATGCGCGGTGCGCTTGTTGCCATCCACGAATGGATGATTGCGCGCAAGCCCGTACGCGAGCGCCGCCGCGAGGCCGGCAAGATCCGGCGCCGGGTCGCCGTAAGCAAGCAACTGTGGCGCTCGTGCAAGCGCCGACTCCAGCAGCCCCTCGTCGCGCACCCCGGCGCTGCCGCCGTGCTCGGCGATCTGGCGATCGTGGATCGCGAGAACGATCGCTTTCTCCAGCCAGACGATCATTGCGGCGACTCAGCTTCCGGCCAGCTTGCGCAGCACATTGCGATCCTTTCGCATGATGTTCTCCGCGACCTCCATCTGCCCTGCAAGCTCGGGGTCATACGGCGACAGCTTGATACCATCCGGCAACTCTGTCGCGTAGAGCGCGTCGCCCTTGCCGAGCCGCAGCCGCGCAAGCAGCTCCTTCGGCAGAATCACGCCGGCGGAATTGCCCACGGTGGTGATCTTGATTTTCATGGTGAACCCTCCGCCGAGAATTATAACTTTTGTTATATATGGGAGGTACTCGCTCCCGGCTCATCTCACTGCCTTGGGGAGCAGACCTGGGCCGAAACACTCTTGGGAGCCGGGGAAAGCCCTTGGTCCCGGCCCACGACACACGGAGGATGTGCTGCCTGGCCGTCAACGAGCGGAATACGCACTATCATGATCTGATAGTCCGGAATGGCAATCTGGCCGGCAACTTGAAAAAGAAGGGTTTCGTCGCAGGACTCAAAGCCTGATTGCCGCCGGGACTTTAGCCACCGGCACTGCCATCGCCTAGCTGTGGCGCAATTCGCTCGTCAAGGCCGCGTTCAGGCTGAGCCCAATTTCATGCGACGGCTGGACACCGTCACCGCGGAACCGGCGAAAAAAGGCACCAGCCGGAAACAAGTTCAGTAAGTCTTGGGTCGGATTGCCTCACTGTCGTGATTTGATAGCCTGCGGGTACAAAATGCTTTCATGTCCGAGAATCTCAACATAACAACCTTGCCCCG
>JANLTJ010000071.1:0-2935 GCA_031362885.1 Betaproteobacteria bacterium
TTTCAGCACGCCATGCTCATCCGAGGCTTTGAGGAACTCCACACCGGGCAGGTCGGCCACCAGCGGCATGCCGGAATCCACCGACAGGGCCTTGAGTCCGGCGTCAACCACGGCGCGCTCTGCGCTCGCGTGGCTCATGACTGTTGCCCAGACAAACAGGCTTTGTTCGAAACTATTGACCGGTTTGCCGTCTTCGCCGAGATTGCGGTTGTAGTCCGCATCCATGAAGATGTAGGAGCCGGGCTGAATTTCGTTGTAGACGCCGCTGGCGGCTTCCAGCAAATACGTTCCGGTCCCGGCGCCGGTAATGATGTCCGGCTTGAGGCCGTGGGCTTGCAGCGCGTCCATCGTTTCGCGCACGTACTGGACAGCCTTGGCGATTGCCGCCTTGCGTTCAAGCGGCGTGCGCGCATGCTGTGCCGCGCCCTGATAGGCGTGCAGTCCGGCGAAGCGCAAATTTTTGGCCGAAGCAATCTGCTGTGCGAGTTCAACGGCGGGCAGGCCGGGTTCGACACCGCAGCGGTTGGCGCCGACGTTGATCTCGACCAGTACGTCGATTTTCACGCCGGCCGCGCGCGCCGCCGCATCGATATCGGTGACGTTTCGCAAGTCATCCACGCACACACTCACGCGCGCGCGCCGTGCCAGTGCCGCCAGTCTGGAGAGTTTGGGCGCGCCGATCACTTCGTTCGCGATCAGCACGTTCATCACGCCGCCTTCCACCATGGCCTCGGCCTCGGACACCTTCTGGCAGCACACGCCGACGGCGCCGCGCGCCATCTGGCGCAGGGCGATTTCTGGACATTTGTGCGATTTCGAGTGCGGCCGCACGCGAATGCGGGTTGCGGCAAGAGACTGGTCCATACGATCGAGGTTGCGTTCGAAGGCCTCGAGATCGAGCAGCAGCGCGGGCGTGTCGACTTCCGTGAGCTGCATGCCCACGCGGGCGGGTGGCGCAAGGCGAGAAGTCATCTAGGTTCTGTCGGTCATGGCTCAGTGGAAAAAAGCTCGATGAGCCGGCATCAATCGAACTTTCTCTCGAACTTTCTCTGCGGCTTTCGTGTCTTTACGTGCATGCGGGAAAACCTTACCGCCCGGTTTCGCAGTCGGTGCGCATGACATTTCCGGCGCTCTCGACAGACCAGTTGCGCCCATAGGAACCAAACACCAGATCGACAATGATGAGCAGATTCTTCTTTTCGACCGGATCATTGAAGGTGCGCGCATCGAGCGCTGCGAGCGCCTGATCGCGCGACTGGCCTTGCTTGCGCCACGCCATCGCTTCGGATGCGAACGCACCGATATCGGCGCAGGTCATCGTGCCCAATGGATACGGGGCCGCGAAGGCGGGAAAACAACTCAAGAGCCAGGCCGACAGAAGCAGTTTCGACATAAGGCGATACAGTGGTAGCGGAGTAGAATTCGATGCAGGTGAATGGCTCCGCTCATTTTAGGCGTTTGCACAGGGGATTGCCATGTTGCATCCAGGATCGTTTTCTGCCAGTAGAGCGCGCTTGAGTTCGGCGCTGTTTGCCGCTTTGCTGATATTCGCTGGTGCTGAGGCACAGACCGGCGCCGAGGCCCAGGCCAGTACCGAGGCCCAGGCCAGTGCCGAGGCCCAGCGCAATAGCGAAACGCGCGATCAGGCGCTGACGCGGCTGCGCAGTCCCGATGCCGCCACGCGTCTGGCTGCGGCGGCAGTGCTGGCGGAAACCGGCGAACAAGAGGATCTGCCTCACATACTGTCCCACCTGTTCGACCCGGACCAGCGCATGCGCGCCTCGGCAGAGGCCGCAATCTGGGCCATCTGGAGCCGGTCCGGCGATGCCGCCGCCGATCAGATGTTCGAAGTCGGTCTGACGCAGATGCGCGAAGGGCAGCTTAAACCCGCGGTGGACACCTTCAGCCGTGTGATCGCCCTGCGACCGGATTTCGCCGAAGCCTGGAACAAGCGTGCCACGTTGTATTTCCTGCTCGGAGAAGATGATTTGTCGTTGCTGGATTGCCATGAAGTGCTCAAGAGAAACCCGCATCATTTCGGTGTGCTCGCGGGGTACGGACAAATTTATCTGCGCAAAGGCGATTTGCCGGGCGCCCTGAATTCCTTCGAGCAAGCCCTGGCCATCAATCCCAACATGGGCGGTGTGAGAGCTTCGATCAGCGCCATTCGCGAGATCCTGATCCGGCGCGACGGTCGATTCATTTGACCAATCTTTGGTTACGGTCGAACCGGCGAGGTGAGCGAATGCGTGTAGAAGGCATGAGAACTGGTCTGGAATTTCCGGCGCGTGGGCCCGGCTGGCTCAATGCGGGTTTGATCGCGATTCTGTTCCTGCTGGCGGGAGCTGCCCCGCCCGCCGCAGGCCGCGACTGGACTCCGCCGGATCGCGGGCGGGCGCTTGAGCAGACGCGCAGCCCACAGAGCGACCAGCGCCGCCTTGCCTATGGGCGTCTGGCGGAAATCGGAACCATGGAAGATGTCCCGGTACTGTTGGCGGCCTTGTGGGACGAGGAGGAATTGATCCGTGGCATGGCGGAAATTTCCGTCTGGGGAATATGGATGCGCGCCGGGGACTCTAATGTCGATCCGCTGTTCCAGGCCGGCATTGCACTCATCACCGTAAACGAACCGCAAGCGGCAATCGAGAAATTAAATGATGTCATCGCCTTGCGGCCGGAGTTTGCGGAGGCCTGGAATCGTCGCGGGGATGCATGGGAGCAGGCTGGCGACGATGCGCGGGCATTGGCCGACTACACGCAGGCGATCGACCTCAATCCTTATCACTTCGGCGCGCTGGAAAGCTGCGGCCGCATCTGGTTTGAGCGGCGGGAAAACCGCAAGGCCGCCGAGTTCTTCCGGCGCGCAGTGGAAATTAATCCGAACCTGTGGAACGTTGTGGATGTGCTGCGCAAGCTTGAGACCGTGCTGGAGAAC
>JANLTJ010000080.1:0-3439 GCA_031362885.1 Betaproteobacteria bacterium
ACCATGCCTTGAGAACCCAGTCCGTAGGCTTTGCGCAGCACGACGGAGAAAATCGGCACGGTCATGTTGGCGCCGATGACATACAGGCGGCAGCAATGCCGCACGAGTGCCGTGCGCTCGGCTTCCGGGCCGACCATGTTGCCGGGGGTGTCGCACAGCGACAGGATCGGCAGGTCGAAGGCATCGCAGAGCTGCAGGAAGCGCGCGGCCTTGTCCGCGGCGGGCGCATCGATGGCGCCACCCAGAACCATGGGATTGTTGGCGATCAGCCCCATGGGCCGGCCCTCAATGCGAACAAAAGCGGTGACCATGTTCCTGGCGAAATCCTCACGCAGTTCCAGCACCGAATCGGCATCGGCCAGCAGCTCGATCACGCGATGCACGTCGTAGACGCGCAAGCGATTTTCCGGAATCACGTCGCGTAATTGGCTCTGATCGGCGCAAGTCCACCCGGTGACCGGACCCTGGAAATAGGAAAGATATTTCTTGGCGACATGCACGGCTTCGGCTTCGTCGGCCACGACGATGTCGATCACGCCGTTGCGCCTTTGAACGGAGGTCGGCCCGACTTCATCGGGATGAAACACACCGAGCCCGCCGCCTTCGATCATGGCCGGACCGCCCATGCCAAGCGAAGTTTTTTCGGTGGCGATAATCACATCGCAGCAACCCGCCACCACTGCGTTGCCGGCGAAGCATCGGCCTGAAACGATGCCCACCAGCGGCACCAGACCGCTTAACTTCGCCAGCAGGGTGAATGCCTTGATATTCAACCAGCCGGCGGTGATGAAATCGATGTCGCCGGGACGCCCGCCGCCGCCTTCGGCGAACACCACCAGCGGCAGGCGCCACTGCGCCACCAGCTCGAACAAACGGTCTTTCTTCTGGTGATTCTTGTGGCCCTGCGTACCGGCCAATACGGTGTAGTCGTAGGCCATCACCGCGCAGCGCGACTCCGTGTCCGGGAAGAGCGCGCCGTTCACCTGGCCGAAGCCCATCACCATGCCGTCGGCGGGTGTGCGCGCGATCAGGTCTTGCATCGTGCGGCGGCCGCGTTGGGCCGCGACCACGAAAGCGCCATACTCCTGGAAGCTGTCCGGATCGCACAGGTCGGCAATGTTTTCACGCGCGGTGCGCAACCCCAGCTTGTGGCGCTTGTCCACGGCATCGGGGCGCGCCGCGTCGAGTGTCAGTGCGCGGCGTTGCGCAAGTTCCGCCAGGTCGGCACGCGCGCGATCGGCGTCCGCGGTCTGGTTGCCGCTCGCCACTGGCGGCTGCCCGGCCTGCGCGTCAATGACAACAAGCGCCGCGCCTTCCTCCACCGTTTCCGCGCGCTGGATGCGCACTTCGCGCACGATGCCGCTCGCGCTGGCGGCGACAACATGCTCCATTTTCATCGCCTCCAGAATGACGATCTGCTGGCCGCGAACAACGCGCTCACCCGCCGCGACACTGATGCTCACCACGTTGCCAGAAATCGGTGCAGGCACGGCATGGGCTCCATCCGGAATCGGCAGGCTCACGGCCGCGGCATCGCGCTTCCCATGCGCCAATATGGCGAGCGGATCCGGCGCCTGGCGAGCCGCGGTTTCCGCTTCGGCATGAAAGCGTGGATGCTTACTTGAGGCACATAACGCCGACAGATTGGCTTCGATCCAGCCGGTGTGCCAATGGCCGCCCAAGAACTCCGGATGTTCAAGCAGGTTCAGCAGGAAATCGCGATTGCTCGCCATGCCCGATAGGCGAAATTCGCCCAGCGCGCGACGCGCTTTCGCGGCCAGTGACGGCAGGTCTCCCGGCGATCGGTGCACGATCACCTTGGCCAGCAGCGAATCGAAGCGCGGATTGGCGCGAAATCCCGCGTGAGCGCAAGTGTCCACGCGCACGCCCGGCCCTGCCGGCGGCTCGAACGCATCCAGCACGCCGGTTGCCGGACGGATTGCGCCATCCGTCATCACGGTCTCCGCGTTGATGCGCAACTGCATCGCCATACCCTGAGTGGCGGCAATGGTGGTCAATCCCAGATCTTTCAGTGTCCCGCCGGCGGCCAGTTGCAATTGCGTGCGCACCAGATCAACTCCGGTGATGGCCTCGGTGACGGTGTGCTCGACTTGCAGGCGCGGATTGGCTTCGATGAAAACAAACCCAGCCGGATCATCTGCCGATGGGCCCACGAGGAATTCAAACGTCGCCAAATTGCCGAGCCTGACCGCGCGCGCCATGCGCAAGGCCGCGTCGATGAGCGCATCGCGCAGCGGGCGGGACAAGCCCGGCGCGGGCGCGATCTCCACCAACTTCTGCCGGTTGCGCTGAAGACTGCATTCGCGTTCCCACAAATGCGTCACCTCACCGGAGCCATCGCCGATAACCTGCACCTCGATATGCCGCGCCGGTGAGAACAGTCTTTCCACATAGACATCGCCATTGCCAAAAGCCTGCATCGCCTCGGAGCGGCATCGCTCGAAGGCGGATGCCAGCTCCTGCTCGTTGCGCACCGGACGCATGCCGCGCCCACCGCCGCCGGCGATGGCCTTGATCATCATCGCGCCCTCGGGGCCCAATGAGCACAGAAAATCCCGCGCCTGTTCCAGTGCCGTGGCGCTGTTCGTGCCGGTGAGAATGTTCACCTGGCAACCCGCCGCGAGCGCGCGCGCCTTTCCCTTGTCACCGAAGGTTTCGAGCACCTGCGGCGACGGACCGACAAAGCAAACGCCGGCAGCCGCGCAGCGCCGCGCGAAATCCGCGTTTTCGCTCAAGAACCCGTAGCCGGGATGAATCGCGTCGCAACCCGCCGCGCGCGCGACGCCAATGATTTGTGCGATGTCCAGATAGGCGGCCGGCCCCTGGCCGCTCAGCGCATGCGCATGGTCGGCCTTGTTCACGTGATCGCAGTCGCGGTCGTCCTCCGAAAACACCGCATGCGAACGTATTCCCATGTCCGCCGCGCTACGCGCGATGCGGATGGCAATCTCGCCACGGTTGGCGATTAGGAGTTGCTTGATGGTCATGGCGGTTCTCTTAGAGCACCTAACAAAATAAAAAAATCTCCCTTATCCCAACCCCTCTAAACGGGTGCTCCCGGCTGCGCCTGGGTATCCCGGAGGGCGCAGGGCTTTTTCTTCCCTCTCCCTCCGGGACAAGGGCACACTTGAAGCGGAGCAGAGGGACCGAGGGTGAGGGATGCCTTGAATGCACTCCATAATTCATTTTGTTAGACGCTCTAAGTCACGCCCTGCTGGCGCAACCCGTCGGTTTGGGTGGCCGTCAAATCCAGCCATTCCATCAATACTTCGTCCGTATGTTGCCCGAGCATCGGCGGCGGATGTTTCAGACGCATCGGCGAATCGCCGAAGTGCACCGAGAAACCCTGCATCGGAATCGTCCCCGCTTTGGGGTGCGGCATGTCGAGGATCTGGCCGCGGTGCGCGACTTGCGGATT
>JANLTJ010000131.1:0-31559 GCA_031362885.1 Betaproteobacteria bacterium
CGATCGCATCGAGCACGTCGTAGGGCGGCAGACTGTCCTGATCGGTCTGATTGGGGCGCAGCTCGGCGCTGGGGGCGCGCTCGATGATGCGCTCCGGGATCACGGCTGACAGCGTGTTGCGGTAGCGCGAAAGCCGGTAGACATATTTCTTGGTGACATCCTTGAGCACGGCGAAGCCTCCGGCCATGTCGCCGTAAAGCGTGGCGTAGCCGGTGCTCATTTCGCTCTTGTTGCCGGTGGTGAGCACAATCGAGCCGTGCTTGTTCGACAATGCCATGAGCAGCGTGCCGCGGATGCGCGCTTGCAGGTTTTCTTCGGTGGCGTCGAACGGTTTGTCAGCGAACTGAGGGCTGAGCGCGCCCATGAACGTATCGAACACCGGCTTGATGGCGATTTCGCTGTAGCGCACGCCCAGACGCTTGACCATGTCGCGCGAATCTTCGACGCTGATACCGGCGGTGAACTGCGAGGGCATCATCACCGCATGCACCTTGTCGGACCCAATCGCATCGGCGGCGATGCACAAGGTCAGCGCCGAATCGATGCCGCCGGACAGGCCCAGCAGTGCGCCGGGAAATCCGTTCTTGCCCAGATAGTCGCGCACACCCAGGCACAGGGCTGCGTAGATGCTGGCGTCGATATCCGGCTGAGGGGCCATTTCCGCCGGAATCGGTCCGTCGTTGCCAATCTCAATCACGCCAAGCGCTTCTTCGAACGCCGGTAACTGGCATACCACTTTGCCCTGCGCGTTCATGACGAAGGAAGCGCCGTCGAAAACCAGTTCGTCCTGACCGCCCACCATATTGCAGAACACCACCGCCAGGCCGGTCTCGGCGGTTCGCGCACGCACGACTTCATGGCGCGCCGTAATTTTGTCGATATGGAACGGCGACGCGTTGGATACCAGCAGCACGCTGGCGCCGGCCGTGCGTGCGCGTTTCGGCGATTCTGGTTCCCAGACATCCTCGCAGATGTTCAAGCCGACGCGCACGCCGCTGATATCTAGGACACAGGGGATTGCACCCGCGTCGAAATAGCGTTCTTCGTCGAATACGGTGTAGTTTGGCAAATCGCCCTTGTGATAGGCGGCGGTGACCGCGCCGTCGCGCAGGACGGATGCGGTGTTGAACAGCTTGGCATCAATTTGCCGCGGATGGCCAACCACGATGCTGATGCCGTGGACCCTGGACGCCAGCTCGGCCAGCGCGCGATCGCAGGCGGCGCGAAAATCTTCCCGCAACAGCAAATCCTCGGGCGGATAGCCGCACAGGGAAAGTTCGGGAGTAAGCAGAATGTCGGCGCCCTGGGCCTTGGCGCGTCGCGCGAACTCAAGGATTTTTCCGGCGTTGCCGGAGAGATCTCCGACCGTGCAGTTGATCTGACCAATCGCGATGCGCATGGCTGCTACTATAGCATCCACCCCTTTCCGAAATGAAAATGCGCTCCGGTATTGAAGTCATAGATTCGCTTGCGTCGATGCCAGCCGCGGAGTGGGACGCGCTCGCTCAAAAGCATCCCCTGCTTTCGCATGCATTCCTGCATGCCCTGGAGGAAAGCGGATGCGTCCGGGCCGAAACCGGCTGGACGCCCTGCCATCTCGCATTGTGGCGCGAGGGCCGATTGGCGGCAGCCATGCCGCTCTACCTGAAATCCCACTCCTACGGAGAATATGTCTTCGATTGGGCCTGGGCGGACGCCTATCAACGCCACGGTCTGAGCTATTACCCGAAGTTGCTGAACGCCGTTCCGTTCACACCGGTCACCGGGCCGCGCCTGCTGGCCACCAACCATGCCGACCGCGCCGCGCTGCTCGACGCGGCACTGGCCTTCGCGCGCGAAAATGATGTGTCTTCGCTGCATTGCCTGTTCCCGACCGCACCCGAGGTAACCGCATTCGAATCCGCGGGACTGATGTTGCGCGCCTCGGTGCAATTCCACTGGCGCAATGAAAAGTTCGGTAACTTCGATGATTTTCTGCTGCGCATGAATCACGAAAAACGCAAGAAGATCCGTCAGGAACGGCGCAAGGTGCGCGATGCCGGGATTGTCTTCCGCCGGTTACGGGGGGGCGAAGCAACCGAAACCGACTGGCGGTTCTTCGTCGATTGCTACAACGGCACTTATCGTGCCCATCATTCCTCGCCGTACCTGAATCTCGATTTCTTCCTCCGGCTGGCGCGGGCCATGCCGGAGCGCCTGCTGCTCATCATCGGCAGCCGAGAAGGCGTGCCGGTGGCGGCCGCCTTCAACATCATTGGCAAAGACACGCTGTATGGCCGCTACTGGGGTGCCCGGGAATACCATTCCGGCCTGCATTTCGAAGCCTGCTACTACCAGGCCATCGAGTTCTGCATTGCGGAGAAGCTGGGCTCATTCGAAGGAGGCGCGCAGGGCGAGCACAAACTCGCGCGCGGTCTGCTGCCGCAGCGCACCGTGTCCGCGCATTGGCTCGCTCACCCGGAATTCACCGAGGCAGTCACGAATTTTCTGCGCAAGGAAACGCGCGGCATCGAGCATTATGTGAACGAATTGTCCGAACACAGCCCGTTCAAGGAAGCAGATCCGGTCCGTGAATAGTCTTTGTCGGATTTGGTTACACTGGCTGCATGCAAAACAAACTTCGCGCCCGCGCCACGACAATTGCAATTACCCTGCTGGGCATGATCTGCCTTGCCACTGCATGGACAACCCGGGCGCGAGCGGCGCCCACTGAAATTAAAGTCGTGGATCTGAAGACCGGCGATGGCCCGGAACCGCAGCGCGGCTGGTTCGCCACCATTCGCTACACCGGATGGATCTACGACGAACTCGCCAGCGACCGGAAGGGAAAACAGTTCATTCATTCGGACGATCGCGGCACACCGGTTTCTTTTGTCCACGGTTACAAGCGCGCGTTGCCCGGGTTGGAAACTGGCATGCAGGGCATGAAAACCGGCGGACGCCGCAGCCTCATCATTCCCAACGCCTTCAGGGGTGCCCGGCGGCAGGCGAATTCCATGCCGGCAAACGAATAGCATCGACCATAGAATCTCAAGGAGAAGCGTCCCATGATTGGCGAACCCGTTGCCCTGACCATCCGCCGAAGTATCGAACGGCCGGCAAAGAACCTCATGAAGGCTTTCGCCGGCATGCCGACGGGTTTTGTCACCGATGCCTATAACGGTAAAGGTTGTCTGGATTACGCCATCAAGCCGCTGCTGCCGACCATGAAATTCAGCGGCAGCGCGGTTACCGCGTTTTGCGGACCGATGGACAATCTCGCCGCGATGGCGGTCCTGGACTTCGCCCGGAAAGGCGATGTCATCGTAATCGCCACCACCGGCGACGATACCGCGGCAACCATCGGTGACTTGTGGGTCTTCTGGGCGAAGAAAATCGGCGTGGTCGCGATCGTATGCGACGGGCTGGTGCGCGATGTACCGGGCCTGCTCAAGGTGGGTCTGCCGGTATTCACCCGGGGCATCAAACCCAATTCCGCGTTCAAGCACGGCCCCGGAGAAATCAATCTGGGTGTGACCTGCGGCGGAGTGACGGTTAACCCGGGCGACATCATCGTCGGCGACCGTGACGGTGTGGTGGCGGTGCCACTGTCCGAGGCACGGCGGGTGGCAGCGCAGCTTGAAGTGGTAAAAAAGAAAGAAGCCGAAGCCGAGGCAAAGGTCAAGAAAGGCGTCAAACTCAAATTTTGGGATTCAAGCGCCCTCGGTGACCGGCTCCATTATCTGGACTAGCCGCGTTGGTTTTCGACTACTACAACCGGCTTTCTGCCCAGCGGCAGAGCATCTACCGGCAAAGCGACGCGATTACCGTTGTAGGCTTACCCGGTGCGCAAACCCTGCAAGCCCCTGCGCAGGCGCTGGTCGAAGCCCTGAGATCGGAAAACAGAGCCAGTATTCAGCAATTGTCACAGCAGATCAGTGACGGGATTGTCGAACAGTTGAGGCTGCCGCCGTTGCGCATTCAGGTGCTGGCGGTGCGGCCGAGCGACGACTGGGGCGAATTGCACGGACTGTATCTGCCGGAAGAGGACGGAAAATCGGCAAAGATTCAGCTCTGGATGCGCACCGCGAAGCACAAGCGCGTGGTGGCATTCAAGAGTTTTCTGCGTACCTTGTTGCACGAAATCTGCCACCACCTGGACTACGAATTCTACAAATTCCCGGAAACGTTCCACACCGAAGGCTTCTACAACCGTGAGTCCAGTCTCCTGCATCAACTCCTGCCCGGCGAGCAAGCCAAGTCACGGAAACCGGAGACCTGAATGAATATCGCCGGCGCCGTGTTTGGATTCATTATCATGGGGGTGATCATTGTCCTCTGGGTCCGCGCCCACAAATCCATCAAGGGCGACGACGCGCCGCTGTTTTCGATGGGTCAGCGCAAACCGCGAAAAGAGAACAATTCGCTCGAGGAATTTATTTCCGCATACAAACGCGGTGACGTGGACACTGGCGCGGGCAATCTACCGGCAGCAAGGACGGCTGAATTACCTCGCGCGGTACCGACCCTGGCGCCGGCGCCGCTACCATCACCGGCTGCGCCTGTCCCACGCAATGCTTTTGTTTCCGGCGCAACCAAACTGGTCTACCTCACTTGCAAGACCGGGTTGCGTGACCACCACGTTTTTGCTCATGTATCGCTGTCAATGCTTTCCGAAGCCGGCACCAGCAATCCGGCATTGGCCGGTAGCGGGGTCGATGTACTGATCTGCAATGCAAATTTCTCGGCGGTTGCAGCCATCGATATGATTGATGCGGGAGGCAGCGACTCCAGCGCTGCAAAGTCGGACTACCTGAAGGCGCTCGGCATCCGTTACCTGCGCCTGTCACCGAAATCGATTCCGAAACCGGGCGAAGTCCACGCTTTGCTCTACCGGATGTAGCCAGGGCCGCTCCAGGCGGCTCTGGTCATTGAGAGGCGTCTAAGGCTCAGCTCTTACTGGCTGAATCCGGTGCAATCGGTTTGTCGCCCGGCAGACTGTCGGTTGGATGTGGAATCGCACTCTCATCCGCCGCGCAGTAGCGGTCCAGCACCTCGTTGTGGCACCAGTGGGCGTTGAAACCATCGTTTTTTTTCACGCATTCATAGATGAATTTGCCCATTTCCTCGGTCCAGGGGCAATTTTGCCGTTTGAGAAAAAAACGCTCGCGGCCATTCGCGGCACCTTCCGCCAGCGCCAAGCCACTGAACATGCCGGCAAGCAACAGGGCGCTCAGTTTCACTGCAAATCTTTGGTTCATTGGGTTTCCTTTAAGAGCCATGATTGTTTGTCCACGCCGCAGGTATTGCGGTGCCAGGCCGGCTGCGCTGTCCCGGAATCATCATCGCCTGATCATTCGACTGCACTAATTTTAGGCCGATACAGATTGCGGGGGTTAAGCGCCGAGAACGATTTCTCGGACAACAGACCGCGCTTCCAGTTCCAGTTCGAGCCCGATGACCGGCGGGCGGGCGTAGTGCCAGCGCACGCCGCGCGCAGACGCGCTGCCCGCCCGGACGGCCAACGTGCTCATTGCGCCCGGAATTTCTTCGACGGCGTAACACTCGACGTGCGTCGCGTCTTGCCAATCGAATCCGAGTTCGGCGAGCCGCTTGCTCACTACCGTCACCACGTAATCCAGCTTGGTTTGCATGCCCGCCGGGGACACGTCGCCCGCTGCCGCGATACCCGCCGGTCCGCCTTCGGTCATACCCGACATGGTGAAGGTAGCGGCGGCACCATCGGCGGCCACGGTATAGGAAAAAGCATGAATCGAGGGCTCCCGCAGCGGGTTCTGCACCGGGGCAACATTCGTGCGCGATACCGGATTCAAGCCCTGGTAGATCAAGTCCCAGGCTTTGAGCCGCGCCAGGTAGGGGGCATTAAATTCGGTGAACTCCCTGGCGCTCAACTGTCGCGGCAACCTCAATTGCATCCCACACAGTGCCTGCATCGGCCGCCCCTGCGCGTGGAGGTGGCGCTCCACCAGTGCATAGCCTTGCTCCAGCGGTAACCCGCGATCGAGCAAGGCATGCGTCACTGCGTACCCGGGCAGCGCCACTGCCCCGCCCGAGAATACCGGGCCGCCAGGTAGGAAGCGATAGCCGCTGCCGGGCCGGGAAATCATCAAAGGCGTTTGCGCGTGCACGCCGGACATCGCCAGCAGCGGACTGGCGGCCAGCCAGGTCAGGAAGCTGCGACGCGACTGACCCGATTCGAGGGCAACCATCGCCCGTCCGGTCATCGCTGTGCCGCCTGGCAGTGGCATCGAAAGCCGATTACCCACGATCTATTGTGAGCGGAACTTGAAATTGAGTACCAGGTAGCGCCGACCCACCAGATCCTTGGTGATTGATTGTTTGTCGCCGTTGTACTCCACATCAATGGTGAATCGTCCCCCGGCCGGGGGATTGATGAAAAAATACGGTCCTTCCGATACCGCCTCGATCAACGCATTCCCGCTCAAGTCGGTCAGCGTTACTTTCACACCGCTAATAGCCGCGGCTTCGCCTTTATCCGCGGTTTCGCCATCGAGCGCAAAAATCAACTGGATTGGAAACTTGTTGGCGATTTTGGAAAACGCCTTGTGCTGCTCATCTCCGGAACCCCCGGTAACGTAGGTCGTTCCACCCTGCTTGCGCACCTTCGGCAAATTCTCTTCCTCGGCTGCATGCAGTTCCGGCACCACCAGCGCGATCGCAAGGCTTGCGGCAACAATCAATCTTGTTTCCATGTTCCTACCTCTGGTCGATTCCAAATTGCAGAATAGCATGGCAGTGCCGGGCAAGCGGATTCGGTGTCAGGGAGCACGCGCAAGACCGGCATGCATCTGACGCGTACGCAATGCTTACATCTTTCTGTAACATTCCGCCTTCAGCATCGGCGAATTGCCTTGGACCGTGTTGACCGATTCGGCCCTTGTTGCCTGCAATTGCGGTATCGCATAAGATTTTCCATGTCTTCCAGGAAGGCCGTCGAAGCGACAGGAGATCCACGGTGGGGAACAAGAAACTCTCAAAGAAGGACCTCAGTCTGGTCAAGCGGATTGAAAAGCAAGTCATGGAAGAAATCGTCCAAATGCTCGACAAGAAGCGGCCAGCTCGAAAGCCAGCCATCAAGGCGGTCATGAAGGCAACGCGCACGAAGAAGAAGCCGACAAAAAAAGTAACGAAACGGTTGATCGATAAAACGGCAAAACGAGTCGCGAAAAAAACCGTGCGTCGGATTTCGAAAAACACCGACCGCAAACACTGATGCGACGTTTATTGATCTTTTCGTAATTCATGACACATTCCTCCCTCACCCTCGATCCCTCTGCTCCGCTTCAAGTGTGCCCTTGTCCCCGAGGGAGAGGGAGGAAAAGCCCTTCTCCCTTCGGGAGAAGGGTGGGGATGAGGGAAGCGACTTTGTGTTGTCATGTATTTTGGAAGGCTCAATAGTGCGGCTTCGGGACTGTCACGTCGATGTTCAGTCGTCACCGGCACGCATCTGGCCGGACGTTGTTATTCCGCATCCGGTTGATTAACCGGCATCGCTTTCTTGAACGCATCCAGCTTAAGGCACTCGTCGTTGATGCGCCGGATGGTGGGAAACGCGATCAGATCGACGTTGAAGCGATTGGCATTGGCAACCTGCGGCACCAGCACGATGTCGGCCAATCCCGGCCGGGTTCCGTGGCAGAACAGGCCGGTTTCTTTTTCCGCGACCAGGCGTTTCTCCAATGCCGTAAAACCGACCGTCACCCAATGTCGATACCAGGCATTCTTCTGTTCCTCGCTTAGGTTTAGCGTATCGGTCAGATAGGCCAGCACACGCGTGTTGTTCAATGGATGAATCTCGCACGCGCTGATGAGCGCCAGCGAGCGAACGCGATTGCGTCCCGGGGAATCCTTTGGCAGGAAAGCGGGCTCGGGGAATTTTTCATCCAGATAATCAATGATCGCCAGCGATTGATACAACCGAGTTTCATCGTGATCGAGCACCGGAACCAGATTTTGCGCACTGATGGCGGAAAACGCCGCATCGTATTGCCTGCCCTTCGCCAGGTGCACGCTGGCCTGCTCGTAGTCGAGGCCCTTCATGTTCAGCGCGATGCGCACGCGGTAAGACGCGGAGCTTCGGAAATAGCCGTAGAGCTTAAACATCGGTTCTCCCTGGGGTTGGGTCAATGCGGCGCATTGAGTTGACGATGACGCATGAGCAGGCCGGCCGCCATGCACATTTCCTCGGCATCCTTGAACGTCGGCACTCCGGCGCTTTCCATGCGCGCGAACCAATCGTTTTGGTGTTCCAGCGTCCCCATCATGCAGTGCAGGATCGGAATCTTTGCCGGTTTTCCTATCGCAGCCAGCGCCTCCACCACTTCGCCGGCGTCCACCATGAACGGCACCACATGAATCATCAGAATGGCATCGAAATGCCCTTTGCCCGAGTCAAGCGCAGCCGCAAGCGTGGCGGCAAAGCGATCGGCCCGTGCGTCGGCCAGCAGGTCGAGCGGATTGGCGATGGAAGCTTCGGCAGGCAGGAAACCACGCAATTTTTCGGACATGGCCGCGGGCAGTTGCGGCAGATCGAGTCCTTCGTCGAGCGCCTGGTCGGCCGCGAGCACGCCCGGCCCGCCGGAATTGGACAGCAACAGCACGCGCTTCCCGATACCTTGCGGAAAGGCGCCAAAGGCTTTGCCGGCCAGCAACAGTCGCCGCAGGCTCCTGACCCTGACAATACCGCTGCGACGGCAGTACTCCTCGGTGGCGGCATCGTCGGCGGGACGCGAACCGGTATGTCGAAACGCGGCCTCGCGGCCCGCTTGCGTGCGCCCGCCGATCAAGGCGATCACCGGCTTTATTTTGGCGGCCGCGCGCGCGATGGCGCCGAAGCGTGCCGCGTCCCCGAAGGATTCGACATACAACAAAATCACCTGGCAGCGCGCATCGCACCCCAGTTCCTCGAGATATTCGACCATGCCCAGATGCATGCTGTTACCGACGGAAACGACGGCGCCCAGCGGAATGTTGTAGGCATGACTGGCGTCGATGGCTTCCTCGATGATGGCTCCCGACTGGGAGATCATCGCCACTGCACCGCCCCTTGGCATGGCGCGGAAAAAGGTCGCGGCGAATGGCGCTTTAGGGTCGAGCAGATTGATCACGCCGGCGCAGTTGGGCCCGCCAATGATGAGCCCGCGCGCAGTGGCCATTTCGCGCAGGGCAGCGTCGCGTGCGCGTCCGCCGTCACCGGCTTCGGCGAAACCGCCGGGCAGAATCAAAATATGCTGGTGGCCGGTATCGGCAGATTCGGCAACCGCATCGAGGATGCTGTCGGGTCGCACCAATATTGCAACCAGATCGACCGGACTTTCCATCGCGCTTAGTGAAGGCGCCACCGCAAGGCCGTCAATGGCACCGCCCCTGGGATTGACCGGTACGACACGGCCGCGGTAACCGGAGGTGCGCAGATTTCGCAGCACCGCGCCGCCGGAACTGGTGGGTCGTTCGGACGCACCGACCACCGCGATACTCGCTGGATTCAGAAAATGACCAAGAGCACTCTTCGCGACCATGAACTCAGCCTTCGCGCAATTTGCGCGCAAGGTCGCGAAACGTTTCGTGCCCGCCGAATCCGCCGGCTTTGGTGATGAGCCAGACCGGAATACCCCCGATCTGGATTCGCGCATAGGGAATGCCGGGCATCAGATCTCCAAGCACCTGCAGCGCCGGGTTGCCGCTCGCGGCCAGAATCGCGATTGCCGTATCGCCACCGGTGGCGATAAGCGCTTGCGCCCGGGTACACTGGACCATTTGGATTGCCTGCTGCGCGATGTCGGCTGCAACCCGGGCGGCATCGCCATCCCGGCCGGATTCGCCAGTGGTGGCCTGGATCACCAGATTTTGCGCGCGTGGAAGTTCGGTATTGGTTAATCTGCCGTTCGGCGCGGGCAGCACCCGGGTGTCGGGTTGCGCCGCCAGCGCCAGCACTTGCTCAGCGCTGCGCTGTGCGCGCGAGCCGACGGCGAAAACCAGGGTCCCGGCCAACGGTTTCCAGTCCCTGGCCGCGGGATGTCCAGAGAAACAAATGCGGGCCAGCGCGCGGGTCAAACCCGCCGAACCGACCATCAGCACGGCATCCAATCGCGGCGCCAGCGTTTGCACGATGCGCTCCAGATCGGCATCGGTCTGGCTGTCCGCGATCCAGACTTCTGCCCCGGTACCGAAAGCATCCAACGGCGTTGCCAGCGCGACCCGCAACCCGGATCGGGCCGCCGCGAAGACTTGCTGCAAGGGAACCAGCGGCGGTGGCGATAGCGCGTCATGCGCGAATCCGGTTTGCGCCAGCGGCTTGCCGTCGACGTAAACCATTCCGCCTTGAACGGTGCGGCCTTGTGCCGGAAAGGCCGCGGCCACCACGACTTCACTGCGGGCGCTGGCTTCACGCAACGCCAGGGTTTCGGCGACAACGTTACCGCGCAGGGTCGAATCAATCTTCTTCACCACGATATCGAAGCCGCCGGCTCCAACCTGCCGGGCAATGTCGGCTACCCGCGTGGCCGCTTGCGCTCCGGGCAGGTGACGCGTGCCGGTGTTGATCGACACCACCCGGGCAGTCGTGAGGCCGGCGGGGTCACACCGCATCGGCTCGGCCACCACCCAGGTTTCGACGCCCAGACAGGCAAAAGGACCGGCGCTGTCCATTGCCCCGGTCAAATCATCGGCAATAATCAATACCCGCGGCGCCTGACGCATTTAAAGCTCACCACGGTGGGTCGGGCTATCGCACCGGCGCGCCAGCGGATTCACGCCGCCACGCGGTCCGCCATTTTTCGCGCATAGGCGATGGCTGCCTGCATGTTGGTATTGTTGGCCTTGCCGGTCCAGGCAATGTCGTGCGCGGTACCGTGATCGACCGAAGTGCGGCGTATCGGCAACCCAAGACTGATATTCACCGTTTCGTCGAAGGCGATCAGCTTGGTCGGTATATGGCCCTGATCGTGATATTGCGCCACCACCAGATCGAACTCGCCCTTGAGTGCGCGGTAGAACACGGTATCACCCGAGATCGGCCCTTTGACGTCGATGCCTTCCTTCTGCGCGATTGCGATTGCAGGCGATATGCGTTCAATCTCCTCGCGGCCAAAAATACCACCTTCGCCGCTATGCGGATTAAGCCCGGCCACGGCGATGCGCGGCTTGTCCATGCCCAGTTCACGAAAGTGGCGATGCCCGGCTCGGATGGTCTCGACCACCCTTTCAATGGTCGGACGTTCCGCTGCATTCTTCAGCGACTGATGCGTGGTGACATGGATCGCGTTGAGCTTGTCGCTCGCCAGAAGCATGAATGAGGATTTCGCTCCGGTCAGATGCGCCAGAAGTTCAGTATGGCCATCGAAGTGATGACCGGCGGAATGCATGGCAGCCTTGTTCAGCGGCGCGGTGACGATCACCGCAATCCTGCCGGCCAGCGCCAGCTTGACGGCTTCCTCGACGTAGCGATAGGCCGCCTCGCCACCGGCCGCGGATATTTGACCATCGACAATTTTGTCCTGATCCTTGGTGGCGATATTGGCGACCGGAACTTCGCCGTCCTTGACATCGAGGCCGTCCACGAATCGCAGGCCGGTCCCGAGCAGTTTGTCGGCACGTTTCAGAATGGCAAGATTGCCAACCACCGCCGATAACGAACGCGTGGCCGGCGTCATCTGCGCCAGTGTCTTGACGATGATTTCAGGCCCAACGCCGGATGGATCGCCCATGGTAATGCCAATTTTTGTGGTCATGCGATCCTTGGAGAATCAATAATTTTTCAAAGACGGGCGATTATAGCCGCGCACCCGGCATCCATCAGACTGCGTCATGCTCCTCGGGCGCAATGGCGATCCGAACTTCACGGGCGCTTGCCAGTTCGCCTCCGACATCAACGATGCTGCGTGCCGCCCGCTCGACCAGTTGCAGATTGGTCATCTCGCAGCCGAACGTCGCATCTTCCAGTCCGACACGCACATGGCCGCCTTCGGCGATCACGCGCGGAATCATCGGCATCACGTCCACATCCAGGCCTGCCATCATCCATTGCGCGCCGGGTGCAACCTGATCGAGCAGTTTCAGGTACGCCGTGAGCGCATAGTCCTCGGGGGGAAAACTGAAGGTGTAGCCGCTGGAGAACATGAAACGATAGACCGGCGCCGGACAGCTTTCGCGCCAGTGCAGGGTTGCGCCGAGACGCACGAAACCAGGCTCGTAAATGGCGTAGCTCGGATGCAAGCCGTAACGCCTGGCGAGCATGAGCCCATGGCGGACATCCGGTTCGGAATTGACGTAAACGAATCCGGGCTTGTCCTCGCGCAAATCGTCGTACAGGGAAAAATTGGTCGATCCCGGATCGACCACAGCCCATTCGATCAGCCCGCGGCGGGCAAGCTCTTCGATATGGGCAAAGCGCTGTTGTGCCGTGCTCTCGCCAGCCGATGCTCCCAAGCCGGGAGCCGGGATGGTCGGATAGACGATCGCATCAACCTTGTTGCGAATCCCGGCGATGATGCTCGCGTATACATCCGGGCTCTGGGTTTGCCGGCCGGTTGCTTCGTCGTAGGCATGGACGTGCACGATCGCGGCGCCTGCCTGCACGCAGGCAATCCCCTCCTCGACGATCTCCTTCACAGACACCGGAATCAGCGGCTGACGTGCGCGCGTCCACGCGCCGTTCAGCGCCACTTCCAGCCAGGTCTTGCCCTGCCCCGTTGACTGCATCATCAGATCAGGGTTACCGCCAATTCGCCCAAACCGTCAACCGAGCCCGACATCTGATCGCCTTTTTTCACCGCACCGACACCAGCGGGCGTGCCGGTGTAAATCAGATCGCCCGATTTGAGCAGGTAATAGCCGGAGAGAAACGCGATGGTCTCCGGCACATTCCAGATCATCTCCGCGAGGTCTGCGTCCTGACGCATCTCGCCATTGACTTTAAGCTGGATTTTCCCGGTCGAGCGATGCCCATGGCTTGCCACCGGATGAATCGCGCCGATCGGTGCGGATTCGTCGAACGCCTTGCCAAAATCCCAAGGGCGGCCCATGTCGCGCGCCTTGAACTGCAAGTCGCGCCGCGTCATGTCCAGTCCCACCGCGTAACCGAACACGTATTCCAGCGCCCGCGCCGCCGGAATGTCGCGCCCCTCGCGCTGAATCGCCACCACCATTTCGATTTCATGGTGCAGGTTCTCCGTGCCCGGCGGGTAATGCATTCTCCCGCCGCCCGGCAACACCGCATCCGCCGGCTTTAGAAAGAAAAACGGCGGTTCCTTGTCCGGGTCCTTACCCATCTCCCGCGCATGCGCCGCATAATTGCGTCCCACGCAGTAAATACGATGCACCGGAAAGCGCTCCTTGCGCCCGATGATGGGTACCGAAGGCACAGGGCCGGGATCAAACAACAGTTCGCTTGGGGTCATGGTCTATTCGGTATCTTGGGGTTGAAGTAATCCTTTAGCGCGACGGAGGTCACGGTAAGCGAAGGAAGATCAGGTTCAAAACGGAAATATGACTGCACGGCGACATTGTATGTTTCTTCTTGACCAAGCGGGGAACTCGGGGCACCACGACAATAGCGAAAAGCAATGTGATAATTCAAGACTTGGCCCCTCTGTGTGACCCCTCTGTGACCCCTCTGTGTTGGACTGGGCGTACATAGCTCCGAGTCGCACACAATGCGTTCGCGACCCGACCCACCTGTTGCAGGCGACGCGGTAGGGCGGCCATCTTGTTTTCAAACACCGTCGCCAACAGATATGCAAACCAAGCGGTACAATTGAACCGGCACTCAGTGTCAGAGGTACATGATGCAGATCTATCGCAGGAAACTGGTGATTCAAGACCCGAGGCAGGTCGTTCTCACTGATCTGCCGTTCAAAGCTGGCCAGCAGGTCGAAGTTCTTGTCGTGGAGGAAGAATCGAACATGGCTGCGCGCGATCAAAGGTGGAAGAAGGCTTTTCTGGACACTCAGGCCATGGCACGGCCGCGCAAGATTAGCGAGGAAGAGATCGCCGCCGAGATCGCCGCCTACCGCGAAGGCCGGTGAAGGTCGTTATCGACACGAACGTCATTGTATCTGCGGCCCTGTTGGACCGAGACCCGGAGTCGGTCATCTTGTTCGTGATTCGAAGTCCGGAGATGCAATGGGTGGCATCGGCCGAGATTGTCGCGGAGTATGTGGAAGTACTTTCGAGAGCTAAATTCGGCCTGTCGAGCGATTTGCTCACTTACTGACGGAATCTGTTCGAAAACGATCTCTTGATCGTCGCGCCTCCTGCGACGGTCGAATTTGTCCGAGACCGCAAAGATGCCAAGTTCATTGGCCTTGCCTTGGCGACCAACGCGAATTTTTTGATCACCGGGGATCGCGACTTCGGAGAGGCACGTAAACTCATGGAAACGACAGTCGTCTCCGTTTCCCAATTCAAACGGCTGTTTCACATCACGCCTCAGACTTGATGCCCCGGTGAAAAGGGCGCTCGGAGACAATGACGCCTTGCTCTGGACGCGACGGTGCGCGAAGGAAGAGCAGGTTTAAAATGGAAAATGACTGTACAGCGACATTGTATGTTTCTTCTTACTAAGCGGGGAACTCTGGACGTCGCGGACATTTGCGAGACGCAATACGATAATGCAATACGCGACCCCTATGTGCCCCCTATGTTAGAGGGCACAGGCTCGAATGCCCCACTCGAGCGGCAAATCATCCACAGCCACCGCATCCACCCGCATCGGTAAATCGCTTTCACTAAACGCCTCCTTGAGCGCGTAGGCTTGATGGGGTTTCAGTGGCGGACCTTCCAACGCCAGATCAAGATCGGAGTGCGGTTTCAGGCGCGCGCGATCAGCAGCACTGAACACCACGCGCGAGCCAAACACGTATGCGCGATGATGTGGCGCATGCGTTCGTAACACGGCACGCACCAGCGCCACCTGCTTCGGTGCCAGCATGATATGGCCGTGCTTTTTTGCAGTCGTATTCATTTGGCGGCCTTGTCCAGACGCGCATGCAATTCCTTGGCGTCACGCAGAAACCGGTGCAGTGCGCCAAAGACTTTTTTGGCTTTTGCGGGATCGTAGACGTGGCTGGTTATGTTACGCAGTTCGCGATAGCCAAACCACGGCACTTCGGTTTTGATCAGTCCACGTTCCACACCAATGCGTATCATGTCGCGATAACCCAGCGCATCGATTTCCGAGGGCGAGTCGGACATGGCGGTTAACTGACGCCGCAACGATTTGACGCACAGTTCATAGGTGTATTCAAAGCGCTGAATCGATGCATCGCGAACGAACTCGTCCTTGGGGCGCAACTTGGCTGCCTGCAACGCCTTTGTGAGCGGCGCAATCGCCTTGGACAACGATGTAAAGTCGATTTTCAGCATAGGGTTAAAAATTACTTGCTGGGCAATTATGTCACAGCACCAAGGGCGTCACATGAAGGGGATTGATGATGCCAGGCTTGATTATTCGAGTGCTGCATCTGGCGCGGACGAGATCTGCACTTCGTAACAAGTCTTATCGCGATAATCCTCTCGATTCTGTCATCGAAGCGCTGATCGCCGACACGATGTGCGAGGAGAGATAAGGAAAAGGTAAGGAAAAGAAGGAAAAGGGGACGCTACCCTTAGGTAAGTAAGAGGGGACGCTACCCTTTATGAGTCTGTACCGTCCTTCCTGAAGGAAAAGGGGACGCTACCCTTTATGAGTCTGTACCGTCCTTCCTGGGTCGTCCCCGCGGTCGATACTGCAATATACGCCCCGTCACCTTTTCCAACTTGCGGATGAATTTCTCCGAACCGCAGGGCAGCCCTTTGTCGGCATTGCGCCGCAAGATTTCCAATTCCTGCGGCTCATCTCCCTAGGCCAGCCACGCCGACCAATCTCCAATGGCCTCGAATTGCCTGTGCCAGCCGGACTTTGTGGTCAGCACCTCATCTTGCCTCAGCCCGCAGTGCACTTGCGCGCTGGACCACGGATAGTTTTCTGCCTTGCGTACCATCCGTGCCCGTACCGGGTTCCGTTCGACATAGCGGATCGCCGCCCACAGGTAGGCCTCATCCAAGGTGGAGGAGAAGAACCGCCCCTGCCAGAGATGCCCTTTCCAGCCGCGCGCGCGGTTGATCCGTTGGGCATAGCGCATGTGCAAGGGCTTAAGGGTCTGTTGCAGGCCCTCCCCGGTCTTCGGCACCGCGACCAGGTGGATATGATTTGTCATGAGGCAATAGGCCAGAATTTCGACTTCGTGCTTCTCGGCATACTCCTTTAACCAACCCAGATAGGCGTCGCGATCCTCATCGGTAAAGAACACCGGCTCGCGACGGTTGCCCCGCTGGGTAACGTGATGGGGAACTTGGGCGAAAACAGTGCGGGCCAGGCGGGGCATGGGCAAACCTTACCATGAGCTGCGAGTAAAGGGTAGCGTCCCCTTTAAACCCTCACTATGCAACCTTACCAACGGCGCCCTGCACCGCCGCCAGGCTGTCACCGACTCCTGTACACTGACGGAGATGATATGGACAATAGCACTCCACTGACGGGAGCAAGGATTTGAAATCACTGCAGACACGAGCCCGCGAGTACGCGGGCTTCGCTTTTTCCGGGCGCTTTCGCGTGCTCGCTGAATTGTTGATCCTGTTTACAGCGTTCAACGCGCTGGTTCGACTGGGATTGACGGCATTCAATGGCGATGCGTCGCTGTTGCTGCCCTGGAAGCTGCTGCCCGCCATGGCCATAGGCCTGCTGTTCGATGTGGCAGTGGTGACTTGTGTTCTGGCGCCGCTGGCGCTGCTGATTTCCGTGTTGCCTGGCCGTGGAAAATGGCCGTCTGCGGTGATGAACATTGTGTTGCTGCCGCTGTCGGTGACAATGGTTTTTGTCGGGTTGGCGGAATTTACGTTTTGGAACGAATTTGCTTCGCGCTTCAATTTTGTCGCCGTGGATTATCTCATCTACACCAACGAGGTGATCGGCAACCTGCGCGAGTCCTATAACCTGCCGTTGCTGCTGTCCGCCGTAGGCGCGGTTTCGCTTGCGGTTTGGGCACTGGGGATATGGCGTGTGCACCCACTGCTGATGCGCCCCGCTCGGCCCTGGCGTGCCACACTGGCGGTGATCGCGATATGGTGCGCAGCGCCCGCGGTGGCCATGACGCTGGCTGAAGCGCGCTACAAGGAGTTCTCCGACAATGCGCAGCTCAACGAGCTGGCAGGCAATGGCTATTTTGATTTTTGGCATGCGTTCCGCTACAACGAGATCGACTACGACCGCTACTACAAGACCATGCCCCACGAGTCCGCAGTGCGCGAATTGGCGCTGGAATTATCCGGTCATCAAAGAAACACCATTGTCACTCGGCGGCCAAACGAACGTGAAATCATCGGGCATGGGCCGCGCAAGCCGCTGAATGTGGTCATGGTGTCGATAGAGAGTTTCAGCGCCGAATTCATGCAGACCTTCGGCAACAAGCAGGGGCTGACACCTAATATGGACCGGCTGGCAAATGAAGGCATGCTGTTCACTCAGATGTACGCAACCGGCACCCGCACGGTACGCGGACTCGAGGCGCTCACGCTTTCGGTACCACCCACTCCCGGACACTCCATAGTCAAACGGCCGAACAATGATCATCTGTTCAGCGTGGGCGGGGTGTTCAAAGCCAACGGTTACGAACCGATTTACCTGTATGGCGGTTACGGTTACTTCGATAACATGAGCGGGTTTTTTTCCGGAAACGGCTATACCGTCATCGACCGCAGCGCTCTGAAACCGGAAGAGATTGCATTTTCAAACATCTGGGGCGTGGCGGACGAGAATTTATTCGAACTGACACTGCGCGAGCTCGACCGCCGCCACGCGTCCGGCACCAAATTCTTCGCCCATGTGATGACCACCTCCAATCACCGGCCGTTCACCTATCCAGAGGGTCGCATCGACATTGCCCCCCACACCGGGCGCGAAGGCGGGGTCAAGTACACTGACTGGGCGATTGGACAGTTTGTCGAACAGGCGCAATCGCGGGCGTGGTTTCGTGACACGGTATTCATATTCGTCGCCGACCACACACATAAAGGTCGTGGACAACACGATCTGTCGATCGAAAATTATCACATTCCGTGCATCATTTACTCGCCCGCGCATGTGAAACCGCAGCGCGTGAACACGATCGCCTCGCAAATTGATGTGGCGCCGACCTTATTGGCCTTGCTCAACGTCAGCTACAACAGCAAGTTTTTTGGCCATGACATTCTGCGCGAGGGCAAGACTCACGAGCGCGCTTTTCTGGCGAACTACCAGACAGTGGGTTACTACGAAAATGGTCGCGTCGTGGAATTAAGGCCCAATAACCGCTTTGGCGTGACCGACGCCAGCACCGGTCAGCCGTTGCCGATGGATGACACGAATCGACACTTGCTCGTTGAGGCCATCAGTTATTACCAGCTCTCCGCCGAGGCGTTTCACGACGGATATCTCAAAGCCGGATTGGACACGGCCGCCACGGTACACTGAGGTTGGGTGCGAATTTCGTCTACCAACGGTAGCTGAATACAATCAGCCTCTGGAGGTGGGAAATTTATCGCGTTCCGAAGCAAGGTTACACAGACGAATTTCAGCAAAAAGCAGTGCGACTGGTGGTAGTGAGGGCAAGAGTCCGGCCCTGGTTGCCTGTGATCTGGAAATCAGCGAACAGACTGTGTCGAACTGGCGCACAGAGGCCTCCTAAACCAAATTTATCATGTCGACTGAAATGTTGGTTCGCGTTTATTGCCTGGGGCATTTCCGCATCGAGCGGAACAGTGGTGCCTCACCTTTGGATTATTCTCAACCCAAACCCCTCGCATTGCTGAAGGCGCTAATTGCGTTTGGCGCGCAACATGTGCCACAGGATAAATTTCTTGATTCGCTGTGGCCGGATTCGGAGGGCGACGCTGCGCAAATCGCTTTTACCAGCACCTTGTACCGCTTGCGACAACTGGTCGGACATCGCGCACTAATTCTGCGCAACCGGCAACTGAGCCTAGACCCAGAACACATCTGGTGGGACGTGCGCGCGTTCGAAACGGTTCTCGACGAATTGGGAAGCAGCCCCGGCACAGTAGCTATCCCGACGATCGAGAAATTGTTCGCCCTTTACCGAGGCCCATTCCTCAGTGGTGAGTCCGATCCCATCGATATTCTTTCCGCGCGCGATCGATTGCAGGACCGTTTTCTGCGGTCTATCCGCGATGCCGGTGCCGCAATGGAGAAAACACAACAGCGGGACGCCGCAATAGAGATCTACGGCAACGCTCTTGAAATACACCCGTTGGAAGAGGAATTGTGCCAGCGCCAGATGCGCGCACTCGTGGCAGTCGGTCGCAATGCGGAAGCCGCAGGCGTCTATCAGCGACTTCGCCGCTACATGTCGGCACAGGGCGTGGCCATGCCTTCACGGCAGACGGACGCGATTTTTTCGAAAATTACCCAAGATGGGCAGTCGTCGCGAAGCCAAGATGCAATCGAAGACACCGCCGCGCACGCAGAAATAACTGTCGTGGCACCGCAATCGGAAGAGGATATTCGCACCGAACCGGACCAATCGCGGCAGCAGAGGCGCATGCGGGTACCAGCCGCATGGTTGCTCGCCGGATTTTCGCTTATTTCTCTGAGTGTTGCCTCGGTCGCGTTGTGGCCGGAACGGAAAGAGCAAGACTCCCATTCATCACAGTCGGTCACCGCACCACTCAAAGTGCCTGAGGGGCCGTCCATCGCAATACTGCCGTTCTCGAACATGAGCAACGATCCGAGGCAAGAGGATTTTACCGACGGTCTCACCGACACGTTGATTACGGACTTATCTCAACTTCAGACGATACTTGTCATTGCCCGCCACTCGGCTTTTTCGTACAAGGGCCGTACTGTGGATGTGAGACAAATCGGGAAGGAATTGGGAGTGCGTCATGTCCTAGAAGGCAGCGTACAGTCGTCCAGCAATCGGTTGCGTATCAATGTTCAGTTGATTGAAGCGGCGACCCGTAACCACGTGTGGTCGCAACGCTATGATCGGCCACTCAAGGACATTTTTCTGATCCAGGATGAGATTGTGAACCGCGTCGTAGAGGAACTCGATGTCAGGCTGGTGTCGGGCGAACAGGTGCGTGCATGGCGGCACATGACAAAAAATCCGGTGGCGTACTCGGAAGCACTGGTGGGCCGTGCAATCCTCAGCCGGGATCATTCGATCTACAGCATGCTTCTATCCCGTGTTCATTTTCGGCGCTCGGTTGAACTCGATCCCAATTTCGCATTGCCCTGGGCCTTCATGGCGGGCATCTACCAGCACTTGATAGACAATGGCTATGTCTCCGAGCCCGACGTGACTTATCAAACCGCGCTCAAGTATGCAGAGCGTGCGATTAGCTTGAATCCCGATTTGCCCATAGCTAGAGCCTACCGCGGTTCCGTGCTTCAGCAATTGGAACGCCATGACGAGGCCGTGCGCGAATTCCAGTTTTCCATTGAGAAGGGGCCTAACGACGCGGAAAGTCTAATGCTCAGCGCTTGGGGTATCGCCGCAGTGGGTGATGCGGCCGATGCTCTGCCCCTTGCCTTGCGAGGATTGCGGCTAGATCCTGTACCCCCGGGCTGGTACTGGGGTGCTCTGGCCGATACTTACCTGAGATTGCAGCGTTGGGAAGAATCCATTCCCGTTTTCGAACGTTGTCTGGTCGAATCCTCAGGCCTGATTTGGTGCCGCGCGGGTCTGACGGTTGCTTATGTGCGTGCCGGGCGCATGGATGATGCGCGTCATTCCGCCGAAATTTGGCGGCGAATCGATCCGAGGATCAAGGCTCAAGACAATTTTTACTTGCTCGCCTGGCGCGATCTGGAATTCAGAGGGATTCTGGCGCAATCGCTTGCCGAGGCTGGGCTGTGAAGTTTTCAGTGCCGAGATTGAGGGCAGAGGCTCCCACTTCGATGCCCGGAAAATTGAAGAATCAAATTGCCGGGCAGTTCGGCGGGGAAACGTTAGGGCTTGCGCACTGGAGTAGTAAAGGACCACGCGCCGTTTTCCCATTCAACCGCATAGGCGATCGGTTTCTTTCCCGGCTGGAGCATCGCAATCGGGTCACTCGCGGGCACCCGCACCTCTACGCTGGATAGCTCGATGTCGCGAAGGCAAAGCGTGTTCGGAATGGGCGTGATCAGAACAGTGCCTGAAGTGGACTGTCCTGACCAAAAGTCGAGGGCGCGGTGGGTTTCGCAAGTGTTGGATTTACGTTTGATGCGAACTTCGATCAAATCCTTGCCGTATGCCGATCCCGTCCAGATCCACACTTGCCCGCTCTTCTGCACGCTTGAGGAACCGGCGCGCACTGGCCACGAGAAATGCTCCCGAAGCGCAGCCGCGACTTGTTCCGATGGCCCGTAGAATCCCATCAACATCCATCGCCCTTTTCGTCCGTCGGGCATGTCCAGTCCCTCAACGTCCACGAAGATATTAAATGCGGAATATGGGGCGATTCCATACCCCTCAGGACTGGTGTACAGCTCGAATCCGCCAGTCATTTCACTCACTGGTTCAATGCCCTTGGGCAGGAGGCGCCGCACGATTGCCTCGTCCAGAGCGTAGCCAACCTCGATCCCGTGAGTCCCGGACATTACCCACGGGGGCGGTGGGACCTCCTGCGCCGAGGCGGCAATTGCGAACAGCGATACGGCCAAATGTGCCAATCCGGATACTTTTGACGTCCTGGTCATGATCTCTTCTCCAATAAAGTGGTTATGCGCCACGATAGAGCGCGCTTCAAAGCTACTGGGAAGACACATTCAGCCGGATGACGCGACGGTGACGATTGGCTGACGGATCGGTTTTTTGCAAAGAGTCTTTCGAAACGCGGCTTCCGGGCCTCAGTATTCGCCGCTGAACCAGTGAGTCATACATTAGCAGTTTGTTGAAATTCACCTCAAAAATCCCCAATGCATTGCTCTGAATTCGATTCTTCGGATTTTGTTTGCCTTTCGATGACTCGTCAGGCGGTTGTTTGGGTCTCGTTTTATCGTTTTTGCGCGTTCTTTGTGCTCTTTGGCACTTTCAGGACGTACCTGTGCCTATGCGAAACACGGCGGATTGATCAATCGCACCATACGCACCAGATTGGTCACCGCGCTACCGAGGGTGAAGATGAACTCGACTTTCCTGACTCCCTTGACTTTCACCTGCCGCCCGCCGCGATGCTGCTTCTTGTCGCCAAAGTGCGCCTCGATCAACTTGCGGATGATCTGGGAAATACCGTAGCCGGCAATGAGTAGGTCGAAGCGAATGTGCGTGACGGCGATGAACTTTGATACGGTATCGATGTTCGCCAGCACAAGGGCAAAGGCGGCGCCAAAACGACCAATTGGCTCGCGCGCGACATCTCGCCCACCTAAAAACTTTGCTCTGGGCCGGGGAAGGTACCGGCCTTGACTTCCTTCACATAGGATTCGATCGCCGCAGAAATAGACGCGGCACCCTGCATGAAGTTTTTCACGAAGCGCGGTTTCTTGCCGGGATAGATATCGAGCATGTCGTAAAGGTTGAGAATCTGGCCCGAGCAATGTACCCCGGCACCGATGCCGATGGTCGGGATGCGCAGGGCCTCGGTAATTTGCTGGCCTACCGTTGCCGGCACCAGTTCCAGCACGATCAGACTCGCACCGGCGTTCTCCAGCGCCTTGGCGGCGAGTACCAACGCCCGCGCGCCATCTTCGGTCTTGCCCTGAATTTTCCAGCCGCCCAGTGCGTTTACCGACTGCGGCGTGAGCCCGATGTGGCCGCAGACCGGGATGCCGCGGGCGGCGATAAATTCGACCTGCGGTGCCATGATCTCGCCGCCTTCGAGCTTGACCATGTGCGCCCCTGCGCTCATCAGCCGCGCGGCATTGTCGAATGCCTGCTCGGCGCTCTTCTGGTAGCTGCCGAAAGGCAAATCGCCGAGGATCAGTGCGCGCTGTGTTTTTCGCGCCACGATCCGTGTGTGATACACCATGTCGTCCATGGTCACCGGCAGCGTCGAGTCGTGGCCCTGCACCGTCATACCCAGCGAATCGCCGATCAGAAAGATGTCGATGCCCGCCGCATCGAGCAGCGCCGCGAAACTGGCGTCGGTGCAGGTCAACATCGTGATGCGGTCATTTTCCTGCCGCATTTTTTGCAGAGTGGTTGATGTAACTTTCATCGTTCAATATCTCCAAAAAGAAAATGTGGAAAAAGTTTAACTGAATTTACAACTGCTGCTCGCGCCACAAACCCAGGGCGCGCTGTACCGGCCGGTCGGAATAGCTGAACAGCACGGTTTGTTCGGCAGCGTGCAAGGCATACGACTGCCATGACGGCACGACGAAGGTATCGCGCGGACTGAACTCGAATGCTTTTCCGTCAATTTCTACGCGGCCTGCGCCTTCGATCACGGAAAACACGGTGCCGTCGGTGGCACGATACGGACGTGCGCGGAAACCTTTCGGCAGCAACTGGATGTAAGCGCCCATGGTCGGCATGGCCGGTCCGCCCGTGACGGGGTTGACGAACTCCATCTTGTGGCCGTGGCTTGCGTGCGGCTTATCGACGGCGGCAAGTTGCCGCAGGCTCGCCCGCGAGCGCGTGTAGGGATAGGCAAATACCGGCGAAGTCGCGCCGGTGGGACGAAACGCGATCGGCAGCAGATTATTGCCGTAGCGCAACCAGGCATCGCCCTCGGGACGCACCAGTTCCTGTTCGTCGTGCGGATAATCTTCAGCGAAACCGGCATCGAAAAAACGCACCAGGGGAATATCCAGGCCGTCGAGCCAGACCACCGGTTCGTTGGCGTCATTGCCGTGATCATGCCATGTCCACGAGGGCGTGATGATGAAATCGCCCGGATGCATGGTCACGCGCTCGCCATCCACCGCGGTGTAAGCGCCCTCGCCTTCGACAATGAGCCTCAGGGCTGTTTGTGTGTGCCGGTGACTGGGCGCCACTTCGCCGGGCAGGATCAACTGCCAGCCCGCGTAAAGCGAATTCGTGATCGCCGACTGGCCCGGGATGCCGGGGTTCTCCAGAATCAGCACGCGGCGCACGGCTTCCTTCGCGGTGATGAGACTTCCAGACTTCATGAGCCATGGCCGCACCTGTGCGTAGTTCCACAACGCCGGAATGCATGGCGAATTCGGCTGTCTCGGCACCAGCGCGCCCATCATTTCCCACAGCGGCGTGAGATTCGCCGGCGCGATGCGGCGGTAGTAGGCTTCGCGCTTGGCTTTCGGGTCCTGCAGAGGCTGTCCCATAGCGGGTTTATCCTGAATCGTTAAGGTCACGACCTCATCGCAGAGGCGCGGCTCAGTTTTCAGATCTTCGGCAACGACAAACCGAAATCCGTCTCCACCAGTTGCGTCACGCGCGCGAAAAAATCCTCGCGCATCTCGTCGTTGCTGCGGCTCTTGAGTCCCCAGCGACGATACATTTCATTGTTCTTCGATTTACTCGCACCGAAAAAACCCGGCGTGATCGGAAAATAGCGGTTTATCGCATCCTGCACGGCGGCCTTGCCTTCAGTGGTCTGGATCAATTCCGTACAAAAATCCTTGCCGAACTTGGCGTGGAACTTTTCCTCCGGCATGGTAATGCGCGCCAGGTCCCGCAGGGGATGAAACGAGCAATGCAGCAAATCCTCGACTTGCAGGATTTCGGCGTAATCGGCGATCGCCTTGATCACGCAAAACTCCGGCCAGGTCTTCAACTCGAAGCCGAAGATCGTCAGCGGTTTCTTGATGTTCGGGTCCATCATCTGCGCGGGCACACCGATTTGATCCGCCAGCGCGCGAAAACGCAGATGGTGATGGTACTCCTCCATGGCGACGCGACAGGTGAGCCACTTCGCGTAAGGCGTGGGCGCCAGCGCGATGGCCGGTTCATCGAACACCTGGGCGCCGTACAACTCGTTGACCGCATGGCTGATGACGATTTTGCGCACGGCACTCTGATATTCCTCGGGTTGCTGCGCGAGGTCGGCTGCGGCTTTTACGGCGAGCGTGTCGGTTGCAGTCATGGCATTTTCCTTCAGACGATGGGCTCGCTGTTGAAGTATTCGAGATCGGTGGTGAGGCCGGTCATGCCGGCGCCCAGTTCCCGGTCAATAGCCTGCTTGAGATCGGCCTCGTTCCAGTCGCGACCGCTGGACATCAGCGTGCGCGCGACCGGACGTGGCTGCGAGAACAACCATAGTTCGCGCCCGCGCACGCCGAAAAGCTGCCCGGTGAGACCATGCGCACTTGAACTCAAGAAACACGCAAGCCGGGCAACATAATGTGCGGGAATGCGCAGCGCGCGCTCCTTGTATTCAGACTGGGCGTCATTCGCCGGCAGGATCGACTCGGTGACCCGGGTTGCGGCGAACGGCGCAATCGCGTTGCAGGTGACTTTAGAGCGCGACATGTCCATCGCGACGACCCGCGTCAGGCCGACCAGGCCGGCTTTCGCAGAGGCATAGGCCGCCTGCCCGAAGTTGCCGAACAAACCGGCGCTGGACACGATGTTCACGATGCTCCCAGGTGCGCGGCCGTTCTTTTGCTGCTCGCGCATCGCCGGCGTGGCGGCGGCCAGCAGGGAAAAAGGCACGCTCAGATTGGTCGCGATGACCGGATCCCAGTTCTCGCGGCTGGCTTTGAAAATGAAGGCGTCGCGGAGAATCGCGGCATTGTTGACCACAATATCAATGGCGCCAAAGCTATGGATGGCACACTCCACGGCACGTTGCGCGGCACCGGAACACGCGAGGTCTTCGCTGAACGCCGTGGCATGGGTGCCCAGCTTCGCGGCGATTGCCGGGGCCAGCGACGGGTCCGGATCGGCGCCGGCAATCGATACGCCGCTGTCGGCGATGACGACCGCCGCGCCTCGGCGGTGCAACTCCTCGACGATCGCCAGACCGATGCCGCGCGCACCGCCGGTCACGATCGCGACCCGGCCCGACAGTGACTGCGCCGTATTCATCGCACGCCCGCCATTTGCCGTAACGGGGTTGCCGCGGGGAAAAATGCATCGGCGTGGATGTCGCGCGAAGCTACGCCACGTTCGCGTGCGAGCGCGCTCGCCGCATCAACCATCGCCGGCGGTCCGGCGCAATAAACCTTGAAGCCCGCGAGGCCGGGAAAGTCCGCCGCGACCGCACCGGTCACCAATCCGTGCTTTCTCGGCAGCAAAGTGGTCAAGGGACGCTGCGCGGCATTCGCGCCGGACTCGGACAACACGATATGTGCCCGGAACAAGGGAAAGCGGCGCGTCAGCTCAGACAGTTCGGTCTCGAAGTACACGTCGCGCTCGGCGCGCACGCCAAAATACAGATGCACTGGCCGGTCTAATCCGCTCTCCAGCGCCGTCTCCATGATCGCCTTGATCGGCGCCAGTCCACTGCCGCCGGCGATACACAAAATTGAACCGGAATGTTGCGCACGCAGATAAGAAGTGCCGAGCGGCCCCGATACCTTGACCGGATCGCCCGGCGCCAGTGTCTTTGCCATGCACCCGCTCACCGACTCTGTCCCGGGCATGAGACGAATGTGAAACTCGAGCAGAGTTTCATTCGGACGATTGGCCATGGAGTAATCGCGCGGGCGGCCGGGCGCGGCCGGGAATTCGACGCTTGCAAACTGCCCGGCGGAAAACGTAAAGGGGCCGCCGGAAACGATCTCCAGCCTGAGCCTGAGTATGTCGTGCGTCAGCGCGGTGCGGTCAACCACCTTGCAGCGCATGACGCGCGAGGGATGCACGATGAAGTCCTCGGCATCGAGCCGGCGCACGACCACGTCGCTCCAGACCTGGGAGCGGCAGGCGAGCACGATACCGCGGCGGCGCTCCTCGGCGGACAACGCATGCTCGGAATACTCGAGCTCCATGATGTCGCCGGACACCAGCTCGCAGCGGCAGGTTCCGCAATTGCCGGCCTGGCAACTGTAGGCAAAGCCCACGCCATGCGCGAGCAAGGCATCAAGTACGGTCTGTCCCTCCTCGGCGGGCGCTGACTGCCTGAGGTCGGCAACGGTGACAGTGAGATTCACGAGACAGAACAGACTGGAAAGTGAATTGGCGGGAAGGCGTCGGATCGTTTAATATCGCCCGCAAGTATGCGAAGCAAACTGTTGGAAGTCAAACAATCCGGGCGGGCCAGCGGCAGGAGTTCGGCGGCGGGGTCGGCGCCTCGCCCGATGTCGCGGCCGGCAGCTTCGCGGCGGGCGTCCGTCCGCGAGGCGCCTGAGCTTGGAATTCTGCCCGGCCTGATTGGCTATCAATTGCGCCTGGCGCAACGCGCGATATTTTCGGATTTCGCGGATGCGATCGGCGATAGCGGCATCTCGCCCGGACTGTTTGGCGTGCTTGTTGTCATTGGAGAAAATCCAGGACTGACCCAGCAGGCCCTGGCTGACGCGGCGCATCTGGATCGCTCAACGATGGTCAGCGTGCTCGACAAACTTGAAGACCGCGCACTGGTGGAGCGCCGTGCCGCGGATCGGCGCAGCAACGGTCTGTACCTTTCGGTGCCGGGGGCCGTGCTGCTGCGCAATCTGAAACGCAGAGTGTCCAGTCATGAGCTGCGGGTGGTTCAGAACCTTTCCGCGCGCGAGCGCACGCAACTGGTTGCACTGCTCAAGCGCATACTGCCGGAACGGCGTTGATCGGGCACAAATCGTGGCACGAAAACCATCCAGTCGCAGAAAGATATTCCGCCCGCGTCGCAAGAGTCCCGGCCTGTCTCCCGGCACCCTGATTTACACGGGAGACCAGGTTACGCCGGCGCCCCGGGTCACCATGATCGACTATGACGAGCACCGCGTCGTGGAGAAGCAACTGGTGCGCCTGGACGACTGCATCCCTTTCAAGGATGCGCAGACGGTGACCTGGATCAATGTCGATAGCGCCACCGAGCCTGGCCTGCTGGAGAATTTTGGCCGGGTCATGGGATTTCACGCGCTGATGCTCGAAGACATACTCAACACCGACCAGCGGCCCAAGTTCGAGGATTACGGCAGCCACATTTACATGGTGGCAAAGATGCTGGACTTCGATATCCAGAAAGGCGAGATACAGATCGAACAGATCTCGATCATTCTCGGCGAGAATTATCTGATTTCGTTCGGCGAGCACGCGGGAGATTTTTTCGATCCGCTGCGCGAACGCATCCGCAAGTCACTCGGCCGCGTGCGCAAGTTGGGCAGCGACTACCTCGCCTACGCAATCCTCGACATCATCGTGGACCACTATTTCCTGGTGCTGGAAAGACTGGGCGAGAAAATCGAGAAGTTGGAAGAAACAGTCATCTCCAATCCGGTGCCAAATACGGTGCGCGCGATTCACGCCATCAAACGCGAGATGATATTCGTGCGCAAATCGGTGTGGCCGCTGCGCGAAGTGGTAACCAGCCTGCAACGCTCGGAATCCGAGCTGGTGCGGGATTCGAACGCGGCTTATTTTCGCGACTTGCAGGACCACATCATGCAGGTGACTGACGGAGTGGACACGTTTCGTGATCTGTTGAACGGCATGCTCGACTCCTACTATTCGACCATGACGACGCGCACCAACAGCGTGATGAAAGTATTGACGCTGTTTTCGGCGATCTTCATGCCGCTGACCTTCATCGCTGGAATTTTTGGCATGAATTTCAAGCACTTTCCCGAGCT
The DNA here is from genome assembly GCA_031362885.1 of Betaproteobacteria bacterium. Classification (GTDB taxonomy): domain Bacteria; phylum Pseudomonadota; class Gammaproteobacteria; order Burkholderiales; family JACQAP01; genus JACQAP01. Next base: position 28,676 of record JANLTJ010000131.1, read on the forward strand.
TGACTGGCGCTATGGATTCCAGGGCACGCTCGCGCTGATGGTGATCGTCATCGTTGCCATGGTCGGCATCTTTAAGTGGAAGAAGTGGCTGTAGATGGCGCGGAGGGTCACAGGTCAGGGGCGAGCGGGGAGTCTGGAGTTTCTGACCCTTGGTTGCGGCGCTTTAGTCCGATTCGGACACCGGACCCCGGGCGCGTTTGAGCGTCGAGCGGGTGCGTTTTCCCGCAATCCGGCGTTGTTTCGAGGCGCGCGTCGGGCTGGTCGCGATCCGCTGCTTCGGTTCTTGCGTGGCACTGTGCAATAAGTCTGCCAGGCGTCCGAGCGCGTCGCGCCGGTTGGCCTCCTGCGTGCGCAAACGTCCGGCATCGATCACCAGCACATCCTCGTTGCTGACCCGCCGGCCGGCAAGCCGCCGCAGTCGCGCCTTCACTTCCGGGGAAAGCAACGCGCTGGCGCCAATATCGAAACGCAACTCGACCGCAGTCGAAACCTTGTTGACATTCTGACCTCCGGGACCAGACGCCCTCACATATCGCAGCTCGATTTCGGATTCCGGAATCGGATATTGACGCAACAGGGTGCTCCTTCAGTTTCGGCGCGAACTACCAGCCTTATTCTTCGCGTCTATCGGATTAGTCTGACCACGATGCGGCAGCGCAGCACACCGGGCGCGCATTCGGCACAACCTTGGGGCACAACAGGAAAATTTCCCAACGTGCTTGCAATCGAAAATAATGCGGGCTACATTTGCCACGGGCGCCTCTAAATGAGCAGCTTGCGTTTTATGTTGGTAAACATGAAAACAAGTCGCGTCAACGGGGCAGATTGTATTCGAGTAAGTTTTTTCGCCCAATCCACTCAATATCATGAATCATGAACGGGAGAGATCAATGAAACAATGGACGTACACGGGAGTCGCAAAGGCTCTGTCCGTGGCAGCTTTTGTCGGCTTTTCTTCCCAGGCTCTGGCAGCAGATGTCACCTGGGATCGCCTGATGAACGCTGACAAGGATGCAAATAACTGGCTGATGTATCACCAGTCTTTCAAAGGCTGGCACTACAGCGGTCTGGATCAGATCAATGCAGGCAACGTCAAGAATTTGAACGTGGCCTGGATGCATTCGCCCGCTGCCACCAAGCGCGGCATTCAGTCGTTCCCGCTGGTTGCGGATGGTGTGCTCTACTACACCAGCTCGTCCGGCCAGGTGTGGGCACTGGACGGTGCCACCGGCGCGGTAATTTGGCGCTATCAGGCCAAGATCGACACCGAGCGTGCGGAAGGTACGTTCTACAACCCCTACAACCGCGGCCTGGCCCTTGGCTATGGCAAGGTGTACTTCGGTACTGTTGACGGCCGTATGATCGCGCTGGATGCCAAGACCGGCAAAGTCGCTTGGGACAGCATGATCCTCAGCGTGGAAAAGGGCAACAAGGGCTTTACCGGTGCTCCCCTGATCGTCAAGGACAAGGTCATTATCGGCGCCAACGGCGGCGAGTTGTCCGGATGCTGCGGCCCGATCTTCGCGGTCAATGCACAGTCCGGCGAAGTGGCCTGGCAGTTCGACACCATTGGCGGCGACCAGCGTTCCCGTGATTCCTGGGGCAACGACTCCTGGAAAATCGGCGGCGGCGGTGGCTGGATGACCGGCTCCTACGACTTGAAGACCAACAGTGTGTGGTGGGGTACCGCCAATCCGGCGCCCGACTACGACTGGGCCGGCGAAAACTGGAAGACCGAAGGTCCGCGTCCCGGCGACAACCTGTACAGCTCTTCCGTGGTGGTACTGGATGCCGACTCCGGCGAGTTGAAATCTTATTTCCAGGAAATGCCGCACGACGCCTGGGACTTCGACAGCGCCGTGGGCGAATTCATGACCATGGAAAAAGGTGGCAAGCGTTACATGGTGCACCCGAACAAGGGCGGCATCATTTTCGTTTACAACGCGGATCAGGTTGGCGGTGGCAGCGAGTTGAAGGTCGAAAACGCCTACATGATTGGCGAGACCTACAACTACATCAAGGGTGTATCGAAGGATGGTCGTCTGATCGGGCGTCGTGAACTGCCGGAAGGCAAGCATGCGGATGTCTGCCCGGCGATCGACGGCTCCATCAGCTGGAATACCGGTACCTACAACCCGAATACCGGCCTGCTCTATAAAGTCACGCAGGAGTTCTGCTTCGACATCGAAGTGGTCAAGACCGATCGTCCGGATGACTTCTCCGGTCAGGCCTACTTCGGCGCGAGCTGGGCATCCAAGCCGCCCAAGATGAAGGCTGACGGCACCCCGGTCAGTGGCGCCTACGGCACCATCCAGGCACGCGATCCGGTGTCGGGCAAGATGAAGTGGCGTACCGAGTTCAAGTACCCGCCGCTTGCTTCACTGCTGTCCACCAAGGGCAATCTGGTTTTTGTCCCGGGTGCCGATGGCATGTTCCACGCGCTTGATGCCCGTACCGGCAAAGAGCTCTGGAAGCACAACAACGGCATCGGCCATCATGGCGGCGTGATTTCCTACATGGCCGGCGGCAAGCAGTACATCGCCGTCGTGTCGGGATGGGGCAGCCACGTGTCCGGCAATTACCCGGGCCTGTTTGGCTTCCCGTTCACCGAAATGCCGACGGATACCGGCCAGTTGGTCGTGTTCGGCCTGTAATCCAGCAGTCGTAGTCAAGCGTTGAAGGCGGGCGGGGGAGCGATCCCCCGCCCGTTTACTTGTGCGCATCGCCATCTGTCGCGGAGAGTACCCAATGACATCCTCACGTTGCATGCATCGTCTTCTGGTTGTTGCCCTGTTGGTCAGCCTTGTGTCCGCGTCTGCCTTCGCCGGCGACCCGACCGACGAACCCGCAGCCATGATCGACAAGAAGTACGGCGGGAACATCA
>JANLTJ010000235.1:0-4509 GCA_031362885.1 Betaproteobacteria bacterium
GGCTTTAAGCGCCGGCAAATACGCCAGCATCACCGGCGCGTCGCCGGCCACGGCCACGCGGGATCTTGCCGATCTGGTTGCCAAGCAGGCACTGGTGCGTTCAGGCGAACAGCGTCACACGCGGTATGAGATAGCGATACCGCTGCGTCCCGTGCCACCGGTGGCGATAGACGAGCACGGCAACGTCAGATAACCGCACTCAATCACGACGTGGAGATCATGATCCGGCCTTGCGCCAACAACAGCGGGACCGGACATATTTCGGTGCTGGCAGTGCCGCAGACACCAGGTCCCTGATCAGATCACCGCTTCCAGTCCCTTGCGATCGAGCAGGTTGAGCAGTTTCAGCGAGGGGCCGCTCGGATGCTTGTCGCCAACCTCCCATTTGCGCACGGTCGAGAGACTGGTATTCAACACGGCAGCGAGCACGGCCTGACTCACCTGCAGGTGATCACGCAACGCGCGAATCTTCTGGCCGTCGTATTGTGGAATGGGGTCAAGGCACAGGGCATCGAACTTGCGCATCTTGCGTTTGTCGATAAAACCCAGACGATGCAGATCACTCGCTGTCTCGTGGACAGCTTCAAAAATTCGGCTCTTAGCCCTGGATTTTGTTTTCATCGCAAATCTCCTTTAACGAACCATCCCGTACCGCTTCGTCGAGTTGCCTGCCTGCTCGGGCCAGCAACTGCTCCGCGATTTCCTTCAACGCTTCCAGCTCATCGTCGGTGATATTGGCTCGATCGTTTTCTCGAACCCGTAGAGAAAGAACCATCGGTTCCCCCGGTTTGTGGCAACGAGCGTTCTGGCGCCACCTCGCTTGCCGCGCCCGGCAAGCCCGATGCGCTTTTTGATGACACCGCCACCCAGGTCGGCATCGATCAGACCTTGGCTGATCTCGGCCACCGCATGACACAAGGCGCTGTCGGTCAGCTCGGTCTTACGCATCCAGCGGCTGAAAAACCGTGTTGAACACTCGCATGATTAGCAAACTATGCCACTAAGTGGCATAGTTTGTAAAATGGCTTTCGCAATCTCAGCGCAGGGGAGAGGTTGAGGACGTCGGTGAATTAAAGAGGCTGTTTGAGGGCGTTATACGATCAACATCAACCCACGCCGAGAATCCAGCCTTCGACTTGCGCAACGGCCCGCTGCGGCGGTGTGAGTTGCGGGTTGAGAAACCTTCCAAGCTGGCCGTCCAGGTCGGCCTGGCGCAGCCACGCGGCAGCCGAGTAGGCATCGTGCTGGTCGGCAGTGCGCCCGTTCACGGCGTAGGCGTGTTTCCACAGGGCAGGGTAGACCTCGACCACGGCCGAGCGGCCTGCGGGGATTTGCCATCCGTCAAACGGCCAGAAATGCGCGCGCTCTCCCAGTTGCCGGCGCAGGTACAGCAGCCACGGTATCCCGGCATGCGTGGACTTGGCGACCGAGCCCGGCACATCGAAGTGAAACACCGACTTGGCCGAACCGGCACGCTCCTCCGTCAGGCGGCGCCAGCGGGAACTTCCCGCGCGATCAGCGCCTTTGCCGTGCAGACCGTCGCGGACAAAATCGACATAGAGGTTGTCCTCATCGGTGGGCCAATGGCGCTGGAAGTCTTCGAGGAACGTCGGCCAATCGGGCGCCAGGTGGTGAACCTCGAAATAACGCAACGGAAACGAGAAGCCATGATCGATGCCGACCAGCGTCGGCACGTCTTCGGCGAGACGTGCCACCAGCCATTGCGCAATGCCGCGCCGCGTCCAGTATCTGCGCGGGCTGGGCGGTGGGGACACTTCCTCGGGGCTCGACGCTCGATCCGCCTGATAGACGCGCAGGCCCTTCAGGCTTGAGTTCGGCGTCTCGGCGCCCGAATAGTCGATGCCGATGTAGCGGGCGAAGGTGACCATCCTCAGTTACGGTTTAACCCATGGTCACCGCGCGTCAGCAAGATGCGCTTCCAGAAGTCTTCACGTCCAATGATAATTTCGTCTGGCGTGGGGCTCGGTCGGTATTCGAGCAGCGCAAACCGAAACGACTTGCGGCAATAGTCGAGGTTTGGATCAGTGGCTAAAGCCCGCAGTTCGACATTGCCACCGTGCCCGCTCGCAACGTAGCTGCACCATCGAGACCAAATACCCTGATCGCCGTAAGCCGAGCCGACGTAGCGCTTGCCGGTGCTGATGTCCGTAATCAGGTAGATGCCTTTGACGTTCTCAAGCGCACCCTTCCAATCTGGCCGGTCGTTGCGAACCAGCGCCTCCAACTCCTCAAATGACAGGTCTATGTCTTCGTATCCGGGGAATGCCCGCCCTGAATAGGGCTCGCGCAAGATTTCCTGAACCTCGAAGTCCGGATAATGATTCTCGAAATTGACCCGCGTGCTCCGGTTGCGATAGGGCGAACGGAGCTTGAGTCGTCCCAAGAAGCCAGAACCTTCTTCCGTCAGTGCCACTTCGTAGCGATCTTTATGACGTTTCAGAACTCGGAAGACGCCACCAAAGAGCCATATGTCGGTCTCGTGATAGAAGCGGATCAGCGAGAAGATGTACGGCCGATTGAAGTCATCGCGCGACGGCCGGTACTCTTGCCAGCCTTGCCATTCAATCTTGTCCCGCGCCCATACTTCCAACGGCTGATGCTCGTCATTCCATCTCGCAAAGTGACACTTGTAGTTCTCAGGGGAGGCAATTGGCCAGATGTCGCGGAGCAGGATGGTCATGCCGTCGCCTCGTCTTTGCGGGATTTCTCTCGGCAATGAACGATCATTCCTTCCAAACCTCCGCAGTCAGCGGCAGCTCATTGAGCTCGGCACGCGCTTCGCGCCAAGTGGGGTAGTGCTTCCCGAGGATTTCCATGAAGCGCTCGCTGTGCGTCGGTTCCAGCAGGTGAACCATCTCGTGGACAATCACATATTCGAGCAAGTCCTTTGGCTTCTTAACGAGTTCCGTGTTGAGGCGAATGTGTCCCAACAGGTGATTGCAGCCTCCCCACTTGGTCTTCATCCGTTGCAGAAAATACCCGGCGACCTCCACTTTCAGCTTCGGCTCCCATTTCTTGATAAGCGGAGGCACTACCTCGTGCAGAAGCGATTTGTGCCATTCGTGGATCACCTCGGCGCGCTTCTGAGCATCACTTCCCGGGCGCACAGTCAGTGTGATGCGTTTATGGTCGAGCGTAACGAACGGTCTTATTTCCCGGTGGGCGACAGTCAGCAGATGCCTTCGGCCCCAAAGGTAATGGCTTTCGCGTTCGACGAACCTGCGAGGCGTCTCCCGCACCTGGTAGCCAGTTTCTGCCGCTGTTCTTGTATCCATCCGAGCTTCGAGATTGCGTAAGCGCGGGCGACTTCAAGCCGTGTCGCCATGGGGGCGGTCAAGGTTACCCGCCCACTGGGCGGATGCACCGAGAGGTGGACATGTTTGATGTTTTTGCGTGTCACCGCAATGGCGATCTCCCCGAGCCGTATCGTATCCACCATCAATAACCTGGTTGATTCTTGACGATTTCGAACAGAGCCAGCGTCGCCTCGCCGTTCCGGCCCAGCAACGGGAATAGCGCATTCAGAACCACCGCCTCCCGTGCCTGGTCGCCCTTCCAGCCGGCCGGCGCGCGTTCCCTTATGGTTCGGTCGATTTCCAGCGCCAATGCCAGACGTTCATCAGCGTATTCGGTGTGTGGTTCCGCCGCAACCAAAGGTGCACCGCCCGCCGCCGCCAGGATGTCCGGCAGATTGTTGTAGATCACGATCGCCTCGGTTTTGCCATGCAGCGCCGCCGGAATCCCAGCCTCGGGCTGCTTGGCCGCGAGCCGCTTCACCAGATCCTCAGCCTTGCGCAGAAACGCCTCATACGCCGCCGTATCCGTCCGGCTCTGCTTGATCAGGTCGTCGAGCAGCTTGGACATCTGCGCGTAGAACCTGGGGTCGGTGAGTTGATCCCGGACGATGGTCTTGCGGACGTTGTTGATGATCCCCTCGGCGATGGCGTTCTTCGAGAGCTTGCCCTTCTCGTTGAGCTTTTTGGCAATCGCGTCGTGGATGCCAGTCTTGATGATCAGCTCGGTCAGCGATAGTTCGCCCAGCTCACCCAGCTCGGCCGCCGGGTCGGCCTGGATGTAGGTGTTGATGAGGTGGCGCATGTCTGCCTCGAAGGGCTTGATGTCCAGCTCCTCACCGGAGTGCTTTTTGATGGCTGAGCGAATCTCGGCATAGAACTCGACCTCCTTTTGCAGCGCCGCCGCCTCGACGTCGGAATACCCCGCCTCGGTCAAGTCCTGCGCAAGGTCGGAATACGCCCGTGCAAAGATCGCCACCGACTTGTAGAACGACACCCGCAGCGCCTCGGTTTCGGTCAATGCGTTCGCGTTGGCCCCGGGTTTGTCACCATAGCCGCAGAAATAGTGCAGGAACTGCTCCACCTCTCGGGGCAGCGCCACCGGCTCGCACAGGTAGGCGAGCGCCTGGCGGGCAGTGTCGAGCTGCTTCTTGCCCTCTTCCAGCCAGTTTTTGAGGTGCACATTGTTGTCGCC
>JANLTJ010000239.1:0-8605 GCA_031362885.1 Betaproteobacteria bacterium
CGGTTCGGGCCGACACGATGAACTTGTCCGCCACCGAGCCGTGCAGTACCAGGGTCTTTTCCCCTTCCAGCACGAAATTATTTCCATCCCGCGTTGCGCGCGGTTCGACATGGCCGAGATCGAAACGCGCGTTCGGTTCGCTGTGCGCGAACGCGAGGATCATCGATCCGTCGATGATCTTCGGCAGCAGGATCTTTTTCTGCCAGTCGGCGGCGCCTAGTGCCACGCACCCGCCGGCCAGCACCACCGTCGCGAGGTAGGGTTCGAGCGTCAAATTGCGGCCCAGCGCTTCCATCACCAGCATGGTTTCCACGCCACCGCCGCCGAATCCGCCGTCATCCGGCGCGAACGGCACGCCTAGAACACCCAGCGAGGCGAGGCCTTCCCAGAGCTGCGCGTTCATCGGCTGGCGATCCGCCAGCATCTTGCGGCGCTGCTCGAAGCTGAAATTCTTCTCCAGGAAGCGGGTCACGCTGTCCTTGAGCATTTGCTGTTCTTCAGTCAGATTAAAGTCCATGTCCTGTAAACGCTGAACTACGGAGAGCGCGGAGAGCACGGAGAAATGCAAATCCGATGCATTTCTCTTTCACTTCCGTTTCGCTTTTTTCTCCGTGTTTTCCGTGTCCTCCGTGGTGAAAGTTTGTGACTCTCAAAGACCCAGCACCATCTGCGCAATGATGTTGCGCTGGATTTCGTTGGAGCCGCCGTAGATCGTGGTCTTGCGGTAGTTGAAGTAACGCGCCGCAAGTGGCGCGGCGTAATCCGGGCCGACGTGCGCGCCGATCCAGTGATCGCCCCACGCCATCGGCAGATGCGGCAGCGCGTAAGGCCCGACCGCGTCCATCATCAGTTCGGTCAATTCCTGCTGGATTTCGGTGCCTTTGATTTTGAGAATCGAGGCTTCCGCGCCCGGCGCTTTGCCCTCTCGTTCCGCGCTGGCCACACGCAGACAGGTGATTTCGAGCGCCATCAGGTCGATCTCGACACGGGCCACGCGATCACGGAACAGCGGGTCTTCCATCAGCGCTTTGCCGCCTTCCTGCTCCTGGGTGGCGATGTGCTTGAGGTAGTGCAGTTCGCGTTTGGATGCACCGACGCCGGCAATGCCGGTGCGCTCGTGCGAGAGCAGGAACTTGGCGCAGGTCCAGCCGCGGCCTTCCTCGCCCACCAGGTTCTGCACCGGCACCTCGACGTTCTCGAACCAGATCTCGTTGATCTCGTGCTCGCCTTCAAGGGTGATGATCGGGCGTACGGTGATGCCCGGGGAATGCATGTCAATGAGCAGGAACGAGATGCCGTCCTGCTTCTTGCCTTCGCTCGAGGTGCGCACCAGGCAAAAGCACATATCGGCCCATTGCCCGTGGGTATTCCAGGTTTTCTGACCGTTCACGAGGTAATGATCGCCTTTGCGTTCGGCGCGGGTCTTGAGCGAGGCCAGATCGGAACCCGAACCCGGCTCGGAATAGCCCTGGCACCACCAGTCTTCGCTGGATCGAATGCGCGGCAGGTAATGCTTTTTCTGCTCTGCGGTGCCAAAGGCCATGATGACCGGGCCGACCATGTGCAGACCAAACGGGGTGATGCGCGGTGCGCCGGCCGCGGCGCTTTCGTCCTCGAAAATAAAGCGCTGTATCGCAGTCCAGCCGGTACCGCCGTGTTCCATCGGCCAGCCGGCGGCGACCCAGCCTTTCTCGAACAGGATTTTCTGCCAGCGCACGTAATCTTCCTTGCCGAGCCGCTTGTGTTCGAGGACTTTGCGTGCAATGTCCCCGGGCAGGTGGCTGCGAATGAATTCACGCACTTCACTGCGGAATGCGGTTTCTTCTTTCGAGTAATTCAGGTCCATCGGGAGGGTTCCTGGTGGGGTCGCAATGACCGGATCGTTTCAGGCCAACGACGGGCCTCGCGTTCGGTGGCGAAGCATAAGCGATGCTCGGGGGGTGAGGCAAATTGCCACTGGATGCGGTTCGCTGCGCGGCACTATAATGACTTGGCAAATCAACCCTGCCGTACGACCTCGCCCCAGGTCGACTGAACCCGGGCCGATTAAGGAGGATTCGACCATGAACATGCCCGACGAAAAAGCCCTGCGTCATCTGAACACATCTCTGAATCTCGACGCCCTGTGGATGCCTTTCACCGCCAATCGCCAGTTCAAAGCCGCGCCGCGCTTTCTGGTGTCGGCCAAGGACATGCACTACCAGACCCAGGACGGGCGCAAGGTGCTCGATGGCGTCGCCGGCCTGTGGGCGGTCAACGCCGGCCATTGCCGCGCGCCCATTGTCGAGGCGATCCAGAAGCAGGCTGCCACCATCGATTACGCGACCGGCTTCCAGATGCATCACCCCGCCGCATTTCAGGCGGCAGAAAAGCTCACCGCGATCACGCCGCAGGGCATGAACCGGGTGTTTTTCACCAACTCCGGCTCAGAAGCCGTGGACACTGCGCTGAAAATCGCGCTGGCCTATCACCGCATCCGCGGCGAAGGCACGCGGCGCATGTTGATCGGGCGCGAGCGCGGCTACCACGGCGTGGGCTTCGGCGGCATCTCGGTCGGTGGCATGGTCGGTAACCGCAAGACTTTCGGCAATATGCTGGGTTCCGTGGATCATCTCCGCCACACCCACGATGCGGCGCGTAATGCCTTCACGCGCGGGCAGCCGGAGCACGGCGCGGAACTCGCCGACGACCTGGAGCGCCTGGTGCAACTGCACGACGCCTCGAATATCGCGGCGGTGATTGTCGAGCCGGTCGCCGGCTCCACCGGTGTACTGGTGCCGCCGAAAGGATATCTGCAAAAGCTGCGCAGCTTGTGCGACAAATACGGAATACTGTTGATATTCGATGAAGTGATCACCGGTTTCGGACGCACCGGCAAAGCCTTCGCCAGCCAGACCTTCGGTGTAACACCGGACATGATGACCTGCGCCAAGGCGCTGACCAATGCCGCCGTGCCCATGGGCGGGGTGGTGGTGAAGCAGGGCATTTACGACACCTTCATGGACAAGGCCGGACCGGAGGCGGCCATCGAGTTTTATCACGGCTACACCTACTCCGGCCATCCGCTGGCTGCAGCGGCTGCCTGTGCAACCCTCGATTTGTTCCGGGAAGAAAAGCTGTTTGAGCGTGCCGCCGAACTGGCGCCGTACTGGGAAAGCGCCGCGCATTCGCTCAAAGGCCTGCCGCACGTCATCGATATCCGCACCATCGGACTCGTGGCCGGTATTGAGCTGCAGCCCATGGCCGATAAACCTGGTGCGCGCGCCTTCGAGGCCTTCCTGCGCGCCTATAACAAGAACCTGCTGATCCGCACCAGCGGAGACACCATCGCGCTGTCACCGCCGTTTATCATCGAGAAGGCGCAAATCGACCAGATATTCGATACCGTGCGCGACGTGCTGAAAACCCTTCCTTGATACAAAAACCTTCACCGCGGAGGCGCGGAGGAAAGCTAAACGAATTAACTCATGAGAAAGCGCCCGCAGTCGGTGATTCTCATTTTGATTTGTCGCTTACTCGGTTTGTACTATTCTGCGTTGCCTCCGCGCCTCTGCGGTTAATCGACCTCAAATGATGAAATTCGTCATCGCCCAGATGCAGCACGAGACCAACACCTTCTCTCCGGTGCCCACACCGTGGGAGGAGTTCGGGCCGAAAGGGCCTTATCTCGGGCGCGATGCGTTCGAGGCGATGCAGGGCAAGGGCATGGCGATGGCGGCGTTTCTGGATCTGGCGGCAATGGCCGGCGCGGAAGTTGTTACGCCAGTCGCCGCGTGGGCAAATCCGAGCGGCCCGGTGGACGCCGGCGCCTATGACCGCATTTGCGCAGCGATCTGCAATGCCGTCGCGCAAGGCTGCGATGCGATCTTCCTCGATCTGCATGGCGCCATGGTGGTGGCCGATCGCACCGACGATGGCGAAGGCACGCTGCTGGAGAACATCCGCGCCCTCGCGCCGCGCACGCCAATCGCGGTTTCACTCGACCTGCACGCCAACGTCAGCGAGCGCATGGTGCGCAATTGCGATGTTATCGCCGGCTACAAGACTTATCCGCATGTGGATCAGTACCAATCCGGGCAGCTTGCCGGCTCGCTGCTGTTGCGCATGATGAAGGGCGAGATCAAGCCGGTGATGGCCTGGGGCAACGCGCCGGTTCTGGCGCAGACGCTGCGCCAGAACACCGCCGAGGGCGCAATGAAGGATTTCGTTGATGCCGCCATCGCGGCGGAACGCGGCGGTTTGCTCGCGGCGACGGCCTTCGGCGGCTTTCAGATGGCTGATATTCACGACGCCGGAATCAGCGCGGTCACGGTTGCCGACGCAAACAAAACCGCCGCCAGGGCTGCCTGCGATGCGATGCTCGATGTGGCCTGGACGCAAAAGGAAGATTTCATTTACCGTGGCCAGCCGCTCGAACAATCCATTGCCCAAGCCAAACGCATGGGCGAACAATCCGGCGGGCCCATCCTGTTGCTCGATCACGCCGACAACTGCGCCTCGGGTTCCACGCAGGACACCATGTACGTGCTGCGCGAAGCGCTGCGCCAGGGCCTGAGCGGCATCGCGGTGGCGCCGATCCGCGATCCGCAGGCCGTGGCGCAGGCAATCGAGGCCGGCATCGGCGCCCGCGTGACGCTGGCCGTGGGTGGAAAGATGGACATGCCCTCGATCCATCGCAAAGGCGAACCGATGGTATTGAGCGGGATCATCCGCACCATCACCGACGGCGAGTACACCATCACCGGCCCGCAGTTCACCGGCATGCGCTGCTTCATGGGCCGCAGCGTGGTGCTCGATACCGGAGCCGCGCTGGTGGTCATCTCCGAGCGCAATCAGGAACCCTGGGACCGCGGCGTATTCGAGAGCGTGGGCATTGATCCGGCGCGCAGCCGTTACTTGCTACTCAAGTCGCGCATGTACTTCCGCCCGGTATTTCTGCCGATCGCCAAGGGCATGGTGTACTGCGACGCTCCGGGTGTGTCGTCGTCGGACTGGACGCAATTCGAATACAAAAAGCTGCGGCGGCCGATTTATCCGCTGGATGCGCATTTTGCCAACGGCCGCCAGGCGGCATGAAGGCGCTGTTCCTGCTAAAGGTAAAAATGTCATGAACAAACCACTGAATCCAGCCATCGTCGTGGAAGAACTCCATCACTTTATCGGCGGCGCCGAAGTCACCGGCCGCAGCGGCCGCCACGGCGATGTCTACAATCCGGCGCTGGGCAGCGTGAAAGCGCGCGTGCCGTTTGCGGCCGAAGCGGAAGTCGCCGTGGCCGTCGATGCCGCGCACAAGGCGTTCCCAGCCTGGGCCGCGACCCCACCGCTGCGCCGCGCGCGGGTGATGTTCAAGTTCAAGGAACTGCTCGATCAGCACGCCGATGCGCTCGCCGCGGTCATCACCGGCGAACACGGCAAAGTGCTCTCGGATGCCAAAGGCGAAGTCACGCGTGGCATCGAAGTGGTCGAATTCGCCTGCGGCATTCCACATCTGCTCAAGGGCGAGTACACCGAGCAAGTCGGCACCGGCGTGGACAGCTACTCGGTGCGCCAGCCGCTGGGCGTGTGCGCCGGCATCACGCCGTTCAATTTCCCGGTGATGGTGCCGATGTGGATGTTTCCGATCGCGATTGCCTGCGGCAACACGTTCATTCTCAAACCCTCCGAGCGCGATCCTTCCGCGAGCCTGTATCTGGCCAGACTGCTCAAAGAAGCCGGCCTGCCCGACGGTGTGTTCAACGTGGTGCATGGCGACAAGGTTGCGGTCGATGCGTTGCTGCACGAACCACGCATCAGTGCGATCAGTTTTGTTGGCTCCACCCCGATAGCCGAATACATCTATCGCACCGGCACCGCGAGCGGCAAGCGCGTGCAGGCACTGGGCGGCGCGAAGAACCATCTGGTGGTGATGCCCGACGCCGATCTCGACCAGGCGGTGGATGCCCTCATTGGCGCCGCCTATGGTTCGGCGGGAGAACGCTGCATGGCGATCTCGGTCGCGGTCGCTGTGGGCAATGTCGCCGACAAACTGGTTGAAAAACTGGCCGAGCGCGCGCGCACGCTGAAAATCGACACCGGTACCAGCGACACGGCGGAAATGGGGCCGCTGGTCACCCGCCAGCATCTCGATAAAGTGCGCGGCTACGTGGACCTGGGCGTCAGGGAAGGCGCGAAACTCGTGGTCGATGGCCGTGGCCTCAAGGTCAAAGGCCACGAGGACGGATTTTTCCTCGGCGGCTGCCTGTTCGATGGCGTCAAACCCGGGATGACGATCTACAAGGAAGAAATTTTCGGCCCGGTGTTATCCGTCGTGCGCGTACCGGATTTCGAATCCGCGGTGGATCTGGTTAACAATCACGAATTCGGCAACGGCGTATCGCTGTTCACCCGCGATGGCGACTGCGCGCGCGAATTTTCCCTGCGCGTGCAGATCGGCATGATCGGCATCAACGTGCCGATACCGGTGCCGATGGCCTTCCACAGCTTCGGCGGCTGGAAGCGTTCGTTATTTGGCGATCACTATGCTTACGGCCCGGAAGGTGTGCGTTTCTATTCGCACCTGAAGACCGTCACCACGCGCTGGCCGACCGGCATCCGCAAGGGTGCCGAGTTCGTGATGCCCACGATGAAGTAGGACAGGGGCTGCAGGCTAGAGGCCATAGAATAGGCCGGAACCTGCGGCGCGAAGCATCAATGGCGATTATTTCAACCGTCGAATCACTCCAAGCGATTATCGGCATCCCGAACACACTGGTGCCGTTGAAAATTCACCGCGAACTCAATGACCGCGCGATCGAGTTCATCGGTAAGTCGCCGATGTGCATGCTCAGCACCGCAGATGCCGATGGCCGTCCGACCGTCTCGCCCAAGGGTGACCTGCCGGGTTTCGTGCAGGTCGAAGACCGCCGCACGTTGCTGATACCGGAACGCAAGGGCAACAAACTGATTTTTTCGCTCACCAATGTTCTGGACAACCCGCAAGTCGGCCTGATCTTCCTGCTGCCCGGCACGGATGAAACCCTGCGGGTGCAGGGAAGCGCGGAACTTCTTGACGACCCGGAAATGTGCCAGCGCCTGGGCGCGCGCGGCGCTCCCGCACTGCTGGCCATGCGGGTTCGGGTGACGGAGTGTTATTTCCATTGCGCCAAGGCCTTCCTGCGCAGCCGCCTGTGGAAACCGGAAAGCTGGCCCGGGAAGATGGCGATATCGTTCGGCTGCGAAATCGCGGAAAACGCCGGCATGGAAAACAGCGCCGTGGAGGCATTCGATCAGGGCGTGGCGCAGCGCTACCGGAGCGATCTGTAGAGCCAGGCAAGACTCGCGGAGAGTTCCGTATCGAGGCGCCGCGTTGCTGGCGCCGCGGCAGGCGCAGATTCAGTTTTCGATTGACACGCTATCGCGCCCGTCGAGCGCCGCCGCAAGCGTTTTCCAGCCCAGCAAGGCGCAATTGATCCGGGACGGAAATTCCCGGATCAGTTGCAGCACGGCGAGTTCATCCGGGCCTTCGCCGGATTGCGTCCCGGCTCCGCGCAACATCTGTTCGAACCGCTGGAAAAGCGATGCCGCTTCCGTGATTGTCTTGCCGCGCACGATTTGCGTCATGATGGAGGCCGAGGCCATGGAGATGCCGCAGCATTCGCACTGGAAACTCGCTGCCTCGATGCGATCCGACCGGGTACGCAGATAGACCGTGAACGTATCCCCGCACAAGGGATTGACGCCCCGGGCCTTTGACGTCGCATCGGCCAGTTCATGGAAATTACGGGCGTTCTTGATGTGATCCATGATCACATTGTTGTAGAGGCTTTTTGTTACTTGGGAAGACATATTGAAGATTCGTGTAAATGACTGACGAAGTCATTCAATGATGCAAATTTGAACAGACCGTATTGAACCACAGAGACTGCGGCAAAGTCAGCTTGAGTCTTCAGGAAAACTGCGCACCGGAGGGAAGGTGCCGGTAACGCTGGAACCCCGATGCCGCCTCAACGCTTCTGCTTGCGCCGCGCGGGCAATTTCACCACAACGCCCGGCTTTACTCCCCATCTAAAATTCTCCGCGCCTTGCGACATCAGGATACTCATGCCCGGCCGCGACAACTCCCCGTGGTCCGCCTGGCGATCAAGCATCTCCTTGAACAGCCGTTGCGTGGCCTCCGATGGCGGCACTCCCAGCACCACCGACAAAGTGTGCTTGAGACGCCGGTAGACGCTCAACGCCTCGGTGCGCCTGCCCAGCCGCTCGTAACAGCGCATGAGCCCCTGGTGAAAGGACTCCACGATCAGGTCGGCATCAGTGCCGCGCAGATAACACTGAACCGCTCCGGGCAGGTCGCCTTCGGACTCCAGGGTCGCGCCAGACCTGGACAACGCGTCAATGAATTTGCCGCGTAACCGCTCTCTTGGTGCAACACTCCAGGATTCGCCTTCGTCCTCGGGCAGAAAAGAGCCGCCGTAAAGAACCAGGACCTTCGATCTGTCGAATCCTGTATCTGCAAGACGCGATTCGAAGGCCCAGGCATCGACCCAGCACATTCCCCGGTTTAGCGACACCTTTCCGCCCTGATGAACCACGGACTCGTGCGACCCCAGCAACTTGCGCAATCGCA
>JANLTJ010000272.1:0-21909 GCA_031362885.1 Betaproteobacteria bacterium
GCTATTTCCGTGTGGTCCATTCACCGTACGGCAAAGGACACGCGGCATTCATGCTGCTCGATCCTTTTGGCGATGGACGCGACTCGGTCCGGCCGAACGTCTGCCTGACCGACAACGAGCCGCTGGCGGATTATCTCGGCAAGGGCTTCGTCAAGTACTTCGGTGCATTCAAGGGCGCGACCGGGCTAAACAGCGTGCAAGTGCAACCGGCTTGGGATTTCATGGCTGGCGGCGACGGTCGCGGCGCTCACACCGAGTGGTTCCGCTCTTCGATCGGTCAGGTTCAGTTGGCATGGAATGAGTTGAGCGCGCCTTTCCTGGTCGAGTTCGACAAAGAGCACTCGGCTACCGGCAAGCACGAAATGATTTCGCTGTTCGTCGATGCACGGGCGTGCAACGCGACCATCAACGGCAACCGGGTTTCGGGCAAAGCCTTCCCGCGAGAATTTGCCGGCAAAAAGGACAGCAGTACGGCATTTCTCGCCTTTAGCGAGACTTGGGTGAAGGCGTAGTTTCCACGGGCTGCGAATGAGGTCGGGCGAGTTAGTGAGCGGGATTCGCTCTCCCGGTTACTCCTCGATCCCCGCCGCCTGGACCAGATCCAGGGAATAAGCGGTGACCCGGGACAAGCCCTTGAGCGAAAGCGTGACCTGGGTGAAGTGATTTTTTAGCGAACCCAATCGACTGTAACAATTCTCGTCCACGAGCAATTGGCCGGGCTGGGCCTGGGACTCGAGCCTGGCCGCGGGATTGACCGTGTGGCCGATGGCGCTGAACGAGCGTCGTGTGCTGGTGCCGACAATACCCAGTGCCACGAATCCCGACGCCATTCCGATCCCGACCCCTTTCAATTCCTTGTGATGGGAAAATCGCGAGCCACGCAGGGCTTTCACGGCTTGTTGAATGTCCCGCGCGGCCTGCACGGCACCGGGGACTTGCGCGCTGCCGGGCAGCATGCCGGATAGCGCCATCACTTGCGCGGTCGCGCCGATTTCCCATCGATCGGCGAGATCAACTTTGTTCAGCAGCAGTACGAAGGGTATGTTGCCGGCTTGTTTTCCCGCTGCGGCGCGCACGGCCAGGGCGATTTCAAGGGACTTTTCCCGGGTGCTGTCCGCCACCAGCACACACCCGGACATGCCGCGCAGGTAACTGGCAGCGACCGCCTGCAGTTCATCGTCGCCGCGGATATCCCGCAGGATCACGTTCAGGACCCGGCCATCCACGCGCAGCATTTTCTGCTCGACTTTTACGCCCAGCGTCGTCTGGTATTGGTCCGAAAACATGCTTTCGACGAAGCGGCGAACCAGACTCGTTTTCCCCACCGCAAAAACACCGAGCGCAGCGATGTCGTGCTCGACCAGGAAGTCGAGCCCGCGCAATTCGACGCCTCGAGCGCTCGTGACGATGTTCTTGCGGCCGGGGGATTTTCCATGCATGACGTATATCTGATACACGGATCAAACGCCAATCGTTCGCCGCGACGGCGCGCGGAATTTGTCTCGTATCCCGGTTGAGTCTTTCCAGAGAGCGGTTCATTTGATCGAGCTGCCTGGTGCGCTGCTCAATGAGCTGTTCGAGGCTGGCATTCAGCGTGCTGGTCTGCTCTTCCGCCGCATTGCTCGCAGCCACCATTTCCCAGAATGTCTTCGTGAGCGAGCTGAACTCATCGTTAAACGAAAGCTGTTCCGGACCGACCTGTGCGCCTTGCGCCATGGCTTTGGTCAGGGCCCGCAAACGTTCAATCGGTCCTGGTACTCCGCGGTAGATCGCCACGCCGATCAGCAGACCCATCAGCATTGCGCCCGGCATCAGGCCGACCAGTGCCGCGCTCATCCACCGGATGGATGCGTACGATTTCTCCTGCGCCGCGCCCACCTCGGCGTCGATGGTGAGCCGGATCTCGTCATCGGCAGGCCGCCGGCGCAGACGCAGCCCTGATACCATCGTCGTCACTGCGCCCGGGAACCTCAGGCGTTGAACCACGCGGAGCGCGGAACAACAACCTGGCACATTTAATCTTGCGGCCATGAAACGAAATAGAAACATCATCGTGATCACATGAAAAAATACACCAACACCGGAACTGCGGACCACACGGAGGCGATCCATGAAGTCACCCACTTATATGCTGAGATTGTTTGGTTTTGTTTTGACCGCGGCGCTGTGCACCGAACTGCATGCCATGATGGAGGCCGATAAATTCATCGGCGCCTGGCGCCTGGTGTCTGCCCAATTCCGGGCGCAGGACGGTTCCCTTGCCCCATCGCCCTATGGCACCGAACCACAAGGCATCCTCATGTACGACGCCCAGGGCACCATGTCCGCGCAGCTTGCCAACAACAGCCGCCGGCCCTTCGGCATTGCCGACCGCATGGCCGGAACCCCCGAAGAAATCAAAGCGGCGTTCGAAAGTTATCAGGCCTACTATGGCAGCTACAAGATCGACGAGCGCGAACACACTGTCACTCACACCGTCACCCAGGCCTTGCTGCCCAACTGGGTTGGCACCGAGCAGCGGCGCTACTACCAATTCAAGGATGGCAAATTGATCCTGCGCACCCCGCCCATGATCATTGGCGGTGAGCGCGTTACCGGTGAGTTGGTGTGGGAGAAAATCAGACTGTTCAAGCAGTAGGCCGTATCCGGTTTCCCGTCTGAAGCTGCCGATCGATTTTCCTGGAAGCCAGGCCACGTGGCGCGGCACCCAAGACCCTTCCTTCGCATCTCGAAGCAGTCGTTCCGGGACGCCGCAGGTTCCGCGGATCGCGCGCAATGGTCAGTACCGCTTATTCCTTGGCAATCGTCAGGTGTCGGCTTATTCTTCGCACGCTGGTTTGGACGGACGTTGGCTATCGCGGAGGTGACATGGGGAAACTGGACGGAAAAGTTGCGGTGGTGACCGGCGCGGGCAGCGGCATCGGGCTGGCGACGGCCACATTGTTCGCGCGGGAAGGCGCGAGGCTGATGCTGGCAGGGCGAAGCGATTCGGCGTTGAAATCGGCGATACGGGAGCTGGGGCCCGGCCGCGCGGCCTATCTGGTGACCGATGTATCGCGACCCGAGGACAATCGGCGCCTGTTCGAGAGCGCGGTACAGCAGTTTGGCGGAGTCGATGTGTTTGTTGCCAATGCCGGTATCCAGGGTGCGAATGCGCCGATTGTTGACTACCCGGTCGAGATTTTCGATGAAGTGATGGCGGTCAATGTGCGCGGCGTATTCCTGGGGCTGAAGTACGCCATTACCGCGATCCGCAGCCGCGGCAGCGGCGGCAGCATCATCATCACCTCATCGATTGGCGGCATCAAGGCGCGCGGGCAGGGCAATTCGGCCTACATTGCCAGCAAGCATGCCGAGATCGGATTGATGCGCAATGCCAGCGTCGAATGCGCAGCGGACAATATTCGCGTCAACTGCGTGCTGCCAGGTCCGACCGAAACACGCATGATGCGCAGCATCGAAGAGGGCCGTTCTCCGGGCGCGCCGGAGAAGGCGCGCGACCTGATCGCCGCTGGTGTGCCCTTGAAACGCTATGGCACGGCTGAAGAGATTGCGCGGGTGATGTTGTTTCTCGCTTGCGACGATTCCGCGATCTGCACCGGTGGCTTGTACTCGGCCGATGGCGGACTCTGCGCGATATAGCCTGGGCGCGAGCAGCTTGCTTTGCCGGGCGATGTGTCGGATCCCTGTTTAGTCTCTGCCGTGTCAGCCCAAGTCATCCCGGATATTCGAGCGCCTGCCATCGACTGGACAGAAGCCGGCAACGCTTGTTCAGCCCGCTGGCGTTCAGAGCGCGGCCTGCCGCCTCCCAAGCGGGTTACGCTGGCGGACGACACCCTGAGCGCCGACGCTGCCTATCGGCTGGCCTGCGAAGGCACAGCCTTGCTTTGGCGCGGCGATTTTCACAACGCCACGCAGCTGTTGCAGGCCATGGCGCGCCGCGCCGATGATTCCTTGGCACGGCGCGCCGACAATCCCAAGGCGCGGCGTGTTGGTGAGACTCCCGCACACCGGCAGAGAACGCGTGCGAAGCAATCGCCTGCGGTGCCTGCGGACGCGTTTCACCGCTACCGTCAGGGCCAATCGCAACGCGCGCGCGTGCTGGGTGCGCTGCTGATTCCCTTTGATGCGGACTACGGCATTGCACTGCGCCGCGCCCCTGATGCGCGACAAGCCTGCGCACAGGTCTGGGGTCCGCCGGACGCAGGTACCTCGGTGGCGTCGCTACGAGAGTTGCAGGGCATCATTGGCGCGCACGAGTGGCGCAAGAAGGGGGTCGAAATTCCGGCGCTGGGTGATGCGCCCGACAATCGCATTTATCCGCACTACGGCGTGTTCTCTCCGTTGCGCGGGGAATACGTGAGCCTGGTCGCCACCGCGCCGTTGCCGGTGACCGGGCAGGAACAATTCGTCGCCTTTGACATCGGCACCGGCACCGGTGTGCTGGCCGCCGTGCTCGCGCGTCGCCAGATCGAGCATATCGTGGCGACGGATCAGGACCCACGTGCGCTCGCATGCGCGCGTGAAAATATCGATCGATTGGGTGTGAGCGGGCAGGTGCAGGTGGTGCGCGCCGACCTGTTTCCGGAAGGCCAGGCATCGCTGGTGGTGTGCAATCCACCGTGGCTGCCGGCGCGTGCCGGCTCGGCCATCGAATCCGCGGTGTACGACGAGGACAGCCGCATGCTGCTTGGCTTCCTGCGTGGCCTGATGGCGCATCTGGTTCCGCGCGGCGAGGGCTGGCTCATCATGTCCGACTTCGCCGAGCATCTGGGCTTGCGCTCGCGCGGCGAGCTGACGGCCGCGATTGAGGAATGCGGTCTCAAAGTCGTGGGCCGCGTCGATGCCAGGCCCAGGCATCCCAAGGTCTCGGATGCCGGCGATCCCTTGCACGCCGCGCGCGCCGCCGAAGTAACCTCGCTGTGGCGTCTCGCAGCCGCGTCTGGCCCCGATTCAAGCTTCCCGCTATCATCCCCATCGACGTAGCGGTAAACAACACCGGGACGAATTCAATCCACTGCAAGATCCAAATGACCGACGCCATGACTCTGGAAGACATTCTCGCGCAGGATTTCCATGCCTTGCCGGAACTGATCCGTCTGCATGCGCTTCAGCGCCCGAGGCATATCGCGCTTAGCCAGGAGGCGCGCTCGCTCGACTACCGGCAACTCGATGCGCTGGCGGACCGTGCCGCGGCGTCCTTGCAGCGCGATGGCTTGAGAGCGGGACAGGCAATTGCTATTTGCGCCGCAACCTCGATCGAATACGCCGTGATATTCATCGGCGCCTTGCGTGCCGGGCTGGCTGTGGCGCCGCTGGCGCCGACATCGACCGCAGGCGCTATCGCGAACATGGTCGCGGACGCGCAGGCGCCACTGCTGTTCCTCGATGCCGGGGTGGCGAATGCACTGGAACCGGTGCGCGAGAAAATCGTCGCGCGCAGTGTGGCGCTGGATGATGGTGGCGCGGGAGAATCCTTCCAGCACTGGTTCGCGCCCGCCGGCGCCGCACCGGCTGCCGTTGTAGCGGCGCCGCACGCGCCGTTTAATCTGATCTACTCCTCAGGCACCACCGGCACACCGAAAGGCATCGTCCAGTCCAACCTGATGCGCTGGCGGCAATGGCAGCGCGCCACCGCCTACGATTACCAGCCGGACTCGATTACCATTGTTTCCACGCCCTTGTACTCCAACACCACGCTGGTAAGTTTTCTGCCGACGCTGGCGATGGGCGCCACGGCGGTGTTGATGGAAAAATTCGATGCGCTGCGCTTTCTCGAACTGGCGCAACAATGGCGCGCGACGACCGCCATGCTGGTGCCGGTGCAGTATTCACGCATCATGGCGTTGCCGGAATTCGAGCGCTACGACCTGACCAGTTTCCGCGCCAAGTTCTGCACCAGTGCGCCGTTTTCCGCCCAGCTTAAGGCCGACATCGTGAAGCGCTGGCCGGGTCGCCTGATCGAGTATTACGGCATGACCGAAGGCGGCGGCACCTGTGTGCTGGAAGCCAACCTGCATCCGGACAAGTTGCACACCGTGGGCCGTCCCGCGCCGGATCACGATATCCGGCTTATCGACGAGCAGGGGAGCGAACTGCCACCGGGTTCGACCGGAGAAGTGGTCGGCCACTCGGAAGGCATCATGACCGGTTATCACAATCAGCCCGCGAAAACCGCCGAAGCGCAATGGCACGACGCCACGGGCCGGCGCTTCATTCGCACCGGCGACATTGGCCGTTTCGACGACGACGGATTTCTGATTCTGATGGACCGCAAGAAGGACATGATCATCTCCGGGGGCTTCAACGTTTACCCGAGCGATCTTGAAGCCGTGCTGCGCGCGCATGTCGATGTGGCGGAAGCCGCCGTGGTCGGCGTTCCCTCCGAGCGTTGGGGCGAAACCCCGGTGGCTTTCGTCGTGCCCAAACGACGCGATGCCTTGTTATCGAAGACGCTGCTCGATTGGACCAACAATCAGCTCGGCAAAACACAGCGACTTGCGGCCATTGAATTTGTCGAGACACTTCCGCGCAATGCGATCGGCAAGGTGCTCAAACGCGAACTGCGCGACACCTATAAAGCAAACGCGGCGATCCTGTCATGAGCGATCACGCCAGCTCAACCGAAGGCCGCATCTCCACCGAGCTGCGTGATGGCTTGTTTCTGATCGGCATCGACCGTCCGGCGAAACTCAATGGCTTCACGCCGGCCATGCTGCGCGGCATGGCGCAGGCCTACACGCGCTACGAACACGAGCCGCGGGCGCGCTGCGCGGTGGTGTTCGCCGAAGGCGCGAACTTCACCGCCGGCCTCGATCTGCCCAAAGTCGCGCCTTATCTTGGCGGCGATACGTTGCTGGTGGAGGAAGGCGAAATCGATCCCTTTGCCTCGCGCGCGCCGTTTCGCAGCAAGCCGGTTGTCTTTGCCGTGCATGGCATTTGTTTTACGCTCGGTATCGAAATGATGCTGGCAGCGGACATCGTGGTCGCTGCCGCCGATACGCGCTTCGCTCAACTGGAAGTCAAGCGCGGGTTGATGCCCACGGGAGGAGCGACCATCCGCATGGTCGAGCGCGCCGGCTGGGGGAACGCCATGCGTTATCTGCTTACCGGAGACGAGTTCGATGCCCCTACCGCGCTGCGCCTGGGGTTCATTCAGGAGATCGTTGAACCGGGGCATCAGCGGCAAAGGGCGCTCGAGCTGGCCGGGATCATTGCCACACAGGCGCCACTGGCGGTGAAGGCAACGATTGAGAATGCGCGCATCGCGCTGCGCGACGGGCAAGCCGCTGCCGCAGCATTGTTCGGTTCAACGCAGACGCGATTGCTGGCTTCGGAGGACTTTCAGGACGGCTTGCGCAGTTTCAGGGAAAAGCGTGCACCTGACTTCAAGGGCAAATGAGAAATCCCTGCGAACGCGCGCCCTGGTGTTGACCTCCCGGCAACAGGTACCCATGATCGACTGACTTGGTCAGCGTCAGTATCGGCATTTCCTGTTTCCCGCGACATGGCGCGAGTGCGGACCTGCTGTTCGATGCCGCGGAGCGGGCTTTGTACGAGGCAAAACAGTCAGGAAAGAACTGCTACCGCGTCGCGAATCAGACCATCAGCCCTGACTCGGTGTCCTGAGGGCGCGCGCCGGTTGTCTGCGTGAACGGCTGATCGGCAGAGGACCGGAAGCCCAGTCAGGATGCCTCCCTGTCATTGGTTCGAAAAAAATACGGCTGTGCACGCATCGCACATTGCGCGGATCGATATCAACCATTGCCCTGCTATGCAAACAGTTTATCTCTCGCCGCCGCAGTTATGGCGATCACGCAGGGATGGGTTACGCGGCGTTCGACCGAAATGGCGAAAAACTCCTCCACGATCTGCGATGTGCGGCCCACGGATTTCACGTTGTATCTGGATTTTATTTCCGCTTCCAGTACCGTTGGTCCAACAAATACCCCGGCCCCGTGCTCCCCGAAAGTTTTCATCAGCGCGCTATCGTCGAACTCGCCGACGATACGAGGGTTTATTTTGTTCGATTCGCGCCAGCGATCCAACTGTGCCCGGACTGCCGCGCCGTCGCTGGGAATCAGCATTGGTGCGCCATCCAGGCAGTAGGGAAACTTTCCCTTGAGAGTTCTCGAAAGCCCGGGTGCAGCAAAAAAGCTTACGCCGGATTGTCCAAGTCGATGGTTGTAGGCGCGCACGCTGACTGAGGGCGGGATGGGCGCGTCGGCGATGACGAGATCCAGCCGGTGCGCGGCAAGTTGTGCCAGCAGGTTGTCCAATTTCCCTTCCCGGCAAACGATGCGCACGGGTTCGGGAAGACGAGTGGCCGGGTCGATCAGGCGATGGGCTATCGTTTTCGGAACAGCGTCGGCCACGCCCACACGGAACTCAACCGGCCGCCCTCCGGCCGGATAACTGCGCAGCGACTCCTGAAGTTCGGCCCCAAGGGCGAAGATGTCCTGGGCGTATCCAAGGGCGAGCCGCCCGGCATCAGTCAGCTCGAGATTGCGGCCGCTTTTGGCAAACAGGGGTGTCCCAAGCTCATCTTCGAGCAAGCCGATCTGTCCGCTCAACGTTTGCGGCGTGAGGTTCAGATGTGCGCTCGCGCGCGCGATGCTGCCGGTCCTCGCCACTTGCCAAAAGTAGTGAAGGTGCTTGAAATTAATCCTGGAAACCATTCGATTTATCCGATCAATAAGAACAGATAATTCGATTTTACATGAAGCCAAAGAAACCCTAACATCGCCTCCGCTGTACACATGGACTGACTTGGGAGAAAGACACATGCGAATGGATATCCAGTGCAGAGGGTTCCCCCTTACCGCCGGGCTCCTGGACCATACCGAGCGGCGACTGAAGTTTGAATTGACGCGGTCAACGAACCGTATTGGGCGAGTCGTGGTTCGACTGGGCGATAGCAACGGTCCGCGCGGGGGCGAGGACAAATTTTGCAGGATAAAGGTCGTGCTCGCGCACGCCGAGCCTGTCCTGGTCGAAGATTCCGGGAGCGATCTTTATGCCGTGATCGAACGGGCGGCTGAACGCATCGGGCGAAATGTGGCCAGAAGCCTTGAGCGGCAGCGGGAAAATATCCGTCCGGGCGGATCGGCGCGTGCAGGGCTGCCTCGGGACGAGGAATCGGAATCGGAATCAGCCAGCAGCATCAAGTCTGATTAGGAGCCGCCATGAAACGTATCGGGCTATTTCTAGCCACTAATCTTGCCATTGTTCTGGTGCTGTCCGTCACCATGCGTGTATTGGGCGTCGAACCTTACCTCAATGAGCACGGGCTCAACCTGAATGCGCTTTTGATCTTCGCGGCGGTGATGGGTTTTGGTGGCGCTTTCATTTCGCTGGCCATATCAAAATGGTCAGCTAAAACCGCCGTCGGCGCGAAGGTGATTGATGCGCCACGCACGCCGGCTGAGCATTGGCTCGTGGAAACGGTGAAGCGCCAAGCGCAAGCCGCCGGGATCGGGATGCCTGAGGTTGCCATTTATGATTCGCCGCAGGTCAACGCCTTTGCCACCGGCATGAACAAGAACAACGCTCTGGTTGCCGTATCTTCAGGGTTGCTGTCAAAGCTGACCCAGGCCGAGGCCGAAGCGGTACTGGGTCACGAAGTCGCGCACATCGCCAACGGTGACATGGTGACGCTCACTCTGATCCAGGGTGTAGTCAACACGTTTGTCATTTTCTTTTCCCGCGTCATTGGCTATGTGGTGGACCGTCTGGTGTTCAAGACCGAGCGTGGGCAGGGACCGGCTTTTTTTGTCACCTACATTGTGGCCCAGCTGGTACTGGGGGTACTAGCCTCGGTCATTGTGATGTGGTTCTCGCGCCAGCGTGAGTTCCGTGCCGACATCGGCGGTGCACGCCTGGCGGGCCGGCCCGCGATGATCGCGGCATTGCGGAGGCTCCAGACCATTCAAGAACCCTCAGCGCTCCCGGCCAGGTTGGCGGCTTCCGGGTTTTCGGGTGGCGGCGGAGGCGGTCTGCGACGTCTGTTCATGACCCATCCACCGCTGGAGGAGCGCATCTCCGCTCTGCAGGCAGCCGACTACCAGGAGCGTTGATCGCTGCCTCCCCGTCCAACGGGATGAATCAGTCGTAAGCCCTTATGGCGCAACCGCGTAACTGTAAGAAACACCTATTCAGGAACTTTCAATGAACATTGAATCGATCGGCACACCGGCGCTGTACCTGGGCTTTAGTTTGTTGGTAGTGATATTGCTTGCGGTGGATTTTCTGGTGTTGAAGACGCAGGGCAGCCACAAGGTTGGCGTCAAGGAGGCCGCCGGCTGGTCGGTCGTGTGGGTCACGATTGCGCTTTCTTTCGGCGCCTGGTTCTGGTGGTATCTGAATGGACACTTTGGGCGCGAGGTGGCCAACGCAAAAGCGCTGGAGTATCTGACTGGTTACCTGATTGAGAAGTCTCTGGCGGTGGACAACGTCTTCGTGTGGATCACCATTTTCAGTTTCTTCGCCGTGCCCGCGGAGTACCAGAAACGGGTGCTGCTCTACGGCGTACTGGGCGCCATCATCATGCGCGCGGTGCTGATCTATGTGGGCGCCGCCTTGCTCGCCGAGTACCACTGGATCATGTATTTATTCGGCGGATTCCTTCTGCTCACCGGCATAAAGATGCTCTTGTTCGCCAACAGCGAGCCAGACCTGAACAAGAATCCGATTCTTAAATGGATGCGCGGTCATATGCGCATCACCAATGAGCATCATGGCGATAAATTCTTCATCCGCCAGTCGGGGTTGCTCTACGCCACGCCGTTATTTTTGGTGCTGGTGCTGGTCGAATTTACCGACCTGGTATTCGCGGTGGATTCCATACCCGCGATTTTCGCCGTGACCAGCGATCCGTTCATTGTCTTCACGTCCAACATCTTTGCGATTCTGGGCCTGCGTGCGATGTACTTTCTGCTGGCCGATATGGCCGGGCGCTTCCATCTGCTCAAGTACGGTCTGGCCTTTATTCTGATGTTCATTGGGGTGAAGATGCTGCTGCTTGACGTCTACAAGATACCGGTGGGCATTGCCTTGGGCGTCGTTGCCGCGATTCTGGTTTCGTCCATCTCGGCGAGCCTGGTGACCACGCGCGGCAGCAAGCCGGCCAGGAGCAGCGCGTGAATCCCCTTGTGCTTATTGGCATGGGCGCCCTGAAGAACCTCCGGGGATTGAAGACCGTGTTGATTGCCGGAGCCGCGATTTTTCTGGTATCGCTCAGCCTGGCGATATGGGCAGGCTTAGCCGCTATCGGCTGGCTGTCGAATCAGGTACCGGTCGCGAAGGAGGCGCTGATCGCCAAAGCCCCCGACGTGCGCCGGCAAATCGAGGGGGTTGCGCCGGGCATTGCTCAGGGGGTGGACAAATTCCTGTCCGGAGAAACGGCGATGAGCGACGTGCCGGGCGAGGATCCCGGCAATGTGCCGCGGTATGAAGGATTCGTGCGCACGCGCTACGCGGTGCAGGACGCTTCCCGCGCAGCGCAGTTTGAAGGCCGGGCCGCCTTCAGACCGATGGCCGACCACTACCACGCGCGCTTCAAGGAAAAGGGATGGCCGCATCGGGTGCTGTTCGCGGCCGCGAACGAAGAGCGGCACGAGTATCGGGCGCAGACCATGCGCTATGAGCTGCACCTGAAGCAACAAGGCGGCAGCGTCAGCGTGGAGATCATCGAATTCGCCACGGCACAACGCACTGCCCGTGCCATCGGATCGACCACTCAGGACTAAAGGAAATCCATGAATCCGCAGCAGAAGAAATCAATGCTGACCATCGCCCTGTTCGCCGCGTTTGCCGATGGCGACAAGGATGAACGCGAACGCGAGCATATCCGCCAACTGACACAATCTTTGGCCGATGAGGCTCACACGCCCGATCTTGCGCGCCTGTATCAGGACGTGTTGCTCAAGCGGGTCAGCTTGAGCGATGCGGCCGCCGCGCTCGACGATCCCGATCACCGGCAGCTCGCCTACGAAATGGCGGTATGCGTGTGCGATGCCGACGGCACGCAAAGCGACGCCGAGCGCCGCTTTCTTGCTGAATTGAAAAACAAACTCGGGCTGGGTGCCGCGCAGACTGCGGAAGTGGAACGCGAGGCCGATGCCCTGGCCGCCGAACCGCTGGCTGCCGAACCCCTGGCGGCCGCCGCAGGAGCCTCACTACCCGCGCTGGTGAAAGTGCGACAACCGGCTCAACCCGCTGGCCGCGTTGCCGGAACGAGCGTCATACCGGACATTTCCGAAACCGAGCTCGACAAGTCCATACTCAAATACTCGATACTCAATGGCGCGCTTGAACTGCTGCCGCAGTCTTGGGCGTCCATGGCGATCATTCCCCTGCAGATCAAGATGGTGTACCGGATCGGCAAGGCCTACGGCAACGAACTGGACAAAGGCCATATCAAGGAATTTCTCGCCACCGTCGGCGTGGGCCTCACTTCGCAATACCTTGAACAAATCGGCCGCAAATTATTGGGCGGTTTACTCGGCAAGGCTGCCGGCCGCATGGTGGGCAGTCTCGGACGCGCCGCCACCGGAGCCGCGTTCTCGTTCGCAACGACTTACGCGCTGGGACAAATCGCCAAGCGCTATTACGCGGGCGGGCGCACCATGAGCACTGCGTTGTTGCAGGAGAGTTTCCGCGATCTGCTCGGCCCCGCCAAACAATTACAAGCGCAATATCTTCCGCAAATTCAGCAAAAGGCGGGCACGATAGACGCCGGTCAGATCATGGCGCTGGTGCGCAGTTCATAGTCCACGCCGTGCGCAGCCACTCCATATTGCTCGCCAGCGCCGGTATCGCGGTACTGGCCTTGGGCGCAGCCCTGGACTGTGCAGCGGGCGATTGCGCGCCCGCAGCCTGGGATTCGCGCCTGCTCGGCTGGTTTGCTTCGGTGGACACGCCGGTGTTGGACACGTTGTTTTCCGCGGTGACCTGGCTGGGCTCGCTTTGGCTGCTGTTGCCGGCGGCGCTGGCAGCGGCAATCGGCCTGGTGATGCAAGGACGCACAAAAGATGCGCTGCGCTTCGCGATTGCCTTCGGAGGCAGCTGCGTGCTGGCATACGGTGCGAAATTTCTGATCAGTCGCGAGCGCCCGCCGTCCGGCGAGTTGCTCGTGGCAATGCCCGCCGACCCCTCGTATCCGAGCGGGCATGCCATGCAGATTACGGCGTTCGCGTTGGCAGCGGTCTGGCTGTTGACGCCGCGATCCCAACGCGGATTCTGGTTCGCCGCCGCGCTGATGCTCATCGCGCTCGTGGGGGCATCGCGGCTCTATTTACAGGTGCATTTTCCCAGCGA
Organism: Betaproteobacteria bacterium; assembly: GCA_031362885.1. GTDB lineage: Bacteria > Pseudomonadota > Gammaproteobacteria > Burkholderiales > JACQAP01 > JACQAP01. The sequence goes on from JANLTJ010000272.1 coordinate 13,318, forward strand.
TGTTGTGGCCGGGACTGTCGCCGCAGCGCTTTGGGTCCTTGCGGTCGTGTTCTGGAAAAAGCCCCGGCATGCGTAACAAATTTCTCGGCACCGGCGAGCCGGGCTATCACCCGCTTCGCAAGATCAAGACCGTCTGGTCGGGACTGCGTTTCGCCGCGCTCTACGACTTCAGTGTCGCCTACAAACTCGTACTTTCCGCGGTGATACTCATTGCCGCGTTCTGGCTGCGGCAATGGCTGGACGCTTTGCTGATCTTGTTCGCCACCGGCCTGGTGCTGATCGCCGAGATGTTCAACAGCGCCATCGAAGCGCTGTGCGATTTCGTCGAATCGCGGCATAACGAGAAAATCGGCATCATCAAGGACATCGCCGCAGCAGCGGTGGGCATCAGCATCGCGGTCTGGGCGGTGATCGTTGCCGTGGAAGCGGCCCAGCTCTGGCCGCGGCTGTTTAGTTGAAGGAACGCACAGCATGATCGGGATCGCGCACACCGGAACACCGTTGCTCTACGCCGGATTCACCCTGCTGGTCGTGGTGCTGCTACTGGTGGATTTCATTGCCCTCAAGGTGCAGGGCGCACACAAGGTTTCGGTCAAGGAAGCCGCAATCTGGTCGGTGATCTGGTTTGCCGCCGCGCTCGCGTTTGGCGGCTGGCTGTGGTGGCATCTGGGCGGGCTGTACGGCGCCGAAATTGCGCAGAAGAAAACCCTAGAGTATCTGACCGGTTATTTGATTGAAAAGGGTCTGGCGATCGAGAATGTCTTTGTTTGGGTCACGATTTTCACCTACTTTGCAGTGCCGGCGCAGTTCCAGAAGCGCGTGCTGTTATGGGGCGTTGTCGGGGCCATCATCATGCGCGCCGTGCTCATCTATCTCGGTGCGGTCCTGATCCAGCAGTTTTCCTGGATTTTCTATGTATTCGGCGCCTTCCTGTTGTTAACCGGCATCAAAATGTTTCTGTTCGTGGGCAAGAAGCCCGATCTGGGTGCCAATCCGGTATTGCGCTGGATGCGAGCCCGGTTCAGGGTTACCGAGTCTCTGGACGGCGAACGCTTCTGGGTACGGCGCAACGGCATGCTCTATGCAACGCCGCTGCTGCTGGTGCTGGTATTGGTTGAAGTGACCGACCTGATATTTGCGGTGGACAGCATTCCGGCAGTCTTCGCGGTGACTGGCGACCCGTTCATCGTCTTTACCGCGAATACCTTCGCCATTCTTGGTTTGCGTGCCATGTATTTCCTGCTGGCAGACATGGCGGATCGCTTCCATCTGCTGGGTTACGGTCTGGCCGTTATCGTCACCTTGGTCGGCATCAAGATGATGATCATGGATTTCTGGAAGATTCCCATTCTCTGGATGCTCGCCGTCATTGTCCTCATTCTCGCGGGATCTGTGGTGGCGAGCCTGTTCTCCAAACGCGAAGCAAAGGCTTAATATTCACGATGAGCGCGGCGCTGCAGGGCACGCAATCGAAGTGGCACGCGCGTGCGCGCGCGCTGATCGAGCATCCACGCTTCGACCAGATGATCATCGTGCTGATCGTAGCCAATGCGATCACGCTCGGGCTGGAGACCTCGGCTGCGGTCATGGCCCGACTCGGCGGCTTTCTCCTCGCTTTCGATCGGGCCGTGCTGGCGGTATTCGTCATCGAATTGCTGTTGCGGGTGTTCGTCTTCCGCCGCCGTTTTTTCCACGACCCCTGGCGCGTGTTCGACTTGGTGGTGGTAGCCATCGCGCTGCTGCCCTCCAGTGGCGCGGTCGGTATACTGCGCGCGCTGCGGGTGTTGCGCGTACTACGGCTGGTTTCGATGGTTCCTTCCATGCGCAGCGTGGTGGGCGCTTTGCTCAAGGCGATACCGGGCATGGCGTCGATCATCGGCTTGATGGCGCTGGTGTTGTATGTCTCGGCTGTCATGGCCACCAAGCTCTTCGGTGCGATTGCGCCGGCATACTTTGGCAGTCTTGGCGCATCGCTCTTTACTCTTTTCCAGGTGATGACCGTCGAAGGCTGGCCGGAGATTGCACGAGGTGTGATGGAACAGGCACCCTATGCCTGGATATTCTTCGTCACTTACCTCTTGATCGCGACTTTCATGGTGTTGAATCTCTTTATCGCCGTGGTCGTCAACGCCATGCAATCGCGAGTCACCGACGACATAAAAGAAGACGGCGCGGCTCAAACGCAGTTGATCCTGAACGAGCTTCGCGCTTTGCGGCAGGAGATTGAGAACCTGCGCCTGCATTCCAAACCATGATGCAAACATCCATGCTTGATCCAATAGTGCTGTTTTTTCTGCTGGGGCTCGGCGCCGGCCTGCTGCGCGCCGATCTACGGCTGCCATCGGCGATCTACGAGTTTCTCAGCATGTTGCTGCTGATTACCATCGGGCTCAAGGGAGGCGTGGAGCTCGCCAATCAAACTCTCGCCGTATTGTTGCCGCAGATAACCGCGGTGGTAATCATGGGTTTGTGTCTGCCACTGATGATTTACCCGGTGTTGCGTTTCGCGGGACGTTTCAATCGCGCCGATTCGGCCTCCATTGCCGCGCACTACGGCTCGGTGAGCGTGGGAACTTACGCCGCTGCGGTGGCTTACCTGACTCTGCGCGATGTCCCCTTCGAGCAACACATCGCCGTGCTGCTGGTGATGCTGGAGATGCCCGCCATCGTGGTCGGCATCCTGCTGGCGCGCGGGGTGAACAGGAATACGCGCTGGCGTCCGATGGCCCGCGAGATACTGCTGGGCAAGAGCATCTTGCTCCTGCTGGGCGGATTGTTGATCGGCTGGATCGCGGGAGCCGAAGGCATTAAACCCATCGAAGGACTGTTCTTTGACTTGTTCAAAGGGGTGCTGGCGTTGTTTCTGCTTGAGATGGGATTGATCGCCGCGAGTCAGATGGGCGGTTTGCGGTCTCACGGGCTGTTTCTGGTCGTGTTCGGCATCGCCACACCGCTCGCTGCCGGTACCCTGGGCGCGGGTCTGGCATGGGCATTGGGCTTGTCGGTCGGAGGCACCATGCTGCTGGCAACGCTCGCGGCAAGCGCGTCCTATATTGCCGCGCCGGCCGCGATGCGCATGGCGGTGCCGGAGGCCAATCCGGCCCTGTCACTTGCCGCCTCACTGGGGGTGACCTTTCCGTTCAATGTTCTGGTGGGCATTCCCCTCTATCACCGTATTGCGGAAGCGATACACCGCCTGGGAGTCTGACAAGCATGATTCTCGAAAAACGAAATCTGGTCACCATCGTTACCGAAGCCGCGCTTGAGCATGAACTCGTGCGGGAGATCGAAAAGCTCGGCGCGCGCGGCTACACCATTACCGATGCCCGTGGAAAAGGCGGCCGTGGAGTACGCAACGCGGGCTGGGAGCATAACGCGAACATCCGCATTGAAGTCGTCTGCGACAACGATACGGCACGCGATATTGCCACTGTCCTGAAAGAACGCTACTACGCCGACTACGCCATGATTTTGTTTGTCGGCGAAGTCGAGGTTTCGCGTCCGGCAAAATTCTGATACCGGGCGCGCCGCCGCCGCGCATTCCTGCGATTCTCAAGAGCCATGGGTAATGGCGCTGGCAAAGCGTGGCCTGAAATCCATGGAGGAAGCTCAGTGGCGGGCATAACAATGCATCATCACCGGCGATGAACTGTCACTTTCGGGAAGCCTCAAACAGATTCATCGCGCGCCCTGCGCGATGGTGGATACCTCATCAACCATTGATTGAAAGGATCGGTCATGCGAAACATTGTCGTGGTTTCAGCGATTGGATTGCTCATGTCAACAGCAGCGGTCGCCGGGACGAAAATTGTAAACGGTGTGGAAGTACGCGATTGGTCGGCGGTGGATACCAACAAGGATCATTCTGTCTCGGCGCAGGAGATGCAGCAATTCCTGTAGGCCCAATGGGCCAAACGTCAGGGAAAGGACAAGCAGGCTCAATGAGATCGCCAATGCCAGAGGCGGCCGGTCTGAACAATCCGTGGCGTCTGTCGGAGGCGGCCCACTGATCGGTCAAATATTAGAAAGGAAAAAGGGGCGCCACGGGCGTCCCTCTTCGACCTGGCTCAGACCCGATCAACTTTTCGGAATCAAAACCGCATCAATCGCATGCACCACACCGTTCGATGCTTTCATGTTTGCTTCGAGCACCTCGACCGAATCGTTCAGTCGAATATCCTCGGGCGCGGTGTATTGGGCGATCTGCAATGTGCGTCCATCGAGAGTCTTCACCGCGTCGCGACGCATTTCCCAGCCGTATTTCTTCTGCGGCAGGATGTGATAGCCGATGACCTGCCTGAGTTGGGCCGGGTTCTTGAGCAAGGCCTGCAACTGCTCGGCGGGAATCTTCGCGAACGCATCGTCGGTCGGGGCAAACACCGTGAACATACCCGTCTGCATGAGCGTATCGGTCATGTCCGCCGCGTCAAGCGCCTTGAGGAAGGTATCGAACTGACCTTGCAGACGAATTACGTCGATGACGGTGCTGGTACCGGCCTGCTGCCGGGCCTGCGCTTCCATCTCGGCTTTCTTCTGCTGATACAAGATGTGCGAGGCACCGGCATGAGCCACCGCGGGAAACGCCACCGCTGCGCTCAAAACAACCATTCCAATCCTGCTTTTCATTCCAGTTTTCATTTCCATCTCCTTGGGTTGAACTGCGTTGATAACGTTCGCCAGTGAGGCCATGCCTATGCGCGACCAAATTGAAACCATGTGCTCAAGGCGTATCCAAACTTCCCATCGCTTTCGGGTAAGTCACGATGCCCCAGGGCAAGGCCATATCCGTAACACGCGCGAGGCGCTCGTAGGTTTTCGCATCGAAGACCAGCACGTCGTTGGAACGTCCGCACACCACCAGAATCTTTGTGTCATCCGGTGTGAAGGTAAAGTGCCAGCAACGCTCGCCGACCGGAATGTTGCGAATCAGATCGTATGTGCGCGCATCGAATACCTGCAGGACGTTATCGCGCGATGCCGCCACAAACAACCGGTTGCCACCGCGATCAAAGGCCACGCCATAGGGGGTCTTCCCCGTGGCCACTGTTTTTACCGGCTCAAGATTCTTGTCGATCACCAGAAATTTGTCGCCGTACTCAAGCGTAACCACGTAACGTTCGCCGTCGGGCGAGGCTTTGATTCCGCGCGGCCTGATACCAAGATTCGCGGTATCGATGGTTTTCACCAGTTTGCCAGTGGCCAACTCGTACACCGCGACCGTGTTGTCGCCCTCGTTGGTGACCAGCAGGAGCTTGCCGTCCCTGGAAAATTCAATGCCTTCGGTCTCCGGCCCGCTCTTGATCGAACGTTGGACTTGCCAGGTGCCGGTATCGATTACCGCAATCTCGGCCGGAACTCTGTCGCTGTCACTGTCGCCATCGTCGTCATCGGCCATCGCTGCCGCTGGAGGCTTGCCCTTGCTGCTCGGCTCGAAGCTGACGTAGGCATATTTTCCGTGCACGCGCACAAACTCCGGGTTTTTCCCGACGGCAAGGTGTTTGATGACTTTGCGCGTGATGGTGTCGATCACGGAAACATCGCCGCCATCACGATTGGCCACAATCAGATGACGCCCATCCTGCGTAACGCCAATTCCGCGAGGCACCTTGCCTTCCACGTCAATCACGCCGATCTGACGCAAGGTGGCAAGGTCGATAACCGCGACGCCGCCCTCCTGATTGGTCACGTAGGCAACGCCGCGTTCGGCCGCCTTGACATGGGTGGTTGCGATAAATGCCAGGGTGACGAACGAAGCGAGTGCGCCAATCGCCATGCCAAGCACACTCCAGAAACTCCCACCTTGTCTCAATGTATTGAACACGTCGTGCCACCTCCGTTGTTTTTCGACTCCGGCCGCTTTCGTCGAAAGCGATTTCCGGAATGCCTGCGTTGGATGCGGGCCGAAGGCCTGAGTTCATGTTTGACCATGATGTTTGGGGGCGATTGGAATAGAGGTTTCTATATGAAAGGACATTTATCATGCGTGTAACCTGGAACCAGTTGCGCCTGTTCGAGTCGCTGGCCCGCAATGCCAGTTTCACCCGCGCCGCACGCGAACTGCATGTTGTCCAGCCGACGGTATCCGCCCAGATAAAGCAGCTCACCGACACTGTAGGCACGCCGTTGTATGAACAAGTCGGTAAGAAAATTCATCTCACCGAAGCCGGCCGCGAATTGCACCGGACCGTGAATGAGCTAAGCGAGGTGTGGAGCCGTTTTGAAATGACGATCTCCGATCTCAAAGGCGTCAAGGCAGGCCGCCTGCGCATCGCCATCGTCACCACCGCCAATTGCTTCGTTCCGCGCCTGCTCGGCCCGTTTTGCAAGCGCTATCCCGGCATCGACGTGGCGCTGGAAGTCCTCAATCGCAACAGCGTGATCGAGCGCCTGGCGGACAACCTCGACGATCTCTATATTCTGGGGATTCCGCCCAGACACATGGAATTGGTTCAACATCGCTTTCTTGAAAATCCGCTGCTGGTCATCGCCCCAAAGGATCATCCGCTGGCTTTAAAGCGGAATATTTCGCTGGAACGATTGGCGGACGAGCGCTTCATTCTGCGCGAAACCGGATCGGGCACCCGGATTGCCACTGAAGAGTTTTTCGTAAAACAGAAATTCAAGCCACAGATCAAAATGGAGTTGGGCAACAACGAGGCGATCAAGTGGGCGGTGGCCGGCGGGCTGGGATTGTCAGTCGTCTCGCAGCATTCACTGCTGCTCGAACCGATGCAAGACCGGCTGGCCGTGCTCGATGTACAGGGATTTCCGATTCTGCGGGCCTGGTATCTTGTGCATCCGGCAGGCAAGAAGCTCTCGGTGGTTGCCCGCACGTTCTTCGACTACATGATCGAAGAGGCCAAAACGATTCAGGCGGAACTGGACCAGGCGCGAGTCAAGACCAGAGGACGTCGCGGTGAGACCGGTTGATCGGGCGTGGCGGCCGCGTGCGGTGGACGGAAACGGCCGCCCCCATGCCGGCGGGTCAATCCCTGCTCGTCCGCCGGTCGTGTCGTTGTAGCGCATTACCTGGCCTTGCCATCTGTCTCCAGCATCGCTTTCTTTACTTCAAGCAGCATGGCTCGTTTGTTGACGTTCGGATTGTTGCTGACTTTCTTGGGCATGACCTCGGTATAGGTTTCGCCCGGAATGAAGACCTTCGCCGATGGATTGTCCTTGCCCGGTCCGTGAGCGTAGTGCATGCCCATATCCGTCGAAGACAGTGCCTTCGGCGCTGTGTCTTCAAGTCCCGCGAGTCCCACCGGAAGCTGGGCGGAATCGAATCCATTGAGCGCGATCTTGCCATCCAGGTAATCCTGGATTTCCGTCGCCGAAATCTGCCTGTCGCCATTGAAGTCGAATTGAACCCAGTTACGGGTGTACTTCTCCACGGCGGAGTTCGAAGTCATGGTTTGATCCAGATTGACTTGCTCCTGCTTCTTCGCCCAAATATGTCCGCCTCCCGCGATGGCGCTCATCGGCAGGGAAAACTTGGCGCAAGTGGCTATGACGGACTTCAAATTCTTACCGGCTTACATGTGTTGCTCCTTTGTCAGTGAGTTGAGACTCATCGCCGTGTGCATCCGGGTCAATCCCGGATCAGGCTCAACAGCGATGGGTGCACTTTACGGAGAACAACGCATAATTAAAAATAACTTGTTTTTATCGATGCCATGCATAAACCTGGCGCGAGCCATACCCCGACCCGCCCGCAGTGCAAACTGCTTACGCCGGTCAACACAAAGGCTTCGCGCTCCTCATTTAGTCCGCCCTCTGCGTTTAAACTGGTGAACCATGGATACTCTTTCGCAGATTGCACTTGGCGCCGCCGTTGGCGTAGTTACGATGGGCCGGCGCAGCGCAGTGTGGAAGTCGGCAATGTGGGGAGCGGTGGCGGGCACGCTGCCCGACCTCGACGTACTGATCGAGCACGGCGACCCGATCCGCAACATGGTGCTGCACCGTGCCGAGACCCATGCACCGTTCTGGTTGACGCTATTCTCGTTGCCGTTCGCCGCCGCGATCGCCCGCCTGCACGGTGAATGGGCTTTGTGGCGGCGCTGGTGGCTCGCCATCTGGCTGGCCTTGGTCACGCATCCGCTGCTCGATGCCATGACGGTCTACGGCACGCAGCTCGCCTTGCCGTTTTCGAACCATCCATTCGGCGTTGGCAGTGTCTTTATCATCGACCCGTTGTACACACTGCCCTTGCTGGTGGGTGCAGGCTGGGCACTGGTCACCCGGGGAAACGCCCGAGGCCTTGCGGCCAACGCCGCCGGCATTGTGCTCAGTACCCTTTATCTCGCCTGGGGTTTCGCCGCGCAACAGTATGTGGATGGCATCGCCCGGAGCTCGCTCACTGCGCAGGGCATCGCCGCCGAACGCGTACTGGTCACCCCAGCGCCGTTCAACTCGGTTCTTTGGCGTGTGATCGCAATGGGAGATGATCAATACCACGAAGGTTTCTATTCGCTGCTCGATGCCGCGCCGCGCATCAACTTCGAGCGTTTTCCGCGCGGCAACGCGCTCGCCGCCGAATTGAATGGCATCGACGGGGTGCAGCGTATTGCGGCATTCAGCAAGGGTTTCTTC
>JANLTJ010000005.1:0-17002 GCA_031362885.1 Betaproteobacteria bacterium
CGGTTCCGGCTGTCGCTTAAGTTCCCGTAGTTCGCCTGCTCCGTCAAACATGCAGTTGGCGGGTTCGCATATCCCCAATCAGCCGGTCCTGCGGCTGAGCGGAGCGAACCTCGCAGATGAATCGAATTGTCCTACTTATTACTTGCGCAGCGTACCAAGGCTGGTCGTGCCGTCTAATGCATGCTTGGCGAATGCATTCCCCGGTTTTCAATCAGGCTACGGAATCCTGACCAGGCGATCGCCCAGGTTCTTTGCGTCTTTCAAACCATCGAAATGTGCGCCCATCGCCTCGCCCAGACGCGCCAGACGATCATCCGGATGCGGATGGGTCTTGAACAGCAGCGCCACCTGGCCGCTGTTGACCGCGGCATCGCTGATTTCCTGCAGCACGGCGGGCAGACCAAACGGGTCGTAACCGGCGCGGGCCGCCAGCACCACGCCCACCCGATCAGCCTCGAATTCGGCGTCCTTGTCCAGACCGCGCGCCATGATTTCGGCGCCATTGCCGATCAGACTCCTGGCGATTTTCTTGTCGCCGAAGCGCTTCTTGAGCAAGTCGCTGCCGGCGCCAATGGCCTGGCTCTTCTGCAATACCTTGAGGTGATGTTTCTTGACCACATGGGCGATCTCATGCCCCAGCACTCCGGCCAGCTCGGCTTCTTCGCGAAACAACTGGTAAAGACCGCGCGTGATGAAGACAAATCCACCGGGCGCGGCGAACGCATTGAGATCATTCGACTCGATCACGCCGAAGGTCCAATTCAAATCCGGCCGCTCGCTTGAACTGGCCACCCAGCGGCCAACGCGATTGACATAGGCTTGGAGCGCCGGGTCCTTCACCAGCGGTGCCGCTCCCAGTAGATTTCCAGCGATGTGCCGCCCGATCAGAACCTCGTCCGCCTCAGGGACATCGCCGATCGGGGGAATCGAGGGAAGTTGCGGCTCGGAGGCCTCGGGTGTGGCCGCCTGTTGCGGTGCCGGCTTCGATTGCTCAGCGGGTTTCTTGATCAGGTCGCGGAGGTTCTTCAACTTGTCGAAATCGACAGCATGCGATGACGTGCTCAACGCGGCGAGGATCGAGATCAGAATGAGGTTCTTCATTTGCGTCCTCACTTGACGGCAAGATGGTTGACCGTCTGCACCTGCAAGCCGGCCTTCTGGGCGAATGCCTGAGCATCGGTTTTCGAAACACGGAAGGACTCGGCCTTCTTCAGTTCGTTCTCGTCATAGCGTGCCGCCTTGAGGTCTTCTTCGCCAAGACCGCGCACTCCGGTGGTGGACACGATCTGCCCGGTGCCGGCACGCCCGGTGGACAGCGCGGCAACATCCTTGGCGGCGTTGCCCTTGGCCGCTTCGCCGCGACGCACCGAGAGCATGCGCACCCAGCCCGGCGCACCGGCACCCTTGATCTGAAACCAGCCGCCGCTTTTCTTCAAAATCACCACCGCATCGCCCTTGGCCACGGCGCCCACCTGTTTGGCATCAGCAAACGGCTCGGCAACCAGTTTATCCGCCTTGAGTACAACGCCTTTTCCTTCCTGCGCGAGTGTGCTGGCCGCGGTCACTGCCAACAGCAAGCTCACCAGTAATGTAAAAACTTTTCGCATGACTGCTCCTTCAAAAAAATCGATTCAGTCTTCGCCCCGGCTGGCCACCCCGATTGCGGTGGCAAACAAGGCGCGCCATTCCGCGCGCGCGTTTTGCGTTCCAGCCGCACCAACGGACCCGGAACGGACCGCTTTGCCCACCAGCGTCTCGTTGCCGCCACTCAGGCGCTCGATCAGCGCCGGCATCGCCTCCTGCAAACCGCGCGAATCCTCGTCCACCCGCTGTTTGCGCTGCGGGTCATCCAGCGAATAAGCCCAGGAGGCCGTCACCGTAGCCTCGAACAATCCCCACAGACCGCGCTGTCCGCCCTTGACGATGTCCACGTGCATGGGCTCACGCGCACGCTTGAGCATTTCCCGGCGCAAGCGCTTGAGGAAGCGCCCACCCACCGGGTCGGCTCCGCCGTCAAACTGAAATACCGCCAGCGTCGCCCCATTGACATGGCCGGCCCGCAGCGTGGTTGCCACCGCGCTCTTCTCCAACGCGCGGGCGGTCGCAAGCGAATACATCTTGGCCATTGAAAAATAGATGAAGCCGATCAGAACCGGACCGGCCAGGTTCAGATTGTAGGGAGTGAGATTGATGATGGCGTAGGAAAAACCCAGTAAACCGAACTGCGCCAGACCAAACACCTGATTGAAGCGATCGGAATCCGGATCGCGGTACAACGCGATTGCGGTAGCCCAGATGATCAGCAATGCAATGATCAGATTGGGAATGCTGGACGCCGGAGTACGGATATAGTCATCATGCTTCAGGTTATCGATGGCGGTGGCGAGAATTTCCACGCCGGGAAATTCGCGCGCCATCGAAGTCGCCTTGATATCGAACAGGCTCGGCGCGGTCGATCCGATGATGACGATCTTGCCGGCGAACTCGTCCTGCGCCCGCTTGCGATCCTTGCTCTGCATGTCCTGGAACAGGTCGCTGAACGTCACATAGCGGTAGGTGAACGGGCGCCCGCGCCAGTTGAGCAGCATGTTGGCGCCGGGCTGTGCAGTGAATCCGAGGTCCGCGGCCAGACGCAACGGCAATGACGGCAAGCGCCAGCCCTGTTCATCATGATAGATGCGATAGCTGCGCGCGACGCCATCGCTGTCGGGATAGATGTTGTGGGTGCCGATGCGGCCCGCCTCCATCACAGACTTGAAAAACGGCAGCACGGCGGCAAGCGTTCCCTGGGTTTCGGGCACACCCTCAATGCGCTTCGCGCCCGGAATCATCGACGGTTTCAGCTCGGAAAGCTGGTCACTGGCCGGCGCCAGGCGCAGCCAGGGAAAGTAGGTATTGGTCGTCTGCGCAACGGCCTCGGCGAAGTAAGTATCGCTGTCCGGGTTGTAGACGTCCGCGTCCGAGAACAGGACATCGAACACAACCGCTCTGGGTTGCTGCGTTTCCAGATGCTGAAGGAATTCGCCAAGCACTTGCCGGGGCCAGGGCCAGCGTCCATAGTCCGCCGCCATTGCCGCCAGGCTCGCCTCGTTGATATCGACGATCACGATCTGCTCGTCGGCTGCCGGTTGCACGATCCGGTAGCGCACCATGAGGTCGTAAGCCTTGTGGCGCATGTCCACCACCGAGCGCAGGGTGAACGCATCCGCGATTGCGAGCACGCTGATCACCACCGCCAGATAAAAATAGAAGCTGCTTCTCAGCCGGTTGGCGATTCGCTCGATGAGCCGGCGCGCGCGACTCATGAGGACACGGGTAGAGAAAGCGCTGGATTTCATTCGGGACTGAACTCGATAGATTGGTGTCGGAAACGATTATAGTGCCTTGTAATCCAACTGCGTCGCCATACCGCCCGTATCGATTTGGCAATTGCCGCTGTGGATCATCCCGACATCCTCAGCCAGGCCGAGGTCAGTAGTACCGCGCTCGCCAGATAGAACGCGAGTCCGATCGGTTTCGACAAGACCATTTCGACATCCGTGCTGGACGGCAGGCAGGAATAAATCAAGCTCGCCGCGACATAGCTCCAGGCAAGTTCCCGCCAGGCCAAAGGCGGAATCTGGGCCGAGCGGTAATACACCAGCCAGATTGCGGCGGGCAATGCAAGAAGTGGAGCAGCTCCCACCCACAGTGCGTTGTACCAGCGGATATTGGAAAACCTGACATAGCCGAGCGTTGCCGAGCCATCGCGATGGAATTTCGGGATCAGCGAAACTTTCACCGGTTTGGCCAGGGTGAGCGTGCCAATCAGCAAATGCAGCAATTCATGGCCAATCGTGCCGGGAAGCGATGCAAGGCTGAAAAAGCGCGGCATGCGGCGCAAATAATGCAGCAATGCGGCGGTCGCGATCACGATCGCAAGATAGCCGAAAAACCACCATGTGATCGTCAATCCAGCAAATTTCAATGCGGCAGCGTCCGGAGAAAGACCCTCGTAACTCGCATGCGCGACACGCTCTTCACCGGGTCGCCGGCAAAGACCGAAAGACCAGCTCGATGCGCTTGCGAATCGATGCCAGCGCCGCCGAATCCCCGGACGCTTGCGCATTGTTGGCCTGAACGTTCAGATAGGCCAGCAGCGGCCTGCGATAGCCTTGCGCGGAAGCCGTGTCGATGGCGCTGTCCAGTCCTTCCGGTGATAACTGCGCCAGGCGGAACAAGGCGCCAGCCGCCACCAGACGCGAAACCGGATCATGAATCTGTTGCATGGATTTGTTGCGCGCGGCTTCGTCGCCTGCGGAGACGACAGCCCGATAATGCACCGGCAAAGCAGACCTATCCCGATCCTGCCAATTGCCGCCCAGAAACGCCCGATAGGCCTGATCGTCAGCGCTCGCATCATTCTTCGCGGCATCGAACTCCGCGCAGGCATCGAAGTCCAGCGCGGCGGTGGCGAGTGCGCAGCGCACCAGCTCCACGCGCGCCGCAAGTTCGGGACTGCCGGTGGCGGCCACCGCGGCCCTGGCTTCGGCCAACTCACGATTGGAGCGCTGCGTATCGCCCTCGAAATAGTGGCGCGTAAATGCTTCCATGGCCGCATGTGATTGCGTCTGCCATGTTGGCGGCATCGGGCCACTGGCGCAAGCCGGCAGCAACAGCATCGCCGCGAACACGACGCGTTTCACGGAAGCACGACCCCGGTCTTGCGCGCAAACGGCCATTTGCGATTGATTTCCTCGATCAAGATGCTGACCTTTCGAATGCTCTCATCGACCTCCGCGCGCAGCGCTCCCAGATCGCCGGTGGCATCCTTTATGTTGCCGGCTGCGCTGGTGATTGCCGTGGTGCCGGCCTGCGCCTCGGCGAGCACCACATCGGCCTGCCTCAAGCTTGCGCGGGCTTCGGTGAGCAGGGAATTCAACTGTGATATGGATTTTTTCGCTTCATCCATAACGCCGTCCTGGCCGAACATGCTGTCGTCGGCCTTCAGCAGAATGCCGTCCGCGCGGGCGGCAACGCCGTTGAGAGAAGCGAGCAGCTTGTTCACATTGTCTATGGCATCGACCACTTTTCCGGCGTCATCCGGATTACCGGTCAGACTGCCCAACACCCCGTGCTCGCCGGCCATGCGCCCGGTAACCGAATTCAGATTGGCAAGCGTCTGGTTGAAGCTCGAGTCCGGTCGTATGATTTCGTCGATGCTTTTCAGGATGGAATTCGCGCGGGCGATGACCTGCGGAATATCCTGGGCCGCGTCCTTGCTCACCAGCGGACGAACCGATCCGGCCGGGAGCCCCGGGTCCTGCATCCTGGGGGAAACGGCGCGAATCTTTGCCCCGCCCAGAATCTGTTTTTCCAGGGAAAACTCGCTGCTCAAGCGCAACCAGCGCGCATCCTTCTGGATGATTCGCACTTCAATACGCACGCGGCCATCCTCATCGAGCGCCATGCCGGACACCTTGCCAATCGGAAATCCGGAAAACATGATCGGCATGCCTATCACCACTTCTTCCGCATCGGGCGCAATCAGGGTCAGCGTCTGGGTGCGCTCGAATACTCCGCGCGCGTAAAGCGCGTAGAGCAGCAATCCGATGGCCAGGATCGGTATGAGCATGAGCAGCGCCCCGACCTTGACGCCGAGGTGCGCTACCCGCGGTGGTTGTAAAGGGGGGCGTTCCATGCGTAGTCCAAAATCCAGCACTGCTCGAATCGGCCTTCGAGTTTCAGCAGCAACTTGCTGAGAAAATAAGGATAGTTGGTGTCCGGCAGAAGTTGCGCCGGGCGATCAATGACGATTATGGCCGGCGCCAGCACCATGGCCCGCAACAGCTTGGCAACAAAGCGCTCCTCATAGCTCAGATCGGGGTCGCGGCGCTCCGCGCACCCGGTATGGTTTATCTGGCTCAACAGGTTCCAGGCCTTATCATCGGCTTCACCGATATAGGTGTTGGTTCGAAACTGCAGCACCACGGTGATGTTTTCGATAACCGAGAGATTTGCGCGCAGCGGCAGGCTTTCGGAGACCAGAATGGCCTGCGGATGCGCTTCGATCAGCCGCCGGCGCTCCGCGTCGTCGGCCACCAGGATCACCCTTTTTGTTCTTGCCAGTTTCGCGTTCTCAGTCGCCATGGGATCAAATGTACAGCACGGTGATCGCCATGGTTTCGATCAGCATGAGCGCGAAGAACAGCCGCACCATTCCACGCAGCACGGCGATTGGCGCATAGAACAGCTTCTGCGGTATGCCCATACCCGAGGCGATCGGGATTACGGTTACGGCGAGCCCGAACGCCAGAGTCTTCAGCCACAGTACCGCAATCGTCGCCACATCAAGCACCTTCCCGATCATCTGGGTGAAGTCGCCGGCGGTCAGCGTCCACGGATTGAGCTCTATGACCACCAGATGCGATATCCAGAGCGCGACCACCACGTTGACGGCGGTTAGCGCCGCCACCGACACCGTGCCACCAATCACGCGCGGCAGCAGCTCGAGACGCATCGGGTCCACTCCGATGCGCTGAAGCGCGTCGAGCTCTTTCTGAATTCTCATCAATGCCACTTCGGTGTTGATGGCCGCACCCGTGCGCAACGCAACGAACAGGGCGGTCATCAGCGGCAGGATTTCGAGAATCAAAACACGCACGATCAATTCCAGGGAGTACTCGTACAACCCGTATTCTCGTCCGGCCGATGCCACGATATCGATGATGAGAAAACTGAACAACGCCGAAAACACGGCGAAACCCGGCAGAATCTGCCAGGCTGTGAAATAGATCTGCTTCTCGATGACCAGCCGTGTGGCCTTGTTGTACGTGGATGGCGTGAGCGCACTGGTTGTGACCACGATGGCGAGATGCAGCACGCGCGTCAGGGTGTGGAGCCGCAGCGAGAATCCCCGGCCACGAAGAGCAAGCCAGGATTGAAGCGCGTTCATGGGAGGCGCGCTCCGGCAAGTCCTCGCGCGCGCTCCGGCAGCGCGTCGTACTCCGTGCACGGAAGCGCATGGCAAGAATTTGCAGATTGAATCATGGATTCCTTCGGTAGATTGCTGCCAGGGCCGCACCGCGCCGAGCCAGGCCGGTAACGATAGCAGAACGCACCGGCATCCGGCGCAACGATTGAATCGAAGGCAACGGAATGCGCTCGGGCTGCCCTGGGAACGACAGACCAGTCGCTCCTTCTGGTTTCAGGCCGGCCCGGGTTAAACTTCCGGCATATTTCCGGGGCGAAAGCAGTGCATGAACAAAGTCCGATGGGGTGTTCTGGGGACAGCAAAGATCGCGTTGCAAAAAGTGCTGCCCGCGATGCAGAAGAGCGCCTGGTGCGATATTCGCGCCATCGCATCGCGATCGATCGATTCGGCGCGCAAGGCGGCTGACGCCCTCGGCATCCCGAAGGCTTACGGAAGCTACGAGGAATTGCTGGCCGATCCGGAGATCGAGGCGATCTACAACCCGCTGCCCAACCATCTGCATGTTCCGCTGACGTTGCAGGCAGCGGCGGCGGGCAAGCATGTGCTGTGCGAAAAGCCGATCGCGCTAAATGCGCAGCAGGCAGCGCAGTTGCAGGCGGCCTCGGGCAAGGTGCTGATCATGGAAGCCTTCATGGTGCGCTTCCACCCGCAGTGGTTGCGCACGCGCGAACGGGTGCGCAATGGTGACATTGGTACTTTGCGCGCGATGCAGTTCATGTTCTGCTATTCCAATACCGATGCCGGTAACATCCGTAACAAGACGGACCTGGGCGGCGGTGCGCTCTACGACATCGGCTGCTATTCGATCACGGCCGGCCGCTTCTTTTTTGAAGCCGAACCGCGGCGCGGTATCGCTCTGATCGATCGCGACCCGGAATTTCACACCGACCGGCTCACCAGCGCGCTGGTCGACTTCGGTGGCGGCCGCCATCTCGATTTCATGGTGTCAACCCAGTGCACGCCATATCAGCGTTTGCATTTGTGCGGGACCATGGGTCGCATCGAACTCCAGATACCGGTGAACGCACCGCAAGGGGGGAAGACCCTGCTGTCTATCGACGATGGCTCTTCGCTGGCGGGCGCCGGCATTCGCACCGAGGTCGTACCGGAAAGCGACCAGTACCTGCTGCAAGGAGAAATGTTTTCGCGCGCCGTGCGCGGAGAGATCCGTCTGCCTTACGGCGTCGAAGACGCGATTCAGGGCATGCGCGTGATCGACGCATTGTTTCGCTCCGAGTCCAGCGGCCGATTCGAAGAAGTGTGTTAGCCACACCACAACCCGTGCAAGCTCTGCCTGCCCGACTGATCCGGCCGTTGCTGTTTTTGGCGGTACTGCTCTTCGCGTCCGCGTCCGAGGCCCGAGATGACTCACGGGCGTCCGGTTCGCCGGCGTTGGAGGTCGATGTCGGAACTGACACGGTCATGGCGCTGGAAGACGCGCAGGAACCCGACCCTTGCGCGATGGAAAGGGATATTGAGTTGCTCGGCCTGGACTGGTCGCGACGCCAATTGCATCAGGGCATTTGCGCGACCGTGCGCTGGTTTGATGGATTTTTCGGGGAACAGCGCTTCGACGAGGCGGCCAGGAAGATTCGCGGGCGGGTCTCCTACTCAATCGAGCATCGCGACCGGGTCGGTCTGGACGGAAAACTGCGTCTGCGCCTGCGGGTGACAACCCCGAATTTGAGCCAGCGTCTGAATTTTTTTGTCGAGCGCGAAGATGAGCGTGCCACGCTGTCGGACCGAACCAATGCCGAGGCTGGAACGCAAGTGGTGCAGCCGGCGTCCACCGCGCAATCGGATGCCGTGCGCGTGGGTTTCGGTTACGACGGCATCAAGAACGATCACGAGTCGCTGGATTTTCGCACCAGCCTGCGCATCCGGGAGGGCAAGCTGGCTCCGTCCACAAGGATTCGCTACTGGCGCGAGTTTCTGCGCACCGATATCTCCCAATGGCGCTTCACCGAGGAAGTGTTCTGGAGAAGCCATGAAGGCTGGGGCGAGACTACTGCGCTCGATTACGAATTCAAAATCAGCACGCCAACCCTGGCGCGCTGGTTCAACGATGCCACCTGGTCGGAGTCCACTCTGGGACTGAGCTGGCGTACCGGGATTGGGCTGTATCGCAACATGGGCAGCGGCAAGGCCGGACTGGTCGAGCTCGGGCTCTCAGGGCAAACCGATGCCCCGGTCAGCATTGCCAACTACGGCGCGCGTGTTGCGTATCGACAGACACTCGGACGCGAATGGCTGCTGGGAGAAGTATATTCCGGGTACGATTGGCCGAAATCGCAGCCGGAAGATATCCGCCATTCGCAGCTCTATGGCGGTCTGTCCATTGAAGTCTTGTTCGGACATCACTAACACCCTTGCGTTCGGGGTCTGCACCGGAACTGCGGGTATTCAAGGCCCGGAATCAGGAGGAAAATAATGTCGTCACCGATGCGCCCGAGGTACTTTGTCCACCCCGCCGACGTAAATCCATACAGCCCGGCGAATCACACCGGCACCGTGAACCGGCGTTTGATCGGGGCGGAGAATGTCGGGGCAAGAAACATTGAAATGGTACTGGGCGTGATCGCGAAGGGGCATGGCGCGCTGCCCCACCGGCATCCGGGCATCGAACAGGTCTGCTACCTGCTTGAAGGCCGGGCGCGCGCGGAAGTGGACGGCGAAGTGTGCGAGCTCGAACCCGGCGATTGCTGCTTCTTCCCGCCGGACCTGCCTCACGGCTTTACCGTCACCAGCGATCAGCCCGTGAAAGTTCTGGTGGTCTACTCGCCGCCCTATGGCGAGCATCCGGACAAGGTCAGGCGCTAAAGCGATGCTGCGTGCACAACTGAATTTTTTCCGGCAGCCTGGGCTGCTCGTCCTGGCGCTGTGCATGGTGTGCGCGTTGCCTCTGTATGCCGCACCGGCCTATCCCTCCAAACCAATCCGGCTGGTCATCCCGTTCGCCGCCGGCAGCGCCACCGATGCGGCCGGACGATTGCTGGCGCAAGCCTTGTCGCAACGCCTCGGTCAAAGCGTGATTGTCGACAACCGAGCCGGCGCCAACGGCCAGATCGGCGCCGTGCTGGTGGCGAAAAGTCCGGCCGATGGCTATACGCTGTTCATGACCACGAGTTCGACCCATAGCGCGAATCCGCATCTGTACAAGAGTCTTCCTTACGATCCGATCAAGGATTTCGAACCGATCGCGCGCATCGGCACGCTGGCGTTCATGCTGGTGGTTCATCCCGGCGTAAAGGTATCCAGCACGAAGGAATTCATCGCCTACGCCAGCGCGCGCCCGGGAGAGCTCGCCTATGGCACGGCCAGCACGGCTTCGCTCATCGGCGCGGAAACCATCAATGCCATGGCGCCAACCCGGATGCTCGGCGTGGGTTACAAGGCGAGCACCCAGGCAATGCTCGATCTGGTTGCCGGACGCGTGCAGGTCATGGTGGCCGATTTCGCCACCGCGATGCCGCAGGTCAAAGCCGGAAAGATCACAGTGCTGGGGGTCACGACCGCCAGGCGCTCGGCCCTCCTGCCCGGTGTGCCGTCCGTGGGCGAGGCGATAAAAGGTTTCGACATGATCACCTGGAACGGCCTGTTCGCTCCAGCCGGCACCCCGAAGGAAATCATTGCACGAATCGAGCGCGAAACCCTGCACATCCTGTCGGGCGCGCAGATCCGAAAACAATACGCCGACGTGGGCTTCGAGGTCGATCCATTGAACACCGCTGCGTTCAGGCGTTTCGTGCAGGAGCAGCTCGACACCTGGGGTAAACTCGTGCGCGCCGCAAAAATTCAACCCGAATAAATCCACGCCTATGCCAGGTCCATTGGAAGGGGTGAAGGTTATCGACCTCACCACTGTCGTCCTGGGTCCGTTTGCGACCCAGATTCTCGCCGAGCTCGGTGCCGAGGTGATCAAGGTCGAGTCGCGCGAAGGCGACAACATGCGTCATCCCGGCCCGATGAAACATCCCGGCATGGGCTACATGTTCCTCGCTCTGAATCGCGGCAAGCGCGGCATCGTGCTCGACCTCAAGCACCCAGACGGTCTTGGCGCGATGAAGCGCCTGATCGCGCAAGCCGACGTGCTGATCTACAACGTGCGCCCGCAGGCCATGGCCCGCCTCGGCCTTTCCTGGCAGGACGTGAGCGCGATCAATCCGCGCCTGCTCTACGTCGGTACTTACGGCTATTCGCAGAAAGGGCCTTATGCGGCCAAAGCGGCTTACGATGATCTCATTCAAGGCGCCTCCGGCCTGCCCTGGGTGGTTTCCCAGACCAGCGACGCACCGAATTACGCGCCAGTCAATTTCGCCGATCGCGTGACCGGACTGCATGCGGTCTATACCGTTACCGCCGCGCTGTTCCAGCGCAGCCGCAGCGGCAAGGGTCAATCCATCGAAGTACCGATGTTCGAATCCATTTCACAATTCGTGCTGGGCGATCATCTCGCCGGCCTGAGCTGGATGGAGCCCATGGGCGGCGCCGGTTACCAGCGCCTGCTGGCGCGCCGGCCTTATCAGACCGCCGATGGTTACCTGTGCGTGCTGGTGTACAACGACAAGCAGTGGCGCAGCTTTCTGGACGCCATCGGCGAGCCTGAGCGCATGCGCGATCCGCGTTACGCCACGCAGGCCAGCCGCGCGGCCAACATTCATGACATCTATGCCTTTCTGGCCGAGTTGTTCCGCATCCGCAGCACCGAGGCATGGATAAAACTGCTGGAAAAAGCCGACATTCCGGTGTCGCGGATGAATTCGATCGACGATGTGGTACACGATGCGCACCTTAACGAGAGCGGATTTTTCTATGCCGAAGATCACCCCAGCGAAGGCCGCATGCGCGCCATGCGCACGCCCACCAGTTGGGGCGACACCCCGACCGGCACACCGGGCCCGGCCCCGCGCCTGGGTGAACATTCCGCGCAAGTGCTGCGCGAAGCCGGTTACAGCGACACAGAGATCGAAGCCATGACCAGAACTGGCGCCACTTTTCTGGGTTGAACCTCGTTTCGCACCCGACCCGTTAACCAAGTCTTTCGTTAAGAACGCCGCGCAGGCCGGGACTCGCAAAGCGCACCCCAGCCTACGAGCTACGAGCGCATGGATGGCCGAACACCGGTATCCTAGAGGCAACTTTCACGCCTTCACTGCATTGGATGGATTTCTCTTTCTCCCCCGAACAACTTGCCATGCGCGAGGCCATCGAAAAGCTGTGCGCCAGATTCGATGCGCAGTACTGGCTCGAGCGCGACCGCAGCGGGGAGTTTCCGGAAGATTTTTATCGCGCGATTGCCGATGCCGGCTGGCTGGGCATCGCCATGCCCGCGGAGTACGGCGGCTCGGGTCTGGGCGTGGTGGAAGCGGCACTGATGATGCAGACCATCGCCGCAACGGGCGCGGGATTTTCCGGTGCTTCCGCGGTGCACATGAACATCTGGGGACTTAATCCCGTGGTGGTGTTCGGCACGGCGGAACAGAAGCGCCGTTTTCTGCCGCCGCTTGTTCGCGGCGAGCAGAAAGCCTGCTTTGCGGTGACCGAGCCGAATTCGGGATTGAATACCGCGAAGCTGGAATCCACGGCGCGGCGCGAGGGCGGGCGCTATGTGCTGCGCGGACGCAAGATCTGGATCTCAACCGCGCAGGTCGCCGACAAGATGCTGATCCTCGCACGCACCGGACCACCCGGCGGCGGAAAACCCACCGACGGCTTGTCGCTGTTCTACACCGACCTCGACCGCCGTTATGTCGAAGCGCGAGAGATCGACAAGATGGGTCGCGCGGCGGTGGATTCCAACCTGTTGTTCATCGAAGACCTGCCGGTGCCGGAAAGTGATCGCATCGGCGCGGAAGGAAAAGGCTTCGACTACATCCTGCACGGCCTGAACCCGGAGCGCATTCTGATCGCAGCGGAAGCCGTCGGGCTGGGACGCGCGGCGCTCGGACGCGCAGTGAGTTATGCCAGTGAACGCATCGTGTTCGACCGCCCGATCGGACAGAACCAGGCGATCCAGCACCCACTGGCGCAATGCTGGATGGAACTGGAAGCGGCCAACCTGATGGTCTATAAGGCGGCCGCGCTCTACGATGCGGGCGAACCCTGCGCAGCCGAGGCCAACGCCGCGAAATATCTAGCCGCCGAAGCCTGCTTTCGCACCTGCGAACAAGCCGTGCTCACGCTGGGCGGCATGGGCTACGCCAAGGAATACCATGTTGAGCGCTATCTGCGCGAGGCCATGATTGCGCGGCTGGCCCCGGTCAGCCCGCAACTCATTCTCTGCTTCATTGCCGAGAAAGTGCTCGGCCTGCCAAGATCGTACTGATTGCCCCGCAGGGGGGCGCCGGATTCAACGCGAACCGAGCAGGACTACTGCGGAGTTGATGACGACGATCAGCGCCGCAAGCGCAAGTATTCCGCCCGCCAGACGGGGAGAGGATGCGAACCAGCGATCGAGCGGCATGTGCATGTCATCGGCACCCTTGAGCACTTGTCGCGACGAGTACCAGCGGTTGGTGCGCGTTTCGAGATGGGCAAGCGCATGGGGGAAGAATCCGAGAATGGCGCCAATGGCGATCGCCAGCGCGCTGCCGATGATCAGAATCGCTGCAATGCTCTGAACGATCCAGGGTCCGACGATGGAAAATCGCGTGGCGCCGTACAAGGAAGCCACCGCTGCAGCGTCCACCTTCATGAGCAACATGAACATCGAGAACGCCCCGCCAAGGACGAACAAGGCGCTGAACCAGCGCCGGTACCGGTAGACGAAGGGTTCGATTTCACGCCGTGTTTCCAAAGGCTCAAGCCGCTCCCGAGCCGAGACCCAGCGATTCATGGGCGCGAAAAAACGCAAAGCCTGCTCCCGGAAAACCATCAGTGCAATTCCAATACCCAATCCGAACAAACCGGAAATCAGGAAGAACATAAATACGGCCGGAACCAGGACTTGATCGAACAGATAGTGGTTGAACATCAGCACTGGTCCTCCGGTTATGCTGTGCGGGAATCGGTCAATCGTGGGTCGGGTCATGTCGTGCCGCTGACCTCGGGATCCTGGCATCGCGTTTCGTCTTCCTGCCGGGGGCGACGACTTGACGCACTATAAACCGAATCAGTGGCCGGTGATAATCGGGACTGCCGGTTTGTGGTTTGTAATAGACTGGCTGCACCGAACATGTCGTCTTCCGAGGAAACGTTCCCATGAACATGGCTGATCTATTCGCGCATGTGCGTCAGTTCGACACCCCCACAATCGCCAATGCGCTTGAAATCGCACAGGGCAAACGCTCCATCATGGGATTTACGAGACAGACCTATTTGTGCGCATTTGCAAAACTGCCGGCAATCATTGGATACGCGAAAACTGCGGCCATTCGTTGCTCGACTCCTTACGATCCCGCAGTGCGCCGGAAAAACCAGATCGGCTATTACGAATACGTCGGGGCGGGTGCGCGCCCCGCCATTGCAGTGGTTCAGGATGTCGACCCGCTGCCCGGACTCGGCGCCTTTTGGGGCGAGGTCAACACCGCGGTGCACTGGGGACTCGGCTGTGTCGGCACACTGACCAACGGCTCCATGCGCGACCTCGATGCCATGCATCCGCAGTTCCAGTGCCTGGCGGCGTCGCTCTCCCCCAGTCACGCCTGGGTGCAGGTGGTTGAATTCGGCAAGCCGGTCGAAGTCTTGGGCATGGCCGTTTCCGATGGGGATATCGTCCATGCCGACCGTCACGGCGCCATCGTGATTCCCGCCGGTCTGATCGAAAAATTGCCTGCCGCCATCGACCTCATGGCGCGGAAGGAAAAAGTCATTCTCGACGCCGCGCGCAAACCGGGATTCAATAGCGCCGCGCTGGTTGACGCGTTCTCGGCTTCCGACGCAATCAAGGCCTAGAACACGCCGGCTGCACCTGAAGGTATCGACCGGCTTCGGACTCAAGTCGCGAGGCACGACGGTCCTGATGCAATGGCCCTGGCGTTGCGCCTCTAATAATTACCCGGGCGCGCCAGCGCGCACTCACGCATGGTGTGATGTACGCCGCTCTCCCGCACGACGATCCGGGAAATTTATTGGGAGCATCAAACTGCGGCGGCTGCCATCGCGAAACTCGATATCGACTCCTCCCCGGACCGGCCGGCGTGGCCGCAATTTCGCATAAACGTGGGCTGGTCCGACGGTGAAGTTATAGACATCTTGCAGCGGCTGCGCGTTCGGCGGGAGACTCACCTCGAAATCGCGGCACAACATCGCCGTCACCATCTTGATCTGCAGCATGGCAAGTTGCCTGCCGGGGCAGAAGCGCGGCCCGGCCCCGAACGGCATGAATGCTTTCGTATTGTGCGCACCTTCATGTTCTCCGGCGGCCCGCAGCCAGCGCTCGGGACGGAACTCATTTGCCTGCGCGAAGTTTTCTTCCTGCGTACCCACGTAGCCATTGAGCGCCAGAATCGGCGTTCCCTTGGGCACGAAAACATCGCCAATCCGCATGTCCTCTTTCGGCTCGAGAAACAGATGGCCGCCAACCGGTTTGCAGCGCATCGCTTCGTTGGTGAAGGCTTCGATATACCGAAGCCGGTCGGGCGTGGCCGGATCCTGCCACGGCTGATCGGCCATGCCCCAAACCCGATCGACTTCCTCCTGAACCGCGGACTGCACATGCGGAACTTCCATCAGGAAGTGAATCATGTAGGAAAGGGTATTGGCGGTGGTGTCTTCTCCGGCTAGCAGCATGGTCATGACGTTGGCCGAAATTTCGTCGTCGGAAGGCCCCTGTTCATCCTTCTCCTGAGCCGCCACCAGTGCTTCCAGCAGATTTCTCGGGTTTTCACGCAACTGGGGTTGCGCTGCCAGGCGCGCCCGTGTCTCCGCGATTAGCCCGTCAATGAATTTCCCGATTTCCTTCACCGCCAGCGTGACTTCTCGATCTTCTGGTAGCTGTACATAACGCCAGTATGGAAACAGCGCGGTCTGACGGCGTGCAATTGCCGGGAACAGCTTGTCCAGGTGAATCTGGATCGGATCTTTCTTTTCTTCCAGCGTATTGATGTCCCTGCCGAATGCGAGTCCGCTGGTCACATCAACGGTCAGCCGCATCAGATCGGCATGCACATTGACCGGTGACCCCGCCAGTGCGCAGCGCCACCAGCGCCGACGCAGTCTGCCGGCCACCTGTTCGAAGCGCGGGATGAACTCGCGCACATGGCTGGCGTTTAGCATATGCATTACATATTTGCGCTGGCGCCGCCAGTTGGCGCCTTCCGCCGCGAACAGCCCGTCGGCCCTGATGTCGACGAGAATCTCTTCGATCTTGCGCCAGCGGCGGAAATGGTCCGGCCGGTCGCGCAACAACTGCTGAATGGTTTCGGCATCCGCCACGGTCAGAATGCGTTGGTTGGCGACCTTGAACACGAACAATGGACCGAACTGGTCGGCCCAGCCGCTGACAATGCGATGCAGTTCCTTGGGTTTGATGTCCAGCGCATTGCCCAGGAACGGCACGCCGCGCGGGCCCGGCAAATTTTCCAGCTTGCGCAGAGTGGCGGCATCCGGCGATTCTGCGCTGGCCGAAGAAACTGCAAAATTTTCCATGACAATCTCCAAATCTATTGGACTTGTACGCACAAGCCTGCCCCGTGAATTCTGCAAAACCAGAGAGCCGTTATCCAGCAGCTGGTGCCGAGTCTATAGAAGGTCATGCGGCAGTATCAAGCCGGGAAAAACAATGCTCTTCGGAAGTGACATAACGCCTGACAAAGTGAGAAGTTTCGGTGATTTAAGGCCTTACGCGGGCTCGACCGGCGGCTATTTTGGTAAACTTCACCGCGATTCGGCCATACGCCCGAATCAATTTGAGCCGGATAGACTCCGGGTTCCCACCTTCATCGCAGGGCCAGAATCGGGTCAGACTGGCGCAGCGCGTTCGATATCGAGTGTGGTAACCCGGCGCAGCTCACGGCGGTATTGCTTGTCATCAAAGGGCCGCCCGCGGTGCATGGTGGCGCGATTGTCCCAGATCACCAGATCGCCAAC
>JANLTJ010000039.1:0-7760 GCA_031362885.1 Betaproteobacteria bacterium
TGATGTACTGAGCCGCCACGTTGAGCCCGCAACGAAACGCCTCATAGGCATTTATACACCATGGCGTTTATACATTTCTGAATTTCTCCGCCACATAGGGGGCCAGGGTGGAGATTTCCCGCCCAGGGCTGGCGCCCGCCCGTCCTTGTGTGACATCACCCGCTCTTTCACCTCGGGCCCAGAAACCAGGTCCGGTCAGTGGGCGAGTAGCGCCGCACCCAGCATGGTCAGTCCGGACACGAGCAGCAAGCCTTCGATCAGCACGGTGAATTGTTCGGCCTTCAGTTTGAGCACCAGACGTTTTGCCATGAAGGAGCCCACCATCAGCGAGCTGCCGATGAGCAGGCCTTTGTAGAGGAGGTCCAACGGCAGCGCTCCGAAGCTGCGGAACACAATCGCCTTTGCTGCGTAGACCGCGAGCGATCCCAGCGCCTCGGTCGCCAGGTAAGCGCCTTTGACCAGCCCCAGCGCCAGAAAGAACGGCGCGTTGATCGGACCGGTCGAAACCACGATACCGGTCAGGTAGCCGACCAGTGCGCCGGCCAGCGCCAGTTGCCAGAGATTGATGCGCAGATTGTGCCGCGCGAGCCAGCGCCGCGCCGGAATCACCACCAGAAAAAACAGCCCCATCGCGATTTCAATCCAGCGCTGGGGAATAACCAGCAGCGTGGATGCCCCCAGCGCCGCGGCCGGTACACCGGTCGCGGAATAAACGGCGAAAGCGCGCCAGTCTATTTCGCGCCACCACACCAGCGCGCGCGAGGCATTTGCCAGCAGCGCCGCCACCGCCATGATCGGCACCGCTTCGCGCGGCCCGTACAGGATCACCAGCACCGGCATGAGCATGATCGACGAACCGAAGCCGATAACACCGCCCAGCGTGCCGGCCGCCACGCCCAGGAGAAGTACCGCCAGCAGATCCAAATGCAGGAACATCGTCGATCCAGTTCATCGGCTTCGCACAGTCAGCGAAGGCGGGCAGACTCTGAAGTAGAATGAATTCATCTTAACGCTTGCACATGCCATATGATCAATCCGGTTTTGTTGCGATCGCTGGCGCTCGGGCTCCTGCTCACTGCCGGATCGTTGCAGGCTGCGGACCCGTATCCCACTCGCTCCATCCGCTGGGTGGTGCCCTGGCCCGCCGGTGGCATTGCCGACACGCAGGCACGCATCATCGCCGATCATCTGGGCAAAGCCCTCGGGCAGCAAGTCGTAATCGACAATCGCGCCGGGGCCAGCGGCGTACTGGGTGCGGACATGGTCGCCAAAGCCAGGCCGGACGGCTATACCCTGCTCTACGTGTCCCCAAACGAGCAGGCCATCGCACAGGCCATTGGCCTGCAGGTGGGCTACAAGGCGGAAAAGGATTTCACACCGATTACCCAGTTCCTGCGCCGCCCAACCGTGCTGGTGGCAAGCCCGTCGCTCAAAGTCAGGACCGTCGCTGAACTGGTCGCGCTGGTCAAGGCCCGGGGTTCGGACATCAGTTACGGCACGCCGGGTGTCGCGCACATGAATCATTTCGTGAGCGAGGTTTTCAATCGCAGGGTGGGCATCCATGTCACTTCAGTGCCCTATAAGGGCGAGTCGCCGATGGTCACCGATCTGGTCGCCGGTCACGTCGCATACGGATTCGGATTCGCAACAACGGTCGATCCGCTGGTCAAGGCGGGACGCCTGACGGCCCTGGCGACCACGGGCACATCGCGCTCGCCGCAATTGCCCGATGTACCCACCTTCAACGAATTGGGCATGCCGGAAGTGGAAATGTATATCTGGACCGGGATGGTCGGCCCAGCCGGCTTACCACCCCACATCGTTGGCAAACTGCACAGCGAACTGGCCAAATTGCTGCGCAGCCCAGCCATCCAATCGCGCCGCGAATTCGCCGATTCCGAAATCATCGCCAGCAAACCGGAAGAATTCCGCGCGTTTCTCAGCAGCGAACGCCTGCGCTGGATCAGGCTGGTCCGGGAAACCGGAATTCACGCGGAGTAATAGTCAGCGCGCATGCGAAATAAGGTGTAATTTAAAAGGGCATACCATAGACATACCCGCGTTCGGCCATCCCGGTGGCCAGCGCCAAAACGTTATCCAGCGAGGAGACATCTCATGGCAGAGCAAAAGCTGATCCTGGACTGCATCTACGATCATGAAGCGGCGCATCCACAACGCATCTTCCTGACGCAACCTGTCGGTCACGGCAAGGTTGTGGACTACACCTGGAGCGAAGTGGTCGATCAGGCGCGGCGCATGGCGGCGCACCTGCAAAGCCAGGGCATTGGAACCGGCAGCCACGTCGCCATTCTGTCGAAAAATTGCGCGCATTTCTTTATCACCGAATTGGCAATCTGGATTGCCGGCGGTACCACGGTGGCGATTTTTCCCACCGAAAGTGCCGCGACGGTACGCTACGTTCTGGAGCACAGCGACTCAAAGCTGCTGTTCGTCGGCAAACTGGACACCTGGCCGGATCAGGCGAGCGGTGTTCCGGCCGGCATGCCCTGCATAGCCCTGCCGCTGGCGCCGCAAACGAATTTTCCCAAATGGAACGATCTCATCGCGGCCACCGCGCCGCTTGCCGGGCGCCCGGCACGCAAGCCCGACGATCTTGCCATCCTGATGTATACGTCAGGCTCCACCGGGCAGCCCAAGGGTGCCCTGCACAACTTCGGGCGGATCAGCGCCGCCGCGCACGGCGCCGCCAGCAACGTCGGCCGCCGCATGCCCGCGGACGTCCCGTGGCGAGTACTGTCGTACCTGCCGCTTGCTCACGTTTTCGAGCGCGCGGTAATCGAATGCATGTCGTGGATACGCGGAGACGTTCACGTGTTCTTCGCCGAATCGCTGGAAACGTTCCTGATCGATTTGCAACGCGCGCGGCCGACTTTCTTCGTATCCGTGCCGCGCCTGTGGCTGAAATTCCAGCAAGGCGTGTTCGCCAAAATGCCGGCAAAAAAACTTAATCTGCTGTTGAGCATTCCCATTCTCGGCGGCATCGTGCGCAAGAAAGTGCTCACCGGCCTGGGGCTCGATCAGGTGCGCCTTGCTTTCAGCGGCTCCGCGCCGATTCCCGCTGAACTGATCGCCTGGTATCGCAAACTCGGATTGAAGTTATTCGAAGGCTACGGCATGACCGAAGACTTCGCCTACTCGCACGCCTCGACCGAAGCAGCGAACGAACCCGGTTACGTCGGGGTGCCCTTCGAAGGCGTCGAAGTACGCATCGGCGAAAACGACGAAGTGCTGATCAAATCCCCCGGTCAGATGGTGGGCTACTACAAGCGCCCCGACCTGAACGCCGAGGTTTTCACGCCAGACGGATTCTTCCACACCGGCGACAAGGGCGAGCGCCGTCCCAACGGCCTGCTCAAACTGACCGGGCGGGTGAAGGAATTGTTTAAGACCGCCAAAGGAAAATACGTCGCGCCCGCGCCGATCGAAAACCGCCTCAATGAACACGCCATGGTCGAACTGTCCATGGTCTCCGGTGTCGGCCAGGCGGCCGCCTATGCCCTCGTCGTGCTCGCCGAAGACCTGCGTGCCAAAGTGAATGACGCCATGGTCAGGGCACAGGTCGAAGCGGAGATGGCGCAGTTGCTGAAAAAAGTAAACGCCGCGCTGGCAAGTTACGAGCACCTGCAAATGGTGGTCATCGCCCGGGAAGCCTGGACCATCGAAAACGGCTGCCTCACCCCAACCATGAAAATCAAGCGCAGCCGCATTGAAGCCGCCGTCGCGGAAAAACTGGAGACCTGGTATCAGGCCAAAAGCCCGGTAATCTGGTCCTGACGCGCCGCCATTCGCGGGCACGGCAAGCTGGCCGCGTACACTGCGGCCTGCATGAACATCAGTTCATCAATACGCCGCCGTCCACGTGGTAAGACTGGCCGGTGATGTAATCGGAATCCGCGCTCGCCAGAAACACCGCCATGCCGGTTAAGTCTTCCGGCGTCTCCGGGCGGCCCATCGGAATGCCGCGAATCCGCTCTTGCCACGCGGCACCCTGCGGACGCTGATCCGCCTGCGTCCACTCGCGATCGATCGTTTTCCACATTTCGGTTTCCACCACGCCCGGGCAAATCGCGTTCACCGTAACATTCGGTGCCAGCGCCAGCGCGGCAGACTGCGTGATGCTGATCGCCGCCGCCTTGCTCGCCGCATAAGCAGCGAACATCGGCCGGCCACCGCGTCCGGCAATGGATGCCGTATTAATGATCTTGCCGCGCGGGCGGCCCGCAACGAGTGCGGATTGCTTCACCATCTGCTTCGCGCCTGCTTGCAAGGCGAAGAACAATCCACGCGCATTGACATTGTTGACGAAATCCCAATCCTGCGGGGTCAGCTCCAGCAGCGGCCGAACGCGCACGACACCGGCGTTGTTCACCATCACATCCAGGCGCCCGAAGCGCTCGATGACTCGCTTGACCATGGCGACACTCTGCTCCGGTTCGCTCAAGTCCGCCGTGAAAGCCTCGGCATTTCCACCCAGCGCCTTGATCTCGCCCGCCACCTTCTGCACACTGTCCGGATCGACATCCACGACCACCACGGACGCGCCTTCCTGCGCATAGCGCAGCGCGATCGCGCGGCCGATACCGCGGCCGCTGCCAGTCACCAAGGTCACCAGATCTTTTAGCCTGCTCATCGAACTCTCCAATTGATGTTGCCCTTGCAACGTGCCGCCATGGTACAACGGCCCCGACCCCGGACGAATCGGGAACGCAGTACACTTTCGCCATGATGGATTAGACGGAAGGATGTGCCCCATGACCGCCATGACTCCGAAAGCCGCCAACCACGCCGGGCTGCCGCCGCTGGCCTCGCGTTTCGTCAATGTCGAAGCAATGGCCTGGGAGAAGAGCGCGCTCTACCCCGGCATCGAAACCAAGACCTTGCTGGTCGATCCCGCATCGGGCCTGCTCACCATGCTCATGCGCATGGCGCCCGGCGCAAGAATTCCCGATCACGAGCATGTGATGATCGAGCAGACCTACGTGCTCGAAGGCAGTCTTGTGTGCGGCGAAGGTGTTTGCAATCCGGGCGAATTCGTCTGGCGCCCCGCGGGCAGCCGGCATGAAGCTTGGGCCGGACCACAAGGCGGATTGATTCTCGGCATGTTCCAGATGCCCAATCGCTTCTTCAAGGCCGGAGGAAGAATAGAAGACTTCCTCGGCAACGACTGGAATCAGAAATGGGGCGGCGTGATGGCGCGTCATGAACAGGCGCAGTTCGCGTGAGCGTGTGGCTTTTGTTCAGCATGGCGAACGAATCTCATTGCCTCGATTTGAGGTTGCGGACTAGCCTATTCTGCGGCAATGACCCAAAGCCATTACCTTGGTAATGTATTGTCCATGCCGATAGCCCATTCCAAATTGACCGCCCAGGGCCAGATTTCCGTGCCATCCGAGATTCGCAGGATACTTGGGGTAGGACCTGGGTCCGTTATCGAGTGGACTGAGAAAAACAATGAAGTCATTGTTCGCAGAGTCGGACAGAACACTTCGATTAATGTGCACGAGGTCTTGTTTCCGGTTGTGTTGCGCAGAAAAGCAAAAACGCCGGACGTAAAAGAGGGCATCAAGAAGTATATTCGGAACAAGCATGCGCGCAGTTGATACCAATCTGCTGGTGCGTTTGCTCGTGCGTGACGATGCGGAACAAGTAAAAGCCGCGGAAGCTTTTGTCGCAAAAGGAACGTGGGTCTCACAACTTGTGTTGGCGGAAGCACTATGGGTGCTCGACGCGGTTTACAGTCGCTCCGCGGCGCAGCTTGCCAACGCGATCGACCGGCTGCTCAACCACAGGGAATTGACGCTTCAGGATTCAGAAGTCGTTGCAGGGGCCTTAAATCGTTTTCGATCCCGCCCCTCCCTGGGCTTCTCCGATTGCCTCGTTTTGGAAATCGCCCGCAAGGCTGGACATTTGCCGCTGGGCACCTTCGACCAGAATCTTGCCAAACTCGATGACACGCACCGTCTGTAGAACATGCGATTTTCGGCGGAACGGGCCCGCCTTACTGACTTGTTCTTGGTCTCCCGGTTCGTCAACGCCGCCAGGGGCCATGCTGAGCTTCAAGCAACGCATCGAGTATCGATATGTGACGTGAAAGGCGAAACCGAATGATCAAATTGCTTGCGGAAATAGTCCTGATCGTGTCCATGGCAACTGCACCGGTATCGGCGGCTCCGGTTTACGAGGCGGACCCGGCCCATTTCACGCTGGAGTTTGAGAATGACGCGGTAAAAATCATCCGCGCGGACTGGGGGCCGAAAGAAGCATTCGCGGGCACTCTTGAAGTGGGAGATTTGGCGGTCGTTCGACTGGCGCCGGCGAATTTTCGGGTGACGCTGCCGGACGGCAAAAAAGTAGACCGCGCCTCGAACCTGGGTGCGGCCCTCTACGCACCGGCCACGAAGATCGGCGTGGAAAATCTGCAAGACCATCGCGTCGTTTCCGTTCTTGTGGAACTCAAGGGCAAAGTCGGCGGCAGCATGACCTCATCCCTCAGGATCGACCCTCTGATCTCGGACCCCGGCCATCACCGGCTGGTATTGGAAAACGACAAGGTGCGCATCATTCGCGCCGTATTCGGTCCGGGCGAGGCCGCACCGGGATTTTTTGATGCTGTTGGCGCGGTGATCGTATCTCTCACCCCTGGATATTTCGAGATCACCAGCGTTGACGGCAAGAAGGCCTACTCTCGCTCAGACTTCGGAACAGCGACGTGGTCTCCCGCGGGACGAATTCTGCTCAAGAACCTGTCCGATATGAACGCAGAGTTCATTGTGATTGAGCCGAAGCCCTCCATGTGACTGCCCGGGAACCGAACAGACGAGAGTTTTCTCGACGACCACGGGCGCAGGACTTTAGCAAACATAAGCCGGACTGCCGCGTTCGCGGCGCAGCGTCCAGCATAGATGATGTCCCACCAGGAAGTCCGCGACATTGTCGAGACCGCATAGCGCGCCAAGCGTGGCACGACCGATGAGGCGATAGCGATCAGGTGGCTGTTATAGCCACCCAATAGGGGGGTTCCAAGCGTCCTGCAGAGCGCTATTTTAGAGGCTTGTCCGGGTCGAAACGAGTCAGCAAAAATGGCCACCAGCAAAGGCGTCATTCAGGGCTACACCGGGGTGGCGGCAGTCGATAGCCCAGTGCCAGATCATTGTCGAAGCCCGCTGGTGACTGGGCCTGCAGCCACGGGTTAGAAAATAAATTATATAAAGGGGACGCTACCCTTTAATATAAAGGGGACGCTACCCTTTGTTTTGTATTGTAAGGACGGAAGATAAGGAAAAAGGGTAGCGGCCCCTTTATCTCCAAGTTGGGGCCTACCTTGCGCCAGTCTTTATCCAAGAGATGAGAGACCCCACGGTTCGTTCATAGTGGAATGCACACACATAACCCACAATGACCATTGCTGCGCCAATCAAGATAGCGATCTTGTAGCCCCAGAAGTTATAGGGCCGATTGAACATCGCGTCGAAAAACCCGATGTACTCAAAACTTTCGTAAACAGCAAAGGCTGTTGCGCAGACAGCGAGACCAGCTAGGCACACTAGAAACGCGACTCGTTTGACTGGAGTGTCTAGCGACGGCAGCTTGCGATTCGCAAGCAGCGGCACTTCCGGAGGATACGGCTGGGACGACTGGCCGACTCGGCGCGAAAACGGATTGAGCTCTAAGTTGCGCAGATATTTCCCATATGGCGATTGCGATATATGGGCCATGGCACCAAAGAGCAGGCCCATGCC
>JANLTJ010000144.1:0-16934 GCA_031362885.1 Betaproteobacteria bacterium
TTGGCGTTGGCAAATTTCCCGGTTCCCCCAGCTAATTTCCAGGTACCTTTGTTACCGGTCCCATCGGTCGCAATCCATTCCTCATTGAGAACGTCGCCGTCCTTGTCCCGGCGAGCGCAACTGCCGCCGGCCATGGTCTTCCCGTCCGGCGTCATGACGAATTGCCCGATACATTCCCCGGATACCAAGTGATAAGTCGCACTGGGATCGTCGCTGACCGTGACACTGGTTGCTCGCATGACCGCCAATGTGGTGCCCTTCGCAATTTCACTGGACTCCCACGAAACCAGATTGTTGATATTCGTCCCAGAGCATTTGGCGGCAAAGCTGACGGCGGGAGCGGCGCACAACGCAGCCAGCATTCCACAACAGATAAATTTACTGATCGTGTTCATGTTTCCTCCACAGAAGGTCACTAACTGGCGCTCGAGACTTGGCCATTGCCGTGACAATATTCGCCTTTCGAATTTATCGCTTCTTTTCGACGAGAGAGAGCCGTCATTGCGGTTAGTCCAGGTTTTAGGTCCAGCGGGCTCTGAAAAAGCAGCCGGGGTCCGGGAACCCCGGCTATCTCACGGAGGAGACAAGTACAGCCCGGGAGGAACAAACCAACTAACTTCAATTCGGATCACGCCGCTGTCGTGGTGCTCGACTTTCCCGGTCGTGGGCAACTTAACGCCTAAGATACCGGCTCGCCAGTTACGGATCGCATACAGATTCAGATTTCGGTGAAGAATCCGGCAGCCAGAGAAATGGCTTGCGCAGCGATCCGGTATCAGCGCAGCGGCTCGAACAACGCCTGGATGTCTTCCGGGGTCAAGGGCAGGGTGGCGCCGGCGTCGTTTTCAAGTACTCCCCTGGCCAGCGCTGCTTTGGAGGCTTGCAGCGCCACGATCTTTTCCTCGACGCTGCCCGAGACCACCAGTTTGTAGACGAACACCGGCTTGGTCTGTCCGATGCGGTGCGCCCGGCCGGTGGCCTGATTTTCCACCGCCGGATTCCACCAGGGGTCGTAATGAATCACGGTATCTGCCGCGGTCAGGTTGAGGCCGGTGCCGCCGGCTTTCAGGCTGATCAGGAACAAAGGTACTTTGCCGGACTGAAACGCCTTGACCGGACGTTCGCGATCGCGCGTTTGACCGGTGAGTTTGACGAAGTCGATATTGTGCTTCGTGAGTTCCGTTTCGATCAGATCGAGCATGCTGGTGAACTGGGAAAAAAGCAGCACGCGCCGGCCTTCCGGCAGTAACTCCTGAAGCATGTCCATGAGTGCCACCAACTTGGCCGATTCTTTGATGGGCCTGGCAGCCTCGATTTTTAGCAGCCTCGGGTCACAGCAGATCTGGCGCAGCTTGAGCAGCGCATCGAGCACGATGATATGGCTTTGCGCCATGCCCCGCGCCGAAATTTCCGCGCGCACTCGCTCGTGCATGGAAGCGCGAACGGTTTCGTAGAGGTCGCGCTGCGCGCCAGCCAGCTCCACGGGCTGCAGAATTTCCGATTTGAGCGGCAACTCGGTGGCCACCTGATCCTTGGTCCGGCGCAGCAGGAAGGGGCGTATGCGCCGCACCAGATTCTCCCGGCGGGCATCGTCGCCATGTTTTTCAATGGGCGTGCGGTAGGTGCGGCGAAACGCGGCGGCGTCACCGAGCAGGCCCGGCATGAGAAAGTGAACCAGCGACCACAGTTCGCCCAGATGATTCTCCAGCGGCGTACCGGTCAGGCACAGGCGATGATTGGCGCGCAGTTGCGCGACGATGCGCGCCGCGTGCGTTTGCGCGTTCTTGACTTGCTGTGCCTCGTCGAGAATGACCAGATGGAACGGTTGTCCAAGCAGCGTCTTCTCATCGCGGCGCAACAGGGCATAGGTGGTCAGTACCAGATCGGACTTTGCGATCGCGCCAAAGGCTTCTTTGCGCTTCAATCCGTGCGAGACGTGTACGCGCAACTGCGGCGCGAAACGCGCAGCTTCAGCTTTCCAATTGGGAATCACACTGGTGGGCGCCACCACCAGAGCCGGATGCGTGAGCCGCCCCGCCTGCTTCTCGATCAGGATATGGGCCAGGGTCTGCACCGTTTTGCCCAGACCCATGTCGTCGGCGAGGATGCCGCCGAGGCCGTACTCACGCAGAAATTGCAGCCACGCAAGGCCCTGCTCCTGATAGGGCCGCAACTGCGCGTTGAAGTTTTTGGGCGTCGTAGCCGGTGCGATCGCCGTGAATCCGGCCAGCTTGCGCCCGAGGGCGAGCAAGGTCTCGCCGCCTTGCCATTTCAGCGTAACCGAATCGTCCAGATCGGCCAGTCGCAACGCATCCGACCTCGACAAGCGCACCTTGTTGACCGGCGCTGCGTCCAACAGATCGTGCAGCACCCGGATCAACGGCTGCAAGCGCGCGATCGGCACCGGTAGCATGCGTCCGCTTTCCAAGCGCACGAACAAATACCCATCGTCGGCGGATTTTCCGGTCTTGCTCCGGCCCAGAAGTTCCGGCCGCTCCCGGATCATGGCGAGCAGCAAGGGAATCAAATCTACCGGGGTTCCTTCCACTTCCACCGCAAGACTCAAGTCGAACCAGTCATGGCCGGATTCCGTGACTTTGGCCAGCCAATCGCCGGCCTGCGCCGTGGCGTAACGGAAACTCTCGTCGAAATCGATTCTCCAACCTTGCGCACGCATCTGCGGCAGCCGGTACGCCGAGAAATCGAGCCACGCCTGCTCATCGGCAAGCGTGTAGTCGTGCTTGTGCGCTTCGGGATAAAAGCGCGCCGCATCTATCACCTTGAGGAATCCGGCGCCAATGAGCGCCGCGTGGGCTTTCTTCTCAAGCGCAAGATCGCGCTTGATGCGCAGAACTCTCCCTTCGCTGAACCGCGTCAGCGTGCCCGGGCTGTCATGTGCGGTGCGAGCCCCGGCATAGTCGAAAGCCAGTACTGCGACATCGAGATCTACATTGCGCCAGCGGTAGCTTCCGCGCGGACTTTCAAACACCGGCATCGTCAACAGCCGCAAGCAGGGTACCGGTGCGATATCGCGCCGATCCACCTGCTCCGGCACGATGGGCAATGGCATGAAGCCGGCTGCGCCCGACGCACTCGACAAGGTGTCGCGCGCGAGCGCAGCATGCTCAGGGGCGATTTCCGGCGCCTGGGCGAGAATATCGATAACGGCCATGGGCAGTCCGGTATCAACGGCCCCGCACTCAAGGCTGGCCGCATCCACATACCAGGGCGGGGACAACAGCAAAATGACGCTCGCACCAGGCTGAGTTTCGACCACGACCCGCTGCTTGCCCGAATCGGAAATCGCCCAAGCCATTTTCCCCGCGCGCACGGGTCCTTCCCGCAGTGAAGGTGACTGCGCATCCGCCCAGTGACAGCGGCCTGTGGCCAGCGCGGCGCGCACGACTTGCGC
The DNA here is from genome assembly GCA_031362885.1 of Betaproteobacteria bacterium. GTDB lineage: Bacteria > Pseudomonadota > Gammaproteobacteria > Burkholderiales > JACQAP01 > JACQAP01. The sequence goes on from JANLTJ010000144.1 coordinate 3,413, forward strand.
ACCGGATTCGCCGTTTATCCGGAATTCCCCGCCGAAGACATCTTCCGTGCCGATCAGCAGCATGCGCAAAATGCGCTGATCCTCGACGGATACGAACCGCGGCGGCGCGCTCAGTGCCGCGCGCGCGTTGCTCCAGGCAACCGGCCTGCTGTATTCACCGCTCTTGAGTTTGCGCGCCGAATACAATCGCAATCGTGGCTTCGATGGCGCCGCCAGGGCGGCTCCCGTATCGAGTACATAGAGCAGGCATTGAGAGCGGTCGGCCCCGGTCTTGCCGCCTTGGTGCTCCGGCTGCGCGATGCGATGCGCGTCTTCCAGCCACAGCGTCAAATCGACCGGCAGTCGGGCGAGCTCGGGCGATTGCCGCGCGGGTGCCGCGCTCGCCGATTGCTTAATCACGCGGCCATCGAGGGCCTTCCAGAGCATGGCGGCGACATGCTTGCAATTGACGTGCACCGGGCAGGTGCACAACCCGTAAATGACGGGGCCATGTGAACCCTTGACCAATTGCGCTTCTACGCGATAAGGCTGCGGGCGCGATCCCTGCACCATGGCCATGTAGCGTTTCTTGTCGGGGAAGTAACGCAGGTCCGCGACGCGGCCGTCGTCCGCATACACCTTGCCGCGAGCGACGAATTCCTCCGGCAGATCGCGCTTCAGGGTTGCGAGAGAAAGAGATCGGCTCACCACGGAATTTCAATCCATATGCGACAGAGCAGGGTTCGGCCGGGCACGGCAACGCTCACCGAACGGCAGACAGGGCATAACGACGCAAGGTCATCTGCCACCACAGCGGGTGGCGGACCGCGTGGATTATAAAGGCTGCGGCAATGCTAGACTTCGCGCCTTCTTTTTGCCAGCAAACCGCCGTGCCTTTTGCGACAGAAGCCCTGATTGCCGTGCCGCTGATCGGCCTGTTGGCCTACATCGTTCTGGGCATGTCCGGTTTCGGTTCGGCGCTGGTTACCATTCCGTTGTTGGTTCACTTTTTGCCATTGCAGACTGTGGTGCCGCTTGTTGTCGTGGTGGACTTTCTCGCCACCGTCTCCAGTGGCGTGAGATTCCGCGAGCACGTTGAAACAGCGGAGCTGAAACTGCTGATCCCCGCGGTTATCGCCGGCGTCCTCTCGGGCGTGACCCTGCTTACCACGCTATCCAGGCACGCAGCGCTCTTGCTGCTCGGAACATTTGTGGCCGGCTACGGCGTGTATCGGTTGCTGACCCGGCCCGCGGCCGGCACGGTGTCGCGCTGGTGGGGTGTTCCGGCCGGATTCACCGGCGGGCTGGTCGGAGGACTGTTCGGCGTGGGCGGGCCGATTTATGCGACTTATCTGACCGCGCGCATTCCCGATCCGGCCAGGATGCGCGCCACACTTTCGGCGGTGTTTGCATTCAGTACCGGGCTGCGCCTGGTCGTGTATTTGTTCTCCGGCCTGTTGCTGCAATCGCAAGTCTGGTGGGCATTCCTGCTTTTATTGCCCTCGATGCCGGTCGGCCTCGCCATCGGCCACCGCTTGCAGGCCAAACTCACACGCGAACAAATCGGCCGGTTGCTTAGCCTGCTTCTGATCGCGAGCGGCTTGTCGCTATTGTGGAAGGCGATCTAGTTTCGACTGATCATTAGTCTGAACAAGCCTTTCATTTGTGATGGATTGTACGGGTGAAGAAGGTGTCGAGATCAGGGCGGGGCGGCGATTACGTTTTCTTACGTCCGCGCGTCCTCCGAATCGTTGTCACAGCCGGGAGAACCGGCTTGCTGTCGCACAGGAATGCCCAAAGCTCCTGACTGCTCGCGAAGGCCGTGCGTTTACCGCTGCCGGGCCGTTCGGCGAGCCCGATGATTTCCTTGCCTGGCTCGCCGCCGCGCCGGTACACGCTCACGATGTAGGTCTCGGTGCTCATGCTCCTTTTCCTGCATTACTCTCGTATTAGGCAATCAGTAAACCATCGAATCAAAAAACAAATTGAACTCTCGTAATTACGTTAACCGCGATTTACGATGCTACCGATCACCGCTTTTTTCAGGGCGTTTCCCACTCCCATTCAATGTCGTCCCAGAACACGCGGTCGGTCACGCCGACGAAATTGAACTTGCCTTTGCCCTTGATGCCGCTGAACGGACCAGTGCCGCCGAGTAAGGTGATCGTGCCGGCGCTTCCCGTCGGCGTCGCCTTGGAGTCGCAGCGCGCGAACAGCTTGTGGCCGTCCTTGGTCGTGAACGTCTTCAGGCAGTAACCGCCGCCGCCGCCATCGCCGACCCACGCGACATGGTAGTGCGCCTTGTCGAGCATCTTGTCCAGCGCCGAGTTGCTGCCATTGTGAAAGACCAGCCCATCGAGTTCCCCCGCCATTGCCGACTTCATCGGATGCCCGTCCTGGGCTTTGACCTCGTGGAATTTGGTTGCCCCCAGCACACAGTGCCCCTGGAACCGGCCTTTTTCCGCTGACGCCACCATTGGCATGGCGAGCAAGCCCGCCAGCAACACCGGCCCGATACAGCGGCCCATTTTTCCGGTTCCGTACATGATGAGATTCCTCCTTGATACGTGATGGATGAAGACCGCGTCCGGGATGCCGGACAGGACCGCGCAGTGCGCGAGGAGAAATGTAGGCCTTGAGAACCTACCGTTACCCTACCAATAGGTCGGGCCAGACTACAGCAGACCTACGGATCGAAAAAATCAGATTCGTCAGACGCTTCCGCAGGGGGTGCGCAATACGCGGGGTGCGGTAAATTCCTCGGGCGCTGATGAACAGTACAAACGCCTGAAGAATCGACTTGGTTTTGTAGCGGAACTCAGGTCATGACCCCGGTCCCGCGCTTTCATCGCGCAGCAGTTGCGCCAACTGCTCGGTTCGGGTCGAAGGCTTCAACCCCAGCACCACGGACAGCGTCTGTCGCAATCGCCGGTAGACGGCTATGCCTTCGGCGGATCGACCGGTCGCGGCATAACAGCGCATCATGCCCTGGTAAAACTCCTCGGCCAGTTCATCGGCGGCGATGCCTCGCCGGTAGCAAGCAATGGCCTGATCCCAGTTTCCAGCCGCTTCCATTTGCTGTCCCAAAGCCGCTACCAGGCGCGCCAATTGGTCGCGCAGTTTCAGGCGTGCCACGATGAGAGTGCGGTCTTCCTCGTCCGCCGGAAGCAGCGCGCCCCGGTAAAGCTCCAGCGCGTGTTGGCCCAAGCGGGCCAGTGCTAATGGAGTTTCGTCACCCGCATCCACCATCTCGACCATGTCGGCAAAGGCCCAGGCATCGACCCAACAAAGCTCCCGGTTCATGCCGACCTGCTCGTCGCGCACCACCACTACGTCGGAGTGCCCGAGAAGTTTGCGCAGCCGCACCAGGCACACGTCCAGCGCCTTGCGGCCGGCATCGCCTTCTTCGTCCGGCCACAGCGTGTCGACCAGCCGCGCGCTCGGAACCGGCTGGCCGCCGCCCGCCACGAGCGCTTTCAGGACCGCCAGCACGCGGCGCGGCGCCTTGCCGGAAAACTCCAGCGCCTCGCCATCGCAGGTGATCTGGAAGCGTCCGAGTGCGTGAATCCTGACCGGCCACGGCCAGGTTTCCGGAGCATCGGCCGGAGCCCTGATCCGCAGGCGTTGGATCACGTCACAGACGTAGTCCGGCTCTGCTCCGATTCGCAATGCTTCTGCCAGTAGTGTTCCTGTCACTACTGAATAGCGCATCATCTGAGGATATTCAAAGCGACGACCCTGAGCAAACACGACGGCGTCCCTGATAAGGTTTCGGCCGCGTTCTGGGTCACTGTGCACCAGAGCCGCATAGGCTTCGAGGAATCGAGCCTGACATTCGACATAATCAAAGCAGGTGCCCGAGATCATCCGGCGCAATCGCGACAACGTTTTGTCCAGGAGGTCCAATTTTCCGAGCACAGCCAATCCGGTCGCTTCGCGTTCGACACTCAGGATTTCGATGTACAGCATTCCCGTTGCCGCGGCCAGCTCGGTCGCCCGACGGGCGTGGCCAACCACGGCTGAGTAATTGCCAACGACGCACTCCAAGTCCACTCGCGTGTACGTCACATGAAAAATATCCATGGGCCGATCAGAAGCAGCCACGATTATTCCTCGCTCGTGCCACTTTCTCGCGTTGCGAACATCACCAAGCATCGCCAGGCAGTAAATCTGGTAGCTGGCGATGAGCAGGTACGTTCGGCGCGAGCCCTGCAGTCCGTGCGCCTCGCTCAAGGCGACAGCTCGGTCGAGCGCATCGCATCCCGACTGATATGCGCCCACGACCTGAAAGTAATAGCCTTTTCGAAGCAGCCACCACACTTGGTTGAACGGCGTGAGTTCCGGGTGATCGAGCAACGGGTCCGCGCAAGTCACGGCTATTTTCCCGCGCTCCATGTCGCAGGCGATGTTGCAATAACTCAGCAGCATCATCGCCGTCGAGACCTTGCTGTTCACGTCCATTTCCTCGTCCAGCATTTCGGTGACCCGTTCGACCGTGCGGGGAAGAAGCCGGTGGTCGGGTGCCGCGTAGAGCATGCCGATGAGCAGACTGGTGTAGATTTTTCTCTCGGCGGCCGGATCCGCCGAAAAATGAGCTCTGTCCAGCAGCGGATCGAGGGTATCGACCCAGCGGCGCATGGGCCGGAAATCGGACCACTCGAAAAAATAACCGTCGATGATGCCCGCGGCAGACAATGACTGGCCTGTCACATCGCCCGAGGCGGCGAACTGGCCGAATGCCCGTTCGAGATGGCTGCGGGCCTGCGCTTGATCGAGTGAGTTCAGCGAGGTGCCGAGCCAGTAGCGCAGCCAGGGCGCGTCTTCGAGAACGCCGGTCGGTAGCGCGAGTACCCAGTCGCGCAAGGTCTGGCCGCGACCATGCGCAAGCAGCGTTTGCGCATGGCGCTCGATCAGCCGCCGGGCGCCCGGCCAGTCGCCGGCGTCATGGAACAACTGGAACGCGTCGTCGAAATCCAGGCGCGCTTCCAGCAGACGAGCGGCCTTGCGCTCGGTTTCCCGCAGGAGTTCCGTGGTCAGGACCGCGCCGGCCTTGCCCTTGAGAAAAGACCGAAACAGCGCGTGGTACCAGTAGGTCGGCTCGACACCGGGACGCCGGTGGGTGAACAGGTGACGTTTGTACAGGTCTTCGAGAATCTCCGAGGAATTCACGTTCCCGGTCAGGTCGCTCGCGAGCGACACCGGCACTTGCGGTAATACCGCCGTGGCGGCCAGGAATTGCTGGGTTGTCGCCGGAAGGCGTTCAAAGATTTGCGTCGCAAAGTAACTGAAAATCGACTCGCGTTCGGTCGGCAATCCCGGAGCGGTTCCGTTGTGTTTCCGGTAACTGTCCAGCATGAGCGTGAGTCCCGCCGCCCAGCCGCCGCTTTCATTGAACAGGCGCTGCTTTTCTGAGTCCTCGATTCCGGACAAGCGGGCGCCGATGATTGTGCTCGCCTCTTCGATATTCAGCTTCAGATCGTCCCAATCGACGAAACCGACGTTTTCGTTGGCGATGAGCCGCGCGTAACTGTCCGGTGGATCGCGCCGGGTGACCGCAACAAGCACACTTCCCTGTGGAATTTCCGCAATAGCCTGGACCACCAGTTCATGAAACAAGTGCCGGGACTCGACTTCCTGATAGTTGTCCAGCACGACGACGGCCCCATCGGGAAGGATGCCGAACAGGGCGCGAAAAAACCGGCGCGAGAACCCTTGGATGTCGTGCTGGTACTCCGGGGTCAGGAGAGGCAACGGTTGATGCCCCTTCTCCACAAACGGCAGGGCGGCCTGGCCGAGATAGTAAAAGAAAGTGGCCGGATCTGCGTCCCCCGAATCGACCTGATACCAGAGACCGGGAGCATTGCGGGCGTCGAGCCAGGTAGCCACGACGGTGGTCTTGCCCGCGCCCGGCGGCCCGACGATACAAATCGCGGACTTGTGCGCCCGGCATTCGTCCAGCCGGGCAAACAGGCGCTCGCGCTCCGCCGCGCCGTGTAAACGCGGCCGGGTGAGTTTCGCCAGTGTGTTGGATCGTTTTGGCATGGAAAAACCAATCCCTCCCGCTCCCGGTGCCACTATGCACCTCGCCAGCCTACAGACGCCCTACGTATTTGACTTCCGGCGCCGGAACAACGCTACTGCGATGCAATATTGATCCGATTCTCTTTTGTTGGAAACCCGCTTCCACATCCATCCCGGACAGTGATAGAGTCTTCTGCGCATTCTCATAAAATTATTAAAGGGGGGTGGACCATGGCAATTGCAGTCGCCAAGTTTCTTGACGTCGCCAATGGCTTGCAGGCCAACCAGTTTTCGGTGGGCTCGCGCGACAAGATCAACTCGTTGGGCGATCTCGATCCGATCTACAAGCGTTTGCTCGACGAACCGATTCCGGTCGTGCTTGCGGTCATGGGCACCGATGGGCGGCCGAATCTGACGCCGATGTGGTTCGACTATGAAGGCTCGACGGTGCTGGTCAACGTTGCTTCGCACCGTAAGAAGATCGAGTGGATTCGCGCCAATCCGAAGTTGTCGATGCTGCTGGTGAACCCGGCGAACATGTATCACTGGATGAGCATGAAGTGCACGGTCCAGCGCGAAGTCTCGGAGGACGATCCGAAGGAAGGCAAACGCGTTACCGCCCAACTCGACAAGATCTGGACCAAGTACACGAAGAACCCTCCGCCCTATGGCCTTCGCGATCCGGCGCGTAACGAACGGCGGATCTTGTTCGAGTGCGCAATCGACAAGATCGCCACGTTCGGCAAACCCTGACCGGGCCACCGCATGCGCGCCGCGGTCATCGGCGGCTCGATCGGCGGGCTTACAGCGGCGCTATTGCTGCATGATCTCGGCGTCGAGGTCGACGTCTATGAACGCTCGCCCGCCGAGCTCGCGCAACGCGGAGCGGGGATCGGATTTCTGCCCGAGAGCCAGCGCTATCTGGTCGAACGTGCCGGCGTCGCACTGGACAGCATCAGCATCGTCACATCGCACATCCGCTATCTGGGCCGCGATGGCGAGGCTATCTATGACGGGGAGCACCAGTATCGCTTCAGTTCATGGAATACCGTGTACCGGCAGTTACTGGCGTGCATCAAGCCTTCGCTGTATCACCTCGGGCACGAGATGAGCGCATGGGACGACAACGGTGAGGTCGTGCAGGCCCATTTCACCAACCGACCATCGCACACCGTAGATCTGTTGATTTGTGCCGATGGCGTCGGCTCGACCGCGCGCATGCGTCTGCTGCCATCGGTGCAGCCATCCTATGCCGGCTATGTGGCGTGGCGCGGCATGGTGCCCGAAAGCTCGCTCGACGCGGCCACACGTGCCATATTCGATGACGCCATTACCTACTACGTCTACGCGAACAGTCACATCCTCGTCTACCCGATACCCGGGCTGGATGGGTCGGTCAAACCCGGCGAGCGGTTGATCAACTTCGTCTGGTACCGCAACTATCTCAAGGGCGGTGATCTCGATGATGTGCTCACGGATGACGCGGGTCAGCGCCGCGATATTTCTCTTCCGCCCGGTGCGGCGACCTCGCGCCATGTTGCGGAGCTGCGCGCCGTGGCAACGGCGCGCTTGCCGGAAGCGATCGCGCGTGTCGTTTGCAGTACCGAGCAGCCTTTCCTCCAGGTGGTTTACGATATCGAGGTGCCACGCATGGCGTTCGGACGCGTGTGCCTGATCGGCGATGCCGCGTTCGTGGCGCGGCCGCATGCCGCCGCCGGGACCGCCAAAGCCGCGGCCGATGCCTGGGCGCTGGCGGGAGCGATCGAAGGGCAAAGCAATGTGCCGGCCATGCTTTCGCAATGGGAACCCGGGCAACTCGTGCTCGGGCAGCAACTTCTTGAGCGTAATCGTCGCAACGGGCGCCGCTCGCAATTTGACGGCACCTGGGCTCCCGGCGATCCGGATCTGATTTTCGGCCTGCGTGCTCCTGGCGTATGAGGACGACACAACCATGAAGAAAGAACGTGAAATCGGCGAGCGCATGGGCGAAGTGGCGCATGAATTGGTGTCAAAATTTTCCGTGGAACAGCGCAAGCTGGCGCAGTGGCCGTTTCCCTCCGACGAGGAGCGGCGGCTCTGGTTTTATACGCCCACCGATCATGGCGGCCTCACGATTGCGAACATGACACCGGGCCAGCAAAGGCTCACGATGAAATTGCTGGCACTCGGCCTGAGCCGCGCAGGCTTCGTCACCGCCTCAACCATCATGGGACTGGAAAACGTGCTCGATGAAATCGAGGACTGGCGCACCAGTTACGGATTCGAACGCGGACGCGATCCGACGCGCTACTATCTGCGCGTGTTCGGCACGCCCGGTGCCGATACTTGGTCGTGGCGTTTTGGCGGCCATCATGTTTCTATCCATCACACCATTGTTGGGGGCGAACTGCGCGCCTTCACGCCCTGCTTTTTCGGCGCCGATCCGGCGCGCTCGCCCATGCTCGGGCCGCATTTGTTGCGGCCGCTGGCGGCCTGCGAAGACCTGGCGTTCGAGCTGCTGCGTTCTTTGAGTGCGGAACAAAGATCAATTGCCGTGCTTTCGCCGTCCGCGCCGGTCGATTTAGTTGGCGCCAACCGCACCGTTTTGCGCGACGGCGATGGTCCCAAGCGACTGACCCAGATATGGCGCAAAGAATTCACCGGAGAAATCCACGATTTTCTGGAGCGCGTGCAGGATGCCGAGGAGGCGAAGAACAATCTCACCGCGGAACGTGTCGATGCGATGCGCTATACCACGGTGCCAAAAGGACTGGCCGCCAAGGCAATGAGCGCCGCGCAACAGGAAATCCTGCGCGCGTTGCTGGAAGTCTATGTGCGCCGCATGCCGGACGCTGTAGCCGAGAGCGAAATGGCCAGAATATCCGGCGCTTCCTTCCCTGCGCTGCATCTGGCCTGGGCGGGCAGTGATGATCCAAAGCGTCCGCACTATTACCGCATCCAGGGACATCGTCTGTTGGTCGAATATGACAACACGACCCGCGACGCCAACCATGTACACACGGTATGGCGCGATCCGGTCGCCGATTTCGGCATGGATGCCCTGGCGGCGCATCTGCGCCACGAACACTGAACCTGACGACAATCAGCGGATTTGGCCCCCGGTACCCCACGAGCAACCGAGCAACTGCGAAATGCCTGACCAATTAAACTCTTCCGCCACGCGGATCGAACTTAGCCTGCGGCACCGCCTGAGCGATGATGAGGCGAGACAGGTCGCCTTGCATGCCGGAATGGATAATTTGCTCGCCCAGGCTGCGCGCTTGCGCGATCTCGGACACGGCGACGTGTTGTCGTACTCGCGCAAGGTGTTCATCCCGCTCACGCACCTGTGCCGCGACGTGTGCCATTACTGCACCTTCGCCACCGCGCCGCGCAAAGGTGAGCGCGCGTTTCTTTCCGCCGAACAGGTTCTGGAGATCGCGCGCGCGGGCGAACGCGCCGGCTGCCACGAAGCCTTGTTCACGCTCGGCGATAAACCCGAACGGCGCTACACGGTGGCGCGCGAGGAACTGGCGCGACTCGGACACGCAACGACCTTGTCATATCTGGCGGACATGTGCGCACTGGTGCTGCGCGAGACCAGTTTGCTGCCGCACGTCAACCCCGGCGTGATGTCGCGCGACGAAATCGCCATGCTGCGCAAAGTGTCGGTGTCGCAGGGCACCATGCTGGAAAATGTTTCCGCGCGCCTGACTGAGCGCGGCGGCGCACATTTCGGCTCACCCGACAAGGCGCCGGCCTTGCGTCTGGAAACGCTGCGCCAGGCCGGAGACCTCAAGGTGCCGTTCACCACCGGCATCCTCATCGGCATCGGCGAGACGCGCGAAGAGCGCATCGATTCGCTGCTCGCCATTCGCGCCTTGCACGAGCAATACGGCCACATACAAGAAGTCATCATCCAGAATTTTCGCGCCAAGGCCAGGACCAAAATGGCGCGCGCGGTGGAACCGGATCTGGAAGACTTGATGTGGACGCTGGCCATGGCGCGCATTATTTTCGGAGCGCAAATGAACCTGCAAGCACCGCCGAATCTGACGCCGGAGTCTTACGCGAAATTGATCGCGGCCGGACTGAACGACTGGGGCGGGGTGTCGCCGGTCACGCCCGACCACGTCAATCCAGAAATGCCCTGGCCGGAAATCGAGCGCCTGCGCATGAACACGCAAAGCGCGGGCAAGGTGCTGGTGGAGAGGCTCGCGGTCTATCCGGCGTATTGCCGGGACGCCGTGACCTGGCAGGATCCCGCGCTGGTCGCGCGGGTTCTGCAATCGGTCGATGGCGAAGGATATGCCCGCACCGATGACTGGTCGCCGGGTCAGATCGGCGCCGTACCGGGGCTTCCTGTCAAGACTACATCTGATTGTGCATTTATTCCCTCACCCTCAGTCCCTCTACTCCGCTTCAAGTGTGCCCTTGTCCCGGAGGGAGAGGGAAGCAAAAGCCCTTCTCCCTTCGGGAGAAGGGTAGGGATGAGGGAAAACACCTTAAGTACAACGCGTCTCGGAATATTCAGTAGTCAACCTATTACCCGCATCCTGAACGCCGCTGCGAATGGCCAGGAATTGCCCGAGCATGACATCGCCACGCTGTTCCGCGCACGCGGCGCGCAGTTTGACGCCGTCTGCTCCGCCGCCGACGCTTTGCGCCAGCGCACCGTGGGTGACACCGTGCGCTACGTGGTCAACCGCAACATCAATTACACCAACGTGTGCGCCTATCGTTGCAGCTTTTGCGCCTTCTCCAAAGGCAAGGCGGCGCACACCCTGCGCGGCACACCTTACGATCTGGGCCTGGACGAAGTCGTGCGCCGTGCCACGGAGGCATGGGAACGCGGCGCCACCGAAGTCTGCATGCAGGGCGGCATTCACCCCGATTACACCGGCGAGACTTATCTGGCCTTGTGCCGGGCGGTGAAAGAAGCGCTGCCACGCATGCATGTCCATGCGTTTTCGCCACTGGAAGTCTGGCACGGCGCGCAGACACTGAACGTCACGGTGGATGAATTCGTGCTGCGTCTGCGGGCTGCCGGCCTGGGCACCCTGCCGGGCACCGCGGCGGAAATTCTCGACGACGAAGTGCGCCGCGTGATTTGCCCCGACAAACTCAACACCGCGCAATGGTTGCAGGTTATCGAGGCTTCGCACCGGGCCGGCTTCAAGACCACCGCGACCATCATGTTCGGTCATGTGGATAAATATGAACACTGGGCGCGCCATCTGCTGCGCATTCGCGCGTTGCAGGCGCGCAGCGGCGGCTTCACCGAATTCGTGCCGCTGCCCTTCGTGCATATGGAAGCGCCAATGTACCGCCAGGGCAAAGCGCGCAAAGGCCCGACGTTCCGCGAGACCGTGCTCATGCACGCCGTGGCGCGCCTCGCGCTGCATCCGCTGATTCCCAACATTCAGGTGTCGTGGGTGAAGCTGGGTGCGCAAGGCGTGCGCGCCTGCCTGCAGGCTGGCGCCAATGATCTGGGTGGCACGCTGATGAACGAAAGCATTTCGCGCGCGGCCGGTACCTGCCACGGCCAGGAAATGCCGCCGCAACTAATGGACGAACTGATTGCTTCCTGCGGGCGCGTGGCCGAGCAGCGCACTACGCTGTATGCCGTGGCGCCGGGCGAACAACGCAGCCGCTCTTATGCGGCGCAGACGCTCACACCGATCGTGCTGCCGCCTGCCGGCAAGCGTGCACGCATCCAGCCGGTCAGCTCTGCTCTCACGACAGCCGCGCCGGTCTAGGCGTCCCTATTCACCCGGAGTTTCGACCCATGGATTACGGTTTCAGCATTCCCACTCGCGGCGCCTTGGCTACCCGCGAGAACATTGTGGCGCTGGCCAGACGCGGCGAGGAACTCGGCTTCAACTACATCGCGATTCCCGACCATATCGTTATCCCTCGCGCCATCGCTTCGCCCTACCCCTACAACCCCCAACGCAAGATGGTGGGTGCGGACAGCGGCGATTGCCTCGAGCAGCTGGTGCTGATGGCTTATCTGGCTGCTGCGACCAGCCGCATCCGTCTGCTGACTTCAGTCATGGTGGTACCGCACCGCAATCCGGTACACACCGCCAAGGCGCTGGCAACCATCGATGTGCTCTCGCAGGGTCGCGTCACGGTCGGCTGCGGCGCGGGTTGGATGGACGAGGAATTCAAAGCCATCGGCGTGCCGCCTTTCGCCGAACGCGGCAAAGTCACCGACGAATATTTGCGCGTGTTCAAAACCCTGTGGACCGAAGACGATCCGCGCTTCGCCGGGCAATACGCTAATTTTCAGGACATCAGTTTTTTGCCAAAGCCAGCGCAGAAACCGCACCCGCCGCTGTGGATCGGCGGCGAAAGCCCGGCGGCGTTGCGCCGCGTGGTGGCCCTGGGCGATGCCTGGTACCCGATCGGTTCCAATCCGCAGTTTCCGCTCGACACCCTCGAACGCTATAGTCAGGCCCTGGCCGGGCTGCGCCAAGCCGCCACGAACGCCAAACGCGATTCCGCCAGCATTGATCTCGCCTACTGGGCGCCGTGGTATCGCGACGGCCACACCGGAACTCTCGCAGATGGACAACGCCAGATACTGACTGGCAGCGACGCCGAAGTGGCGCAGGACATGCGCGCCCTGCGCGCACTCGGTGTGCGCCATTTGTTGTTCAGCTTCGTGCGCCACACGCTGGACGATTCGATTGCCGCGATGGAACGCTTTACGGCGAAGGTGCTGCCTCTCGTGCGTTAGGGAGCTTTCAATTCGTGAACCACAGAGGCACTGAGAAAAACAAGAGAATGAATCGATAACCAAGACCTGCTCTGCCTTGTGATCTCGCGTTTTCTCCGTAGCTCTGTGCCTCTGTGGTGAAATCCAAATCCAAATTCAAGGACATTGACAGTCTATGATTGAAACTTCCGAGCGACCCACGATCGCAATCCTGGGCGGCACCGGCGCCGAAGGCAGCGGGCTCGCGCTGCGCTGGGCGCACGCGGGCTACCCGGTCATCATCGGCTCACGCAACGCGGACAAAGCGGCACAAGTCTGTGCGAAAATGAACGCGACGCTCAAGCGCAGCGCCGTCACGCACGAGAGCTATCTGGCCGCCGCCACTGCCGCGCAGATCATTGTGCTGTGTGTGCCCTATGCCGTGCAGCGCGCGACTGTCGAAGAGGTGCGTGCCGCACTGAATGGAAAAATCCTCGTCGACACCACCGTGCCACTGGTACCACCAAAGGTCATGCGCGTGCAGCTTCCCGAAGGCGGATCGGCAGTGGCGGCAATCCAGGACCTGCTGGGCGAATCGGTCCTGGTCGTTTCGGCCTTTCAGAACGTGGCCGCGCATCTGTTGCAGGACCTGGCCTGCAAAGTGGAGTGCGACGTACTGGTGTGCGGGAACGATGTGCCCGCGCGCGAGACCGTCATCAAGCTTGCCGGGGATATCGGTTTGCGTGGTATTCACGCCGGGCAGATCGGCAACTCCGCGGCGGCTGAGGCGCTGACCTCGATCCTGATTGCGATCAATTCGCGCTACAAGACCCACGGTGC
>JANLTJ010000146.1:0-37202 GCA_031362885.1 Betaproteobacteria bacterium
AGGGTGGTGAAGCGTTGCGGGGTGCCCCTGCCGAACACCGCTAGGACCTTGCCCGACAGCAGCCGCAATGCATTGACCGCGGCGTTGCCTTCCTGCTGCTGTCCCAGCGTCATGCGGCTTGACTCGCGCAGGATGAAGGAACTGGTGCCGGTGGCAAAAATGACTTCCGAACGCTTGCCGGTTTCGATGGTGGAATTCTGGCTTACCCGGGTTTGCAGCGTGGCGGGCTTGCCGTCAACACTGACCTGGCCGCTGAGCCGGTAGATGGAACGCTCCGGCGGCAGCTTCTGCGGTTTCTCGCCAAGAATATCGGCCAGCGCCCGGCTCAGGGGCAGTGAAGAAAAGGCACCGGCAGCCAGTAATTTGACCAGCAGGCGGCGCCGGGGATCATCGAGGTCGCGTAACAGGAACATACAGCCTCCCTTCGGTATGGTGGGTGCGGACGGGTTATTGTTTGCGCGTTGTCCGCCGCTAGTGTACCGCCAGCACCGGGGTGTTGGAAACGCCCAATTCGAACATGGCCAGCGGGTGGCAGTCGGGGTATTCGCGCGATATGCCCGTTTGAATACTGAAGTGGTCAGCGCCCAGTGGAAATGGGATTGAATTTGCACTACATTGGCTTGCGAGTATTGTTGCCGATCACATTAAGGATCAGATCATGAGCACAGTGTTCCCGGAGACTCCTGTCGACAAGGCTCACCGCGTGCTGTCCAAGTCACAAGTCGAAGCATTCCAGCGCAACGGCTATCACTTCCCGATTCGCGTCATGCCCGAGGCGCTCGCGCTGGAATTACGCGCGAAACTTGAGGCCTTCGAGGTGCGCCACGGTCTGGTGATGAAAACACCCTACCGCAACAAGCCGCATCTGGTGTTCAAGTGGCTCAACGACTTGATGCGCCGTCCGGAGATTCTCGATCCGATCGAAGACTTGTATGGCGGCAATCTGCTGGCCTGGAGCAGCAGTTTTTTCATCAAGGAGCCGCACGATCCGGCTTATATTTCCTGGCATCAGGATTCGACTTACTGGGGCTTGTCGCACCCGGATGTGGTCACGGCCTGGGTGGCGTTATCGGTGAGCGATGAACCGAGCGGGGTGATGCGGGTATTGCCCGGCAGCCATCTCATTGAACAGTTGCCGCACAAGGACACTTTCGCCAGGGACAATCTGCTGACGCGCGGGCAGGAAGTGCAGGTCGAGGTCGATGAGAAAAAAGTCGTGGACATGCCGCTGTCTCCCGGCGAGATGTCCCTGCACCATGTGCGCATCGTGCATGGCTCCAAGGCCAACCGCTCGGACCGGCGCCGCATCGGAGTGGCGATTCGCTATGTGCCGACCTATCTGCGCCAGACGGCGGGCGCGCGCGACCATGCGAGCCTGGTGCGCGGCGTAGATACCTACCATCACTTCGATGCCGATCCGGTGCCAAAATCGGATTTGCACGCGGATGCCGTTGCCGCGCATCGCGAGATCACGGCGGAGGCGGAGCAAATTCTTTATCGCGGCACGAATAAAGTTAAGTAACGCGGCGCCAGAGCGTATTCTCCCCTCTCCCTCCGGGAGAGACGCCACGACGTGTGCGTCGCGAGTTGCGGCCATGAACCTGTCGTGGTGTCTCTTCCCTCATCCCCGACCCTTCTCCCGGGGAGGAGAAGGGAGTGTTGTGCTCCCCGTCCGAACGGGGAGGTTCATGGGTAGGGACCGGGGGTGAGGGAGATTTTTAAGAAGGATAAAAATGAAAGTGCGACTTCCGTTCCACACCAGCATGCTGCTTGTCGTGTTTGCGATATTGGCTCTGCCCGGCTGCGGCAAGAAAGCCGAAACTGTGGCCACGACGGCGGGCCCGGTGGCGCAGGCCATCCGCTGGAAAATGATGTCGCTTTGGGGCGCGGGAACGCTGCCGCAGAAGCTCAACGAAAAATTCGCCGAGCGCGTGAAACTCATGAGCGGCGGGCGCTTGTTGATCGAAGCGCTGCCCGGCGGATCCATCGTCGCACCGACCGAAAGCCTGGATGCCGTTTCTTCTGGCGTACTCGATGCGCAACAAGCCGGCACCGGTTACTGGCCTGGCAAAGACGCGGCCTTTTCCCTGCTCGGTGATTTGCAGGGCGGCTGGGAAAATCCGTGGCAGGCGCAGCAGTGGCTGGAGTACGGCGGCGGCAAGGAATTGGTGCGCGAGTTGTATGCGAAATTCAACGTCCATTTCGTCACCGGCATCTGGTACGGCGCCGAGAGTCTGGTGTCGAAGAAACCGCTGCGCACACTGGCCGATTTTAAGGGTCTGAAAATCCGCGCGCCAGTCGGCATGGGTCAGGACATTTTTACCATCCTCGGCGCGGCGCCGGTCAATCTGCCGGGCAGCGAGGTCTACACCTCTCTCGAACGCGGCGTGGTCGATGCTTCCGACTGGGGCACGCTGTCGATGAATCAGGATCTGGGCTATCACAAACTGGCGAAATATCCGGCCTATCCCGGATTTCATTCCATGCCCATGAGCGATGTCGCGGTCAACATGAAGCGCTGGAACACGCTGCCGGAAGACCTCAAGCTCATTGTCGAAGTGGCGGCGCGCGATTTCAGCCGCGAGATGGTGGAGCTGAACGGCCTTGAGGACATTCGGGTGGCGTCCGAGGCCGCCAAGCTCGGCGTCGAGCCAATCAATTTGTCTGCGGAGGAGCGACGCAAATTCCGCCGGATCGCGCAAGGCGTTTGGAAGCAATACGCCGCGCGCAGCGAGATGGCGAAAAGAGTTTACGACTCGCAGATCGCGTTCATGACGAAGCTGGGCTTGCTGGAATAGACCGGCCGCAGGGTGGGTTAGCGAAATGTAACCCGCCGCTACCGCGTTCGCCAGCGACAGGTTTGTGTTCAAAGTCATCGATTCCCGTTTCCACGGGAATGACAGATCACCATGGAACGGGAGAGCCAGTGCCAAGCATGACAGCATGGGTCGAAAACGCGGACGCAGTGCTGGAGCGCTTTACCCGGTGCATCGGCGCGCTCACCAGCTACGCGTTCCTGATCATCGTTGCCATCACTGCGTATGAAGTGGTGGCGCGTTACGTGTTCGGCTCCCCCACCATCTGGGTGCATGAGTTCAGCGTCATGCTGGCGGCGATGGCATTCCTGATCGGCGGCCCGCTGGTGCATCAGCATCGCGCCCACATCACCATCAGTTTTTTCCATGAGCGCATGCGCCCCGGACTGCGGCGCTGGGTCGATGCCTTCGGCGCGCTCATGGTGCTGGTGTTTCTGGCGCTGCTCTTTCGGGCAACCTCGCAACAGGCTTGGGCTGCGCTGCTCACAAGGGAAACCTCGGGCACCGCTCTCAATCTGCCGATACCGCTGCTGCTCAAGGTGTTGTTCGCGGCTTGCGTGTTGCTGATGCTCGTGCAATCGGTCCTGCATCTGATCCGCGATGTGCGCACGCTGCGGGCGGGGCGCGCATGAGCATCGAGTGGATCACTGTTTTGATGTTCGGCTCGATGCTGGTGCTGCTGGCGCTCGGTCTGCCGCTCGCGTTTGTGACCGGACTCGTCGGCGTGACGTTTACGGTTGCGCTGTTCGGCATCGACGGCCTGCAACTGATCGCCAGCCGCATCTACAGTTTCATGAACGAGTACGTGCTCGTCTCCGTCCCGATGTTCATTCTCATGGCCTCGCTCATGGAACGCTCTGGCGTGGCAAAGGATCTGTTCGATTCCATGCGGGTGTGGGCCGGACGTCTGCCCGGGGGCCTGGCGATCCAGACCATGGTCGCGGCAACGATCATGGGCGCGATGACCGGCATCATCGGCGGGGAGATCGTGCTGCTTGGGCTGATCGCGCTGCCGCAGATGTTGCGCCTGGGCTATGACCGCAAGCTCGCCATCGGCACCATCTGCGCCGGCGGGTCGCTGGGCACCATGATCCCGCCGTCCATCGTGCTGGTGATTTATGGCCTGACAGTGAATGTGCCGATTGGAGATTTGTTCACGGCCAATCTCGTGCCGGGATTGATTTTAGCGGGCGTCTACATGGCCTACATATTCGTGCGCTGCCAGATCAATCCCGCGCTCGGTCCCGCGGCGCCCGAGCACGAGCACGCGATACCGCTCATGCAGAAATTAAAACTCATGAAAGGCCTGTTGCTGCCCATGGTGGTGATGGCTTCTGTGCTCGGCACCATTTATACCGGTGTTGCATCGGTGACCGAGGCTGCCGCCATGGGCGTGGTCGGCACCTTGTTCGCGTCCGCCGCGCGCAAGGAACTGAAATGGCCGATGATGCGCGAATCCCTGCGCCAGACCATGAGCACCTGCGGCATGCTGCTATGGCTTTCCTTCGGCGCAACCGCGATGATCGGCGTCTACAACCTGGCCGGCGGCCCGGCGTTTGTGAAGGAAACCATCACCGGCTTGTCGCTGCCGCCCATCGGTGTGATTCTGCTCATGATGGGCATACTGCTGCTGCTGGGCTGCATCATGGACTGGGTTGGCATTTGCCTGCTGACCATGCCGATTTTCGTGCCTATTGTCATCGCACTGGGCTTCGATCCGGTCTGGTTCGGTGTGCTGTTCTGCCTGAACATGCAAGTCTCGTATCTCTCGCCGCCCTTCGGCCCGGCGGCGTTTTATCTCAAGGGCGTCGCACCCCCGGAAATTTCGCTCAACGATATTTTCGCGGCGCTGTGGCCGTTTATGCTGTTGCAGATCGCCGTGCTGGCCTTGATCGTGTTCTTCCCCGGGATCGCATTGTGGTTGCCGTCGCTTAATTGACAAACGGCCTGCGTCGCCCCAGCGCACGCCCCGCGACAGGACCCACTTGGTTGCCATTGCGGTGGCGGTTCAAATTCTCCAACCCAAGGGATTCGGGCGCATCCGGCTGCGCCGCATCGAGGCTGCGAGCATCAAGGCGCTCATACCATTCGTGCGTGAAAACGTTACGCCCGGCACCACGGTGCGCACGGATGGATCGCCGATATATCGCCCACTTCGGGAAGAAGGTTTCGACCATGATCCGTTCGTCATCTTGGGTTCGCAGACCCCGGCACACCGACCACTGCCCGGCGTGAACGGAGAACATCAACATGCCCATTGACATCGACAAGCTTACCGAGGCTGTTCGGTAGCATTGAGTTTTATCCTGAGCTTTTCGGTACGCCAGAACAGTGGGCGCCGCACTTGTTGGCGCTGGAGTGCCTGGTGGTCATGCTGACCCGGGAGAGGATGTATTCCTCGCCCTCGATGCGGATGGTGTAGATCCGATACGCAAACTTGCGCGCATACGAGGTCACAACCATGGATTGGTTTGTGCGGTTAGAATCCTGCCATTCAAGCCGTAACTAACCTCCATGCATCTCACTGTCCGCACGCCAGAACTCAATATAGCCTATAAGGAAAGCGGTCCGCGAAATGGCCCAACGGTGATTCTGCTGCACGGCTGGCCTTCGGACGTGCACGACTGGGATGGTGTTGCGCCGTCTCTGGCGGATGCGGGATATCGCGTGCTGGTGCCGTGGCTGCGCGGATTTGGGCCTACGCGATTTCTCAATGCGAATACTCCGCGCTCGGGTCAGCAAGGCGCCATCGGGGCGGATTTGCGCGAGTTCATGGACGCCCTGAAGATCGAGCGTGCCTTGCTGGCGGGTTATGACTGGGGTGGACGTGCGGCTTGTGTGGTGGCTGCGCTGTGGCCAGAGCGCGTGCGCGCTCTGGTGACGATCAACGGATACGCGATTCAGAACATTGCCCGCGCCGGGGCAGCGGCGGATGCGGCGCAGGAGCATCGCTACTGGTATCAGTGGTACTTCCACACCGAACGCGGGCGCGAAGGACTGAGCTGGAATCGCCGCGATATCGCCAGGCTGCTTTGGCGGCAATGGTCGCCCAACTGGCATTTCGATGACCTGGCTTTCGAGTCCACCGCGACGAGCTTCGACAACCCGGATTTTGTTGAGGTCACGATTCATTCCTACCGGCACCGCTACGGCAATGCGCCAGGAGCACCCGCGTACGCGGGTATCGAACAACAACTTGCGGTGCTACCGGAAATTTCCGTGCCGACGGTGGTGTTACACGGCGGTTGCGACGGCGTTGGTCCGCCGGAGCAATCGGAAAATCATGCGCGCTACTTCAGCAGCGCGTACGAGAGAAAACTGGTTCCTGTCGCGGGGCATTTTCTGTCACGCGAAGCACCGGGGGCGGTGGTGGAAGCGGTATTGGCATTAGCCAACCGGTGAACCGGTTCAGGGCGGAGCCAGACCGAGGATTGCTATTCATGATTAAATCGGTTTATTCGTTACAACCCGGACGGCCTTCCATTGACTGCTGATTCAACTGGGTCCAGCCGCAAGGCGCAAATCGACGCCCTGCTCCTCAATCTCCCCGGGGCCAGTGCAAGAAAAATTAATGGCCTTGATGCGTACTTCGTCAGCGACAAGATGTTTGCCTGCATCAGCGGTGACGGAATCGGACTGCGGCTGCCTGCTGCCGTGGCCACCGAATTGCAGTTCTCAAGAAACGATGTGGTGTCGTTTCAGCCGCGTGGCCTTGCCAGCACCCGGGAATGGATACAGATTAACTGCGCCGACGCAGCCGACTACGAGAAAGAACTCCCGCTTTTCCAGGCCTCGCTGCAGTTCGTAAAAACTGGCCGCCCCGGCTAACGGCTCCGCAGTTAACCCCGTTTGACCACAGCATCCGTTTACAGCGGTGTTCTCACCAAAAGGAGCACACCATGAAATGCTTGATGCCATTCTTTTTCTTGTTTCTGCTGGCTGGTCCGGTGCTGGCGGCGGGGCGGCTGGCGGATGTCGAGATTTACGACCGGGCGGCGGGACGCCGGCTGCCGGTGTACGAAAGCAGCGGGCAATTTTTCGTCGCCGGCAAGCCGGGTAACGAGTATCAGATTACGGTGCGCCATCGCGACCACGGCGATTTGCTGGCTGTGGTTTCGATTGACGGGGTCAATGTCGTGAGCGGGGAAACCGCCGCCGTGTCGCAAAGTGGATATGTCATCGAGCGCGGCAGTCCATTGTCGATTTCCGGCTGGCGCAAGAGCCTGCACAAGGTGGCCGCGTTCTATTTCACCGATCTGGGCGACTCCTACGCGGCACGCACCGGGCGCCCTGACAATGTCGGGGTCATTGGCGTGGCATTGTTCCGGCGCGCGTTGCCGTTTCTGCCTGAGCCGATGGAGCCGCAGGCGCGCGCTGAGTCCGGTGCGGCGGGCGACCGTGCGGCTCGCTCGGCTGCGCCGGCGGAGAAAGTCATTGGTACGGGGCACGGTCGCCAGCAGCATGCGCCCGCGCGCCATGTGGAATTCGAGCGCGCATCGGATGTTCCGGTGGAAGTCATCGCCATTCGCTACGACACTTACGCGAATCTGGTTGCGCGTGGCGTGATCCGCGAGCGGCGCCCGGAGCCAACGCCTTTCCCCGGCGGGTTCGTTCCCGATCCGCCGCAGCGCGGATAGTCAGGCCCCGGGCCGCCGGAAATTAATGATCCCATGCTTGCGGCTAAACTGGCGCTCGTGAGTGCCGAACCCGTGTCCGACGAGCAGTTGATGTTGCGCTATCGCGATGGCGATGCCGCAGCGTTCGACGAGTTATACGGCCGCCATCGCGGCGGGGTGTTCCGCTACGTGCTGCGCCAGGTGGGGTTGCGTTCGGCGAGCGAGGAGATCTTCCAGGAAATCTGGATCAAGATCGTATCCTCGCGCCTGCGCTACCGGGTGGAAGCGCGCTTCGCGACTTTTCTGTATCACGTTGCGCACAATTGCGTGATGGATCATTTCCGCCGCAAGACGCCGCTGCACCTGATTTCGCTTGATGACGATGATGAGGAGGCCCATCAGGTAGCGGGGCCGGAACGCGACCAGCCCGAGCGCGCCGCGGCTTTGCGGCAATCGGCGGCCCGGTTGCTCAATGCGCTGGCGATGCTGCCAACCGAACAGCGCGAAGCTTTCCTGTTGCACGAAGAAGGCGGTCTGACGCTGGAGGAAATTGCCGAAGTAACCGGCGTGCGCCGGGAAACCGTGAAAAGCCGCTTGCGCTACGCGCTTTCCAAGCTGCGCGAGGGAGTAGAGCATGAAGCCAATGTCGCCTGAGGAGCGCGAACTGGACAGCACGAGCGCGGAGATCTCCGCGCGCTACCGTGCCGGGGCGAGCGATGAGCCGCCCGCGCGGCTGGATGCAGCGATCCAGGCGGCAGCCCGGCGCGAAGTCGAACGCCTGCAACCGCGCCCCAACTGGCAGGTGCCGGTGTCGCTGGCCGCCATGCTGGTGATCGGCGCGTCGCTGGTCCTGCTGGTACGCGAAAGCGAACCGCCTCTGCCGTCGCTGGAGGGGCCGGCCGCATTGCAATCCAGGCCAGCCGAAGCATTGCCGGCCGAAGCCAAACTTGCAAGACCGGATGCGCCGCCACTGACGATGAAACAGACGCCCGGGGGGCGAACCGAAGATGTTTTGCAAACGCAGCCTTCGCGCGAGCGTAGTTCTCGGGACCGGCGCACCGCCGGGGTTCGGGAGGAATGGGCTGCGGCACCCATCGCCACTGTGGAAGGGTCGGCCAAGCCTGCGGCGGCGGCTTCTGCGGCACCAGTTTCACCCCCGGCAGCGGGTCGGATTGATTCGATCGAAGCAGAACAATCCCCGCTTGCGGATGCCGCCGAGGCTGCTGCGCGCAAGGAGGTCAGTGGCGTAGACGAGGTGAGGCCGCCCGCGAACTCCGGTGCGCAAGCGCTGCGGTCGGAGAAAAAACTGCTGGAACAACGCGCTTTACTCAAGAAAGAAGCATCCGCGCCGTTGCCCCAACAGGAGTGGCTGGCGAATATCGACGAATTGCTGCGCCGGGGCAAAGAGGCCGAAGCGCGCCTCGAACTACGCGATTTCCGGCAACACTATCCCCGGCATCGGCTTCCAGAGCACCTTCAGACCCTGCTATCGCGGGATCAGCGCTAAAGATTGACTCCGGGAATCCGATAGTCCTTACGGGTTTGGATATCGGCCGGCACCAGTAACGGCCAGCCGACCTGCGCTGCACAACAGCGTCCTAACAACTATTCATGGGCAACTTGCGGTTTGTTTGGCAACAGCTAAACAACGGCAAGCATTGCATGGTCGGGACTCCTATGCCGATATCAAAAAAACTTTTTGACGAAATGCTCGCTGGTGGCAAGCTGCCATCCCCTACCGGCGTGGCGTTGCGTCTGATTGACTTGACCCGAAAAGACGACGTCTCCATTGACGAAATTGCCAGGACCATGCAGGCGGATCCGGCACTGTCTGGTCGCGTCATCAAGTTCTCCAACATGGCGTCCAACGGACCGCGCCGCCCGGTGGTATCGGTTCCCGATGCCATTCAACGCGCCGGATTGAATATCGTGCGCCAACTGGTGCTGGGTTTCTCGGTTCTCGGACACAATCGATCGGGCATCTGCCGCGGGTTTGACTACTCGCGATTCTGGTCGCGCTCGCTTGCAATGGCGGTTGCGGCCAATACGCTGTCTTTGCGCATGCGGATCGCCGCGGCGGATGAGGCATTTACCTGTGGCTTGCTCGCCGATGTGGGCAGTCTTGCGCTGGCCACGGTGTATCCGAAAGAGTATTCGGTCGTACTCGACGCGCTGCGCGATGCGGCGCCTTCGGTGCGCGCGGAATCGGAACGCCGGGAATTCAAGACCGACCATTGCGAGCTGGGCGCGGCCATGGTCGAAGACTGGAAGCTGCCGAAGCCATTCGGCTTTGCCATCGAACGCCACGAAAATCCAGACCCGGCTGAGGTACCGCATGGCTCGCGCGACTATCTGCTGTTGCATATGATGTCGCTGGCGGCCTCCATCGGCGGCTACTGTGTGCAATCCGAATCCGAACGAAAAATCATGGCGCCAGACCTGATTCTGGCCGCAGCCAAAGTCGGACTGGATGCCGACGTCCTGGGTGCGAGCATCGACCATATCGTGGCCGATTGGCGCGAGTGGGGAAAGATGCTGGAGGTCAAGACTCAGGACGTCGCGAAGTTCGAGCAGCAGACGCCGAGAATCACCGAAGCCTCCGACCTCGATCGCACCAAGCCGCACAAGGCCGCCTTGCCGATGAGCATCCTGGTTGCTGATGATGACGCGACCATGCGTCTCGTGCTCGAGCAGACGCTCGTACAACAGGGCCACAAGGTTGCGGTGGCGGTAAACGGCCGCGAGGCATTGAAGCTTGCTCTCGAGGTAAAGCCGCAACTGGTGATCTCCGACTGGGTCATGCCGGAACTCGATGGCGTGATGTTGTGCCGTGCCTTGCGCGAGACCGAGGAAGGCAGAAAAATGTACTTCATGCTGCTCACCGGAATGGCGCACGACGATGAGCTGGTGGAGGGTTTCGAGGCGGGCGTGGATGACTACGTAACCAAGCCGTTCAATCCCAAAGTGCTGACTGCGCGTCTGCGCGCGGCCGAGCGCGTGATCCACATGCAGGAAGAGGCGCAGCGCGATAGCGAAAACATGCGCAAATTCGGCACCGAACTGGCGGTGGTAAACCGGCGCCTGCAACAGGCGGCGCTGACCGATTGCCTGACCGGATTGCCCAACCGGCGGCATGTGATGGAGCGTATCGAGCAGGAGTGGGCGATGGCCAAGCGCACGCAACGCCAGTTCGCGCTCATGATGATCGATATCGATTCCTTCAAGCTGGTCAACGACAATCACGGCCATGAAACCGGTGATCAGGTGTTGATCAGGGTTGGGGCGCTGTTGCGGGAAAGTGCGCGCGTGGAAGATATTGTCGGGCGCATCGGTGGCGAGGAGTTTGTCGTAATCTGCCCCGGGGCCAATCTGCCCATGGCGGTGCGCCTGGCCGAGCGCCTGCGTCTGAGTCTGGCGCAGCAGCCGCTTGCCGTGGGGGCGCTATCGCTGTCGGTCACGGTGAGCATCGGTGTTTCCCAGCAAGATGCCACCACTGCCACCGTGGATGAGGTTTTGCGACGCGCCGATGCGGCGCTCTATCGGGCCAAGCGCGAAGGGCGCAACCGGGTTTCTGGCCTCGCACCGGGCGATGGCGCAACGCAGGCCGCGAACTAGGAAAATCGCTTAACAGCCCGGCGTTTTCTGTGGCCGAAGTATTTCTCCGGGCCTGTCGGGAGACTAGACGGACGCGACGCGCATGCCGGACTCGCGCGGGAGTCGATCACGGTGCCAGTTTTCCAGCGCCCAGTCCCACAATTCCCTCACGCCCCCGGTGCGGATCGCCTCCGGCGGGGTGTGATTCAGGAATCCAAGAACATTTGCCAGAACGATCGCTGCGCGATCCGGCTCCACGGCCTGCGCCAGGGTTTGCTTGGAAAGTTTTTCGCCTTGCGCATTGTGCGCAATCGGCAGGTGCAGATATTCCGGCGTGGCAAGGCCGAGTAATCGTTGCAGATGGATCTGCCGTGGGGTTGAAGTCAGTAGGTCGGCGCCGCGCACCACGTGTGTGATGCCTTGTGCGTCGTCGTCCACGACGCAGGCGAGGTGATAGGCGATGATGCGATCGGCGCGCAACAGCACGAAGTCTCCGATATCGCGTTCAAGATCCTGGCGGACCAGGCCCTGAAGCTGATCCTCGAACTCAATGATTGTTCCGGCGCAACACACACGCCACGCACGCGCCGTCCGACCTGGCGCCAGGCCTTCGCGGCAGGTGCCCGGATAAACGGGGCCATCAACTCCGGCCATGGCAGTGTCCCCGATGGCCTTGCGACTGCATGCGCAGGGGTAGAGCATTTGCCGGGCGCGCAACTCATCGAGCGCCGCCCGGTAGGCGTCCAATCGCCCGCTCTGAAATACGACTTTGCCATCCCAGGCCATGTGAAATGCCTCCAGACAACGCAAGATCGAATCGACGGAACCGGGTACCACTCGCGGCGCGTCCAGATCATCGATGCGCAATGCCCAGGTTCCGCCGTGCGCCCTGGCGTCAAGATAGCTTCCGACCGCGGCCACCATGGAGCCGAAGTGCAGCAGACCGGAAGGGGTTGGTGCGAATCGGCCGCGGTAGGGTGCCATGCAAAATGGATGTCTTGTGAAAGCTTTTACCGCGGCAGATGGCGACCTAAACGGGCATACAGAATCGCGGCGGCAAAGAATACCAGTGACAGCGCGATCTCCAGAAGAGCCAGCAATTGGCTGGTGCCGCGTTCGCTCCACGCGCGCACCACGCCCTCGGCAAAGTAAGCGAGGATCAGCATGCTCGACCACTGATAGGTGTAACGCTTGCCGCGCAATATTCCGAACAACGGCAGTAACAAGGGCAGCACTTTAAGCACCGCGGCCGACCCGCCGGGCCGCAGCGGGGCCAGCCACAATTCCCACGCTACACAGAGAAAAATCAGTGCGATCAGGCTGCCGGCGGCGATCAGATGGGCAGCGCGCATCAGGCGCGACTGGCTTGTGCCAGTTTCACGAGTTGCACGCGCGCTTCGCCGGCATCGGGCACTTCGTGTTCGAACTCGAAGCGCAATATGGCATTATCGGCGCTCACATCGAAACCATCGCAGTCGATGCCGATCATCCGCGCGCACGCGGGTTCAATCGCGTGCACATGGCGGCAATAGTCCTGCAGATTGCGCGCATGATCGGCATTCATGTGCGCGACCACGTCTGTTTCTGCGTCGGCGATCGGGTATTGCGCGGCAAGGTAGGATTCGGCGGCGACAGTGTGAATGCCGCCAAAGCCTGCGATAAAGCGCAAGGACTTGGGTTCGATGCGAAAGAACCGGAATCCGCCGATCTCAAGGTATTGCTGCGCTTCCGGGAAAAAGCGCAGGTAGCGCACGGCGATGGACGGGTCGTCGACAAGCGCCATGTCGCCGATCATGCTCACGCGCGGCTGCTCCTGCAAATCCCGCGTCAGCGCGCTGACCAGAAAACCGGTGCGGGGGTCGCGCTCGGCGTTGCGAGTGTGTTCCGCGAGATGGCTGATCAAAACCACGATGCGGCCGCGCTGGTCGGTGCAAAAAGGCAGCGATGAGGCGTAGGGGTAGCCGGGAAACTTCAGCGATTGCGTGGCCAGCACGCCACCTGAATATCGGCGAACCAGGCGGCGCGCATCCGCTCCGTGGCTCATGCCGGCTTGCGCTTCATCGGGACAGTTTTTGCGCGAAGACTGCCAGCCGGGCACCAAGGGCGATGCACAGGCGACGTTCGTCATCGCTGATCGGTTGATCGGCATTGGGGCCGGCGAGATGGCTGGCGCCATAAGGCGTGCCACCGCCGCGCGTGCTCATGAGTTCCGGTTCGGAGTAAGGCAGACCGGTGATCAGCATGCCGTGATGCAGCAGCGGCAGCATCATGGACAGCAGAGTCGATTCCTGTCCGCCGTGCATTGAGGCGGTGGAGGTAAACAGCGCCGCCGGTTTTCCGCTCATGGCACCTTGGAGCCATAAGCTTCCGGTGCCGTCGATGAAATACTTCAAAGGTGCTGCCATATTGCCGAAGCGCGTCGGGCTGCCCAGTGCCAGCCCCGCGCATTCCTCGAGGTCGCGATACTCGACGTAAGGCGCTCCGGAATCGGGCACGCCGGGCTCGGTCGCCTCGGCCACCGTGGACACTTTCGGAACCGTGCGCAGCCTGGCCCCCATGCCAGAAACCTTTTCAACGCCACGCGCGACGAGTTGCGCCATCTGTTTTGTCGCGCCGGTCTGGCTGTAGTACAGAATCAGGATATGCTGCATCGTTGTTTTTCAGCCATGGAAGCCCGTATTATATGGGTAGCCAATTGCCCTTATATAAATGAAGAAGAATCTGTTTTCCCTCAACGAGATCGTGCGCCAGTCCCGTTTGCTGGGGAATTTTATCGAACTGGTTTACCGGCGCTTCAAGGAGGAACGCTGCTTCCAGCTATGCGGCAGCCTCACGTTTACCACCATGCTTGCCCTGGTGCCGCTCATCACCATCATGGCCACGGTCATGACGGCGTTTCCTGTGTTCGACGGCATGGTTGAATCGCTGAAGGCGCATGTCGCCCGCAATCTGGTGCCGCAAGGGTCATCCAAACTGGTGACCGGCTATGTGCAGCAATTCACCGAAAACGCGGCGCGCCTGACCGCTCTCGGCATCGTGCTGCTGGGTGCCACGGCCATCATGCTGATGCTGACCATCGATCGCGCGTTCAATACCATCTGGCGTGTCAAACGGCCGCGGCCGCTGATCCAGCAGGTTTTGATTTACTGGTCCGTCCTGACCATCGGACCGATTCTCATCGGCGGCAGTTTGTCGTTGACTTCCTGGCTGGTTTCCCAGTCGATGGGCCTCGGCCGGCCGGCGCCGTTTATCGTGCTTGCGATCCTGAATCTGGGGCCGCTGGCACTGACATCGATCGCGTTTGCGTTTCTCTATCGCACGGTGCCGAACCGGCAGGTGACGGTTCTGGACGCGGTGGTCGGCGGCACCATCGCTGCGCTGGTGTTCGAAGGGATGAAGATTGGATTTGGCAACTTTGTTTCCAACTTCGCCAATTACAAACTGGTCTACGGCACGTTCGCCAGCCTGCCGATTCTCCTGATGTGGATCTACCTGTCCTGGGTGGCGGTGGTTTTTGCCGCCGTGATAACGGCGGTGCTGCCGTACTGGCGCAGTGGCGGGGTGCTGATCCGGCAGGCAACCGGTGCGTCCTTCGTCTCCGCGATGGAGATTCTGAGAATGCTTCACAAAGCTCACATGGACGGCAAAGTGCTCAATGTCGACCAGATGCGCACCACACTCAAGCTGTCATGGGAAGATGCGGAATCAATTCTGGAGCGACTGGTCATCGCGGGCTGGGTCGCGAAACTTCAAGGCAATGGCTGGGTGATCGCGCGCGATTCAAGCGCGATTCCGATCAAGGAAGTGTTCAAACTGTTCGTATTCGGACCGGACGCAGCCGCGGTCAGCGAAGAAGGCGCCATTCGCAAGCTGGTAGCGGAAGTCAATTCCGCCATAGATGGCGAGCTGGATTTGAGTCTGAAAGATTTGTTCACCACACCCGGCACGACCCGCGCATCGCGTGCTGCCTGAGTTAAGAACATGCAAAAGACCCTGATGCGGTGGCTGGTGGTGCTGATGTTGTCCTGGATCGGGATCGGCTGCGCCGCGGAAAATTTCGAGCTGACCGATACCGATGGCAAGGTGCACAGCCTTGCCGACTATCGCGGCAAATGGGTGATCGTGAATTTCTGGGCCACCTGGTGCCCGCCGTGCCTGGAAGAAATACCCGATTTGGTGGCGATCAAGGAATCGCGCAAGGACGTCGAGATTTTCGGTATCGCCATGGAATTCCAGGACGCAAAACAGGTCTTGCAGTTCGCCGATGGCATGTTCATCAACTATCCGATCGTGCTCGGCGATCGCAAAATTTCCGACAGCATCGGAAAAATTCAGGGCTTGCCGACGACTTTTATTTATAACCCCAAAGGCGAGTTGACCGCCCGCCGCGCCGGCAAGATTACGCGCCAGCAGATCGAGCGCCTGATGAGCGGCAAAAAGACCGGTTAGCCTGAGTCGCCCATATAACGCGTGGGCGAAGACGTGGCTCTGGCACGGGCGTGATCGTAAGTCCAGTGCGATGCCAGGACACGCAGCACCAGATCGGGGTAACGCGACTTGCCGAGAGATCCGTTATAGCGCGCCAGTGCGCGGACGGTGTCGCCGCGTTCGATATCGAGGTAGTGGCGCAGAATCGTGCAGCCGTAGCGCAGATTGGTGCGCAGGCTGAACAGATTCTGATGCTCGTCACCGATCAACCGGGCCCAGAATGGCATCACCTGCATGTAGCCTCGCGCACCGGCTTTCGACACTGCGTACTTGCGGAATCGGCTCTCCACCTGAATAACACCCAGTACCAGTTGCGGATCGAGTCCGGCGCGCGTTGCCTCGTATTGCACGCTGACCAGGAAATCCTGACGGGCGATACTGTCCGGAATGTATTTTTCCAGCCGCTTCGACATCTCGGAAAGCCATGCGGCGCCTTTGGCCTTCGTGGCAAACGTCAAGCGCGGACTGGCGCGATCGGCCACCGCGCGATGCATGATCGTGCGCACACTGGCCGATAGCGGCGCGTATTTCTGATCGCCCGCATGCACGGGCTGCATGGCACAAGTGCAAATCAGCAGCAGCGCGAAGCGCATGCGGTAGCGCGGATTATTTCTTGCCAGCATCATCAGCAAAGCGATTTCAGGTGTGCCATGGCGTGTTGCAATTCGATGGTCGTGGCGGCGTTGCCGGTGCGACTCTGAACTTCGATCTTGCCCTCCTTCAGGCCGCGCTCGCCGATGGTCACCCGATGCGGCAAGCCGATCAACTCGAGATCCGCGAACATCACGCCCGGCCGTTCGTCGCGGTCATCGAGCAGCACGTCGATGCCGGCGGCTTGCAGGTCATCGTGCAACTGGTCGGCAACCCGCTTTATTTCCGCGTTCTTTCGATAACCGATCGGCGCGATCGCCATCTGGAACGGTGCCATGGGAATCGGCCAGACGATGCCTTTTTCGTCATTACCCTGTTCGATGGCGGCGGCGACGATGCGCGAGACCCCGATTCCGTAGCAGCCCATTTCCAGCATTTTCGCCTTGCCGCCCTCGTCGAGGAAAGTTGCTTTCATGGCTTCCGAATACTTGGTGCGCAACTGGAAAATGTGACCGACTTCGATGCCGCGACAGATTTCGAGCGTGCCCTTGCCGTCCGGGGAAGGATCGCCCGCGACGGCGTTGCGGATGTCGGCGACAACGGCGGGCTCGGGCAGGTCGCGACCGAAGTTGACCCCGGTCAGGTGAAAACCGGCTTCGTTGGCCCCGCAGACGAAGTCGCTCATCGCGGCCACCGCGCGATCGGCAATGACGGTGACCCCTGCACCGGCACTGACCCCTGCACCGGCACTGACACCGACCGGGCCGATGTAGCCGGGGCGGCAGCCGATGTGGGCTTCGATTTCCTTGTCGGTGGCGAAGCGGAACGCATTGAGTCCGGGAAGTTTCGCGGTCTTGACTTCATTCAATTGATGGTCGCCGCGAATGAGCAGCATGAACATCCGGTCTTCGCTCATTACCGCGAGCGCTTTCACGGATTGCGACAGCGGCAGATTCAGCATCGCGGTCACGTCTTCACAGGTCGTCTTGCCCGGCGTGGGCACTTTCTGCATTGTTCGCGCCGCTGCTGCCCGCAACTGCTCCGGCGCCACCGCCTCGGCCAGTTCGACATTGGCGGCGTAGCCGGAAGCGGGCGCGAAGGCGATGGCATCTTCGCCGGAGTCCGCCAGTACATGAAATTCATGCGAGCCGGTGCCGCCGATGGCGCCGGTATCCGCGGCGACCGCGCGGAACCTGAGTCCGAGCCGGGTAAAAATGCGCGCGTAAGTGTCATACATGTTGCGATACTCGCGTTCCAGATCCTGGTAGCTCACATGAAAGGAGTAGGCGTCTTTCATCATGAATTCGCGCGCGCGCATGACTCCGAAACGCGGCCGGATTTCGTCGCGAAATTTGGTCTGAATCTGATAGAAGTTCAGTGGCAACTGGCGATATGACCGGATTTCCCTGCGCGCGATATCGGTGATGACCTCCTCATGCGTCGGCCCGAAACAGAAGTCGCGCTCGTGGCGATCCTGGATCTTGAGCATCTGCGGGCCGAACACGTCCCATCGGCCGGTTTCCCTCCACAGTTCCGCCGGTTGCACCGCCGGCATCAGCAACTCCACCGCGCCGGCGCGGTTCATTTCCTCGCGAACAATCTGTTCCACCCGGCGCAATACGCGCAAACCCAGCGGCATCCAGGTATAGAGTCCGCTGCCGAGTTTGCGGATCAGTCCGGCACGCAACATCAGTTTGTGGCTCAACAGTTCGGCTTCGCTGGGAGCTTCCTTGAGGGTGGAGATAAAGAACTGCGAGCTGCGCATGCGACTGATTCCGTTGTCGAAAAGCCGCTATTCTACAGGCCGGTCCGGCGCGTGACGCTTCGCGCGCGGTGTGCAGGTGGCCGTTTCAAGGGAGGCAAGCTTGCTGGGAAAATGGAAAATCGGTCGCGCCATCAGTCGCGAAGTCAGTGTGGAGGTCAGCGAGCAGGACGGCATCCGCTCCATGCATCTGGGCAGCGACACGGTGCAAAGCTCCATGAGGCTCGATGATCCCTCTGATCTGGTGTTGTCCTACACCCGCGCCATGATGGCTTTCCTGTTGTTCCGCCGGCAACCGGCGCACATCCTCATGCTCGGGCTGGGAGGCGGGTCACTGCCGAAATTTGTCTACAAGCATTTTCCCGAGACCAGAACCACCGTGATTGAATCAGAACCCAAAGTGATCGCGATCGCGCGCCAGTATTTCTTCCTGCCGCCGGACGATCATCGGCTGGTTGTGGAGACGGCGGAGGGCGGCGCATGGGTGGCGACACACCCGGATTGTTGCGATGTGCTGATGGTGGACGGATTTGATGGTACCGAGCAGGTGCCCGAACTGTGTTCGGAGGATTTTTACGCGAATGCGCGCGCCGCATTGAGCGCCGACGGAGTGCTGGTGGCGAACCTGTGGAGTTCGGATGCGCGTTTCGACATATTCCTGCAGCGTATTGAAAAGGTGTTCGAAGCGGTTGTCTGTGTGCCGGCGGAAAAACGCGGCAACGTGGCAGTTCTGGCTTTTCGTCGACCGCTGGGCCAACCGCGGTGGGATGAATTGCGGGAAGCTGCGCGTTCCCTGGAAGCAAGCTATGGCCTTGAATTTTTGAGATTTGTGGCGGGGATGCGCGAGATTAACCCGCGTTCCGCCGCCCGGCTTCTGGTGTGAAGGTGGCCGTCATAACTTCTTTTATTGCGCCATTTGTGGAAAAATCCGCCCATTGATATCGGCGTGGGGTGGCTCACATGATTGATCGTGATGGCTATCGCCCGAATGTTGG
The DNA here is from genome assembly GCA_031362885.1 of Betaproteobacteria bacterium. Lineage (GTDB taxonomy): Bacteria > Pseudomonadota > Gammaproteobacteria > Burkholderiales > JACQAP01 > JACQAP01. The sequence goes on from JANLTJ010000146.1 coordinate 18,863, forward strand.
AATTATTCTTTGCAACGTCAGGAACGAGGTTTTTTGGGGCAAGCGGATCAAGGAGCATGCTTGGCAGTTCCCGCAGGGCGGGATACAGGGCGGCGAGACGCCCGAGCAGGCCATGTACCGCGAGCTGAAGGAAGAGGTCGGCCTCGACCCCTGTCATGTAAAGATCCTCGGGCGGACTCGGGAATGGCTGCGTTATGACGTGCCGCAAAACTGGGTGCGTCGGGAAACCCGCAGCCTGTATCGCGGGCAGAAACAAATCTGGTTCCTGCTCAGGTTAGTCGGACGCGACTGCGATGTGAGTCTGCGCCACTCGGAGCGTCCGGAGTTCGACGCATGGCGCTGGCATCAGTACTGGGTACCGCTGGAGAGCGTAATCGAGTTCAAGCGCGAGGTTTACCAGCGGGCCTTGCAGGAACTGGTGCGCTACCTCAATGGATCGCACAACCGCCCCAACCAGGAGCGGCGAAGGCAACAGCCGGTCATGCCGCAAGAAGGGTGATTTCCGCCAGTTCCGGCGCCAGTGCGCCGGTTTCCAGTTCGACAACGACCAGCAGCGACTGCTTTTCGTCCTTCCAGTAGTCGGTTGCGTCGGTCAGCGCGCCCATGGCGGCAGCGAATTCGTCCGGCTCGGCCCGGGCAAAATCCGAAGCGCTCCTGAGCACAATCAAGGTGCCGCAGCCCCCGTGCTCAATCTCCAGCAGGCAGTCGTAAAAGGCATCCCAGTTATGGCCGAAGTAATCGGGAAATCGCAGCGCCCCGGCGATCGCGCTCAGGAACTTGTGTTTGTCGCGGGCGGCAAGCAGGTCCACCGGCACGGTTCGCCACATGGCCTGGGTCGCCAGTTCCAATGCCGACTCGGGGAGGCGAACCGGGCAGCGGAAAACGCCGCACGCGCCCGTTTCGATCAGTTTGAAAAATTCCGCTTTCATTCAACGATTCGTTTGAAGCTGCGATAGTGGTCGGCGGTGTACCAGTATTGCATGGCACCCGATGCCAGCGGAATCCTGATGCCCGTGGTGTCCGACTTCATAGCGCGTGCCGCCACGATTCTCCTGGCGCCGCGATCGCGCCTACCCGGCGTTTTCACCGTGTACTCCCGGTACGCGCCGCGAGCGGCATGTGGCAGGAGCCCTTCGCGGTTTGAAAATACGCTGCCATCCCGGTCAAAAGGGAAAGGCCCGCCCTGCTTGATGAGTGCCAGGGTCTGCTGCGCTTCCCGGGGCAGGTCGGTGACGCGAATCACCGCCGGGGTCTGGAATACGGTCGAATCCGCCCAAGTGAGATTGCCTGTCCAGAGCAACACCAAACCCAGCAGCATGGCGCAGGCGCGATGCGTCACGTCGCGACTTCCCCTGGCACCGGCTGAGAGGCGGTTTTCCATGAATCTACCGTGTTCTTGTCGCATTTCCCGTATTCAAGTCCCATTCCAGTGCCGACAACGACGCGCAAGGCATCGCCACTTGGGCCCCGATTGCACGATTGTCTTGAAAATCCGGCGACTGCGCGAGTAGTATTGAGGCAACGGGCCAGCAAACAGATCACCAATCAGACCCGATACGGTTGCCGCAGGTGCATGTTTGAACGGGGGCATATGACGACACGCCGCAATGAATACGATGTGACCAATCAGGTCAACACCACGGACCCGGCCGCGGTCAATAGCGAAGTCAATCGGCTGTTCCTGGAGCTGTATCCCAAGGCAACGACGCACGTCCTCAACCGCTGTTTCCGTGATCTGACCCGGCTGCAGATGGGCGAGTATCCGGGATATCACGGCTGCGAAACCGATTACCACAATCTCCAGCATTCGCTTGATGTGACGCTGGCGATGGCGCGCCTGATGGACGGGTACGAACGCACCCGACATCGTGGCGCCGAACTGGGTGCAAGGTTGTTTCGCTTTGGCGTGGTCACGGCGCTGTTTCACGATATCGGTTATCTGCGCAAGATTAACGACACCCGCCACAAGAACGGCGCGGAATACACGCGCAAGCACGTGTCGCGTGGCGCGAAATTCCTCGAAGATTACATGAACCGCATCGGCATGGCCGAACTGGCGCCGATCGCATCGCGCATCGTCCACTTCACTGGTTATGAGATACCCGTTTCCAGGATAGATGTTCCCAATCTGACTTTCCGGCTGATTGGAAACATGCTCGGCACGGCGGACATCATGGCCCAGATGGCTGATCGCTGTTATCTGGAAAAGTGCCGTGATCGACTGTATCCGGAGTTCGTCGAAGGCGGCCTCGCCGCGCGCCATCTATCCGATGAGCGCGACGGCGTATTGTTCAGTTCAGTCGAGGATATGATGCAGAAGACGCCTAATTTCTACAAGACCGCGTCGGTGCGTCTGAACGAGCAGCTAGGCAGCGCTCATGACTATGCCGGCAAGCACTTCGGCGGGCAGAATCTGTATTTCGACGAAATCGACAAGAACATGCAGTACGCATCCGCCGTTGCTGAGCGGCACGACCTGTCGCTGTTGCGTCGTGAGTCGCCGATATTCGGCAGGGAAGTCCTTCAGGTGTTTTAGCGTAGTCCGGGCGCAGTGGAATATTCAGCGCACGCGCAGCATGATCTTGCCGACGTGCTCGCTGGATTCCATGAGTGCATGCGCCGCCGCCGCATCATCGAGCGCGAAAGTGCGATAGATCACCGGGCGGATTTTTCCCGATTCGATCAGGGGCCATACCTTTTCCCGAAGTGCGCGTGCGATGCCCGCCTTGACCTCGATCGGTCGCGGGCGCAGCGTCGAACCGGTAATCGTAAGGCGCCGGCGCAGAATGTCGGTCATGTCCAGCGACGTTTTGCTGCCGCCCAGAAAGGCAATCAGCGACAACCTTCCGTCATCGGCAAGACAGGCCAGTTCGCGCGGCACATAGTCCCCGCCAACCATGTCCAGAATGACATCGACGCCGCGGCCTGCGGTCAGGTCTTTGATGATGGCCACGAAATCCTCGCTGCGGTAGTTGATCGCGCGGGTGGCGCCCAGTTTTTCACATTGCGCGCATTTTTCCGCCGTGCCTGCGGTCACGAACACGCGATGCCCGAAGGCACTCGCCATCTGGATTGCCGTCACTCCGATACCGCTCGACCCGCCCTGCACCAGAAGTGATTCCTCGTTCTTCAGCCCGCTGCGCTGGAATACGTTGATCCAGACTGTAAAGAAAGTCTCCGGCAGGCTGGCGGCCTGTTCCAGCGTCAGACCCTTGGGAACCGGCAGACATTGCACTGCCGGTGCGGTGACGAATTCGGCATAGCCGCCTCCGGTGACCAACGCACAGACTTCGTCGCCGATCTTCCAGCCGGTGACCTGTGCGCCGAGTGCAACGATCGTCCCGGCGACCTCGAGACCGGGAATGTCCGAAGCCCCGGGTGGCGGGGCGTAGCCGCCTTTGCGTTGCAGAACATCCGGGCGGTTCACGCCGGCCGTGGCCACTTCAATCAGCACTTCGCCAGCAGCGGCAACCGGAACGGGACGTTGGGCGGTATGCAGTACCTCAGGGCCGCCGGGCCTGGTGATTTCGATTGCGCGCATTTGTGTCGGCAGGGATCTGGTCATGATGCATCCGGGTCTCTTGGGGGAATCGATGCTTTATATCATTTTGCGCGCTTGTCTTTCCATGTTTGCGCCTGGCCGGGGCTTGCGGCATCATGCCGCGCTCAATTGCCAGAAATAAATCAGGGAGACTTCCATGGAATATCGCAGGCTCGGCAGCAGCGGACTGAAAGTCTCACCCCTGTGCCTCGGCACCATGATGTTCGGTGATCGCACCGACGAACAGGAGGCTGGCCGCATTCTTGGCTCCGCATTCGATGCCGGTGTTAATTTCATTGATACCGCGGATGTGTACGCGAAAGGAGAATCGGAGCGCATTACCGGCAAACTGATCGCGGGCAAGCGCGATCACTGGGTGCTCGCCACCAAAGTTGCCAACAGTGTCAATCCGGGACCGAATCAGGGCGGGCTTGGGCGCAAATGGATCATGCAGGCAATCGACATCAGCTTAAAGCGCTTGGCTTGCGACTATGTCGATATCTATTACCTGCACCGGGATTTCGACGATGCGAATCTGGAGGAAACGGTGCTTGCCATGGGGGACATCATCCGTTCCGGCAAGGCGCGCTATTTCGGACTGTCGAACTTCCGCGGCTGGCGCATCGCCGAGATCGTGCGTTTGTGCCGCGCTCTGAACGTGCCGCAGCCGGTCGTCTGCCAGCCTTACTACAACGCAATGAACCGCCAGCCGGAAGTCGAAATCCTGCCGGCCTGCCGCCATTACGGCATCGGTGTGGTGCCTTACAGCCCGCTCGCGCGCGGCGTGCTTACCGGAAAGTACAGGCCGAACGAAGCGCCCCCTGAAGGAACGCGCGCCGGACGTGCCGACAAGCGCATGATGGAAACTGAATTCCGCAAGGAATCGCTGGCTATCGCCCAGAAAATCCGCGCCTTTGCCGGGAAGAAAGGCATGAGTGCCGGACACTTCGCCATCAACTGGGTGCTCAACAACGCCATCGTCACCAGCGTGATCGCCGGGCCGCGCACCCTCGAGCAGTGGCAGGATTATCTGAAGGCGCTTGAGTTCAAGTTTGAACCTCGGGGCGAGGCGCTGGTGGATTCGCTGGTGTCGATCGGGCACCCATCCACGCCGGGCTATAACGACCCGCAGTATCCGTTGACCGGGCGCATCCCGCTCGTGAGCTAGCGCGGTCCATGGTTCAGTCCCCGGTTGCTCTGGTCAGCGGCGGCGGTCCCGGCGGTTAGCGTGGCAACGGTCCGTACCGAATTGCCGCGGGATTTCGATGCGGTTCGCGTGCTGCTGAGCCTGTCGTTTCGGCGCGAAGCCGAGGCACGTCTGGTTGATCGACTGCGCGCAGCGGGAAAGCTATCCGTTGCACTCGTGGCCGAGGACAAGGAGCGCATTCTCGGACATATTGTGTTCTCGAAAAATGTTGTCAGTGTCGAAGGCGTGCCGGCGAACCTGTTGGTACTGGCGCCAATCGCGGTAATGCCCGCGTTTCAGCGTCTTGGGATCGGCAGCGCGCTGGTCAGTTCCGGACTCGAACGCGCCCGCGCGCAGGGCCACGCCGGGGTACTGGTGCTGGGCGACCCGGGGTTCTATGCGCGCTTCGGTTTCGTGCCGGCGGCACGCTTCGGGCTGAAGAGTCCGGTCTCCGCGCCCGCGGAATCATTCATGGCGATCGAACTTGAACCTGGATCTGTTGCCGGACTTTCGGGCATGGTGCGCTACGGTCATGAGTACGACGATCTGGAGTGATGGCTTCAAGTCTGAAGTTTTTCCAGCGCCGATCGCATCTCGGCGGGCAGCGCGGTCGAGCGGCGCGTGACGCGGTCCACACAGACGTGGACGAAATGTCCCTGAGCTGAGGCGGTTTGTTCGTCATTTCTGAATAATCCAATTTCGTAGCGCACACTGCTGTTGCCGAGTTTGGCGACGCGCAATCCGGCATGCACGACATCCGGGAAGGTCAGCGGAGCGAAATAATGGCACTGGGTTTCAACCACCAGTCCGATCACCGCGCTGTTTCCAATATCGAGCACGTGCTGCTCGATCAGGTACTGGTTAACCACCGTGTCGAAGTAACTGTAATAGACGACGTTGTTGACGTGGCCATAGACGTCGTTGTCCATCCAGCGGGTGGGAATGGTCTGAAAGTGACGATAGGCGCTGCGTGCTTCGGCGGCGGGTTTGGTCATATTGGTTCCCGGGGAAATAAACGATCTGGGTGCAAGTGCGCTATGCGGGCGGGAACCGCGGCGGCAGCACCGAGCGCCCGGCGAAAAGGGTATCGGCGCCGAGCGCTTCTTCGATGCGCAGGGCCTCGTTCCATTTAGCCATGCGTTCCGAGCGCGCGAAGGAGCCGACTTTGATCTGCCCTGCATCCCAGCCGGCGGCGAGGTGCACGATGGTGACGTCTTCGGTTTCGCCCGAGCGCGCAGACACAATCGTGCCCCAGCCTGCGCGTTTGCCGGCATCCAGCGCGGCCCTGGTTTCGGTAATGGTGCCCGCCTGATTCGGCTTGATCAGTACCGCATTGCAGGCGCCGGCGGCCGCGGCATCCTGTACGCGCGCGGCATTGGTGACCAGAAAATCATCGCCGATGATCTGTACCTTCCTGCCCGCTGCCGCGGTAAATTTCCTCATGCCGCCAGCGTCGTCTTCGCCCAGAGGGTCTTCGATGGAAACGATCGGGTACCGGTCCAGCCATCCCAGTAACAGATCGCACATACCGTCGCTGTCGAGTTCGCGGCTTTCCAGTCCAAGGTGATACCGGCCATCACGACCGAATTCCGAAGCCGCGATGTCCAGAGAAATGCCGACATCTTCGCCGGGGCGATAGCCTGCGCGTTCGATCGCGCGCACCAGCATGGTCAGCGCGTCTTCGTTTGAATCGAATGCCGGCCAGAATCCACCTTCGTCGGCGACGCCTTGCAGTTTTCCCGCTGCTTGCATCAATTCGCCCGCGGCGCGATAGACCTCGGCGGTGATGGCGAGCGCGTTGCCGAAGCTCCGCGCGGCGAGCGCCATCACCATGAAATCCTGGATATCGGTGCGCCTGCCGGCGTGCGCGCCGCCGCCGAATATCTGAATCTCGGGCAACGGCAAACGGATGCTTCTGCCCTGCGCCAGATGAGCATACAGAGGCATGCCGTGCGCGGCCGCGGCCGCGTTCAAAACCGCCATTGAGGTGGCGATCATGGCATTGCCACCCAATCTCGATTTGTCTGGCGTGCCGTCGCACGCGATCAGCGCGTCGTCTATTTCGGTTTGCCGCAATGCATTGCGCCCGGGCAACAAGCGCGCAATTTCACCGTTGACGCGCGCAACGGCTTTTGACACCCCCATGCCGCCAAACGCCGGTCCGCCATCGCGCAGGTCCACGGCCTCGTGCGATCCGCGTGAAGCACCGGCCGGAGCAATCGCCCGGCCGAACGCGCCACCGGCCAGGTGAACTTCAACTTCAACCGTGGGACGACCGCGCGAATCCCATACCTGGCGGCCGTGAATTTTGCTTATGGTGGTATCGGTCATGAAACATTCCCCATTGTCATGGTCATGCCCGCGAGAGTTCGCTTTGCCAGGCCGTTCGCACGCCGGTTAGAGAGTCAACCGGGCTGAGCAGCAACGCGCGCGCAACGCGGCGCACCCGGTCACGCTGCGAGTCGGTCGTGATGTACTCAACCGGCGACTTGCCGTCGACACGACCCAGTAACAACCCGGGTAACAGATGCGCGGCGCGCGCTTCGATGTCGGCAGGGGCTTCCCAGGTGATGTCCCCGAGATAACTCGAAGCCAGCGCGTCGAAGCTCTCGATATAGCCTGTCTGCCACTGGGGACGCCAGATGCACTTGAGGAGCAGATGGTTCAGGCAGAATGCAAGATCGAAGGCCGGATCACCGTACCAGGCGCATTCGGCATCGAGAAACACCGGCCCTTGCGGACCAACCAGAATATTCTTCGGGCTCACATCGCCGTGCACCAGGGCTTTCCGGGTTGCGCCTGTAATGCGCACCAGGCTTTCCAATCGGTGCGCGCAATCGGGATGTTTAATCGCGGTCGCGCAAAGATAGGGTTCAAGCCGGATCGGGAAGAAAATGTGATCGGTCGCAAAGCGCCTGGCGATCTCGAGTTGACCGGCCGTGTGTCCATGAATCGCCGCCATCCGCAAACCAGTGGACCGGGCGGTTGCGGTCGATATTTCGCCTTCGCGCAACTGTGTTTTCCATACCGGATAGCGATCCGGGTCGAGGTACTGCATGGCGAACAAGCCGCTGCTGCGATCTTCGCCCAGAATTTTTGGTACCGCGTGCGAATCGACCTCTGCGGCAACCCGCATCCATTCGATTTCGTAGCGATTGCGCTCCACCGGCGCCTGCCAGTCGGCCGCGACTTTCAATTTTGTCAGGGCGCGTTTGAGGCAAATCGGGCCGCTCGCGAGGTCCACTCGTACGATGTCCGATGACACGCCGCCGGTTAGCGGATAAATGGAGGGAGATTCGCCGGGTTGCAGCAATCCCATGCGGGCGAGCGCCGTGAGGAAGATATCGTTGCTCATTGTTGTTCTGGCGCTTGCCGCCCTGGGTAGATATTCCCGGAGGCGGTGGTTCCGGGATTGGCGCAAGAGCTGTCGTACGATTCGAGGCGCAGACTCTATCACAGCCACCACGCTCACCCGGTGGCGCTGCCCTCCATAGCCCCCGGGCGTTTCGCGCATCGGGAACTACCGCAGCAACCGCCGGCAAACACGACACCAAGGTTTGAATCGTCTTTAATAACAATTGACAACAGTATGATTTTATTAGTATTGTGAGTTGACTTTCAGTGGTTTCGGGTACAACGGCAGGGGCATCCCATGGCCAAGATTGCGATATTCAATCAGAAGGGCGGAGTTGGTAAGACCACAACCTCACTCAACCTCGCTGCGGCGCTGGCCCGGCGGGGATACAACCCGTTGTCGATTGATCTCGATCCGCAAGCCCATCTCTCCTACATCTGCGGCAGTACCGTGAGCAATGCCGACGATTCCATATTTGGTTTTTACGAGAGCACCAAGCCGCTGACGCAGTTGATCCGGCCTGCCGTTGGAGGCTGGCTGGTGATCCCGGCCCATGTCGAGTTGTCGAAGGTCGATACGCAATTCGGCAAGGGTCCGAATGTCCTCAACCGCCTCAACGTTGGCATCGTCAAGGAAAACCTCAACACCGGACGGCCGATTGTGCTCGATTGTTGCCCGATGCTTGGCGTGCTCAGCCTGAGCGCTATTTTCGCGTCGGATCGCGTGCTGATCCCGGTCTCCACCGACTATCTGGCGATGCATAGCGTGTTGCAGGTCGAGAAGACATTAAAAGCGCTGGAGCATGTGCTGAGAAAGCGGGTGGTGCGGCGTTACCTGATGACGCGTTTCGACACGCGCCGCAAGATGTCGCACGACATCTACAATGAACTGAAGGCGCGCCATGGTGACGAGGTCTGCGACACCCGGATCACCGAGAATGTCAGCATCGCCGAGAGCCCGGCGTCCAAGAAAGATGTATTCGCTCATGCACCCGGAAGCCGGGGTTCGAAGGATTACGAGGCGCTGTTGGAAGAATTGGTGAATGTTGGTTTCATCGAGGGCCGCCCGCCGGAGATCGTCACGCCTTCTCCGGTTACGGCTTTTCTTGGTCAGGCTGTCGCGAAATAAGCGAAATAATGCCCTCGAGGTCGCTGCCCTCGTCACGGGAGGGCACGGCGATCTGCTTGCATTCGATGATTTCGCAGTGCAGGTACATTTGGGTGATGCGGCGTTCGGCTTCCGCCTGATCGCGGGCCTGAACCACCAGGTTATCCACCGGCAATCCGCTGCGCGTGCGGATTTTAAATCCGAACTTGATCATCTGCCTGTTTGAAAATGGCGTGGACATGATCAGCCGGGAACTGCCCTGAGGTCTATCCGGAAACGCTGGAAGTTCTTTACATAGTGCAGTGCATTGTTCAGCAACCGCGCCACTTCCTCATCGTTCAGTTGCCGCACGACTTTTCCCGGTGAGCCCATCACCAGAGAGCGGTCCGGTATTTCCTTGCCTTCGGTGATCAGCGTATGCGCGCCGATCAGACATTGTTTTCCGATCCGGGTTTTGTTGAGAATGGTCGATTTGATGCCGATCAGGCTGCCCTCGCCGATGCTGCAGCCGTGCAGCATGACTTGATGGCCGACGGTCACGTTTTTCCCTATGGTCAGTTGCACGCCGTCGTCGGTATGCAGCACGCTGCCGTCTTGCACGTTCGACCCCTCGCCGATGGTGATGAGGTCGTTGTCTGCGCGAATCACGGCGTTGTGCCAGACGCTGGCATTATGCTCCAGCACGACGGAACCGATGACAGTCGCATTCTCGGCCACCCAGTAGTCGCCGCGTGTGATGATCTTTCTGTCGCCCAGGGAATAGATCACGTTTCTTTCGATATCCGGACTGGTTTATCGGACTGGATCAAGCCATTATAAGCGACGCTTAACGTCGGCACCCAAGCCGGGTGATAATAGTGCCACCCATCGTTTCAGGAGAACCGCAACATGCCAGCCACCAACATCGCCAACAGCGCCGGTGCAACCGATATCGTCAAACTGCTGGGCGCCGATGCCGACAAGTTACTGAACCATGTCTGCAAGGGCGTTCCCAGGGAAACGCTGAATCTCCCAGGCCCGGATTTCGTCGAGCGGGTGGTCACCCAGTCTGATCGCGGCGCCCCGGTGATGCGCAGTCTTCAGCAGATGTTTGACCACGGCCGGCTGGGAGGCACCGGTTACCTGTCGATTCTGCCGGTGGACCAGGGTATCGAGCATTCAGCGGGCGCCTCGTTCGCCAAGAATCCGGCCTATTTTGACCCCGAAAACATCGTCAAGCTCGCCATTGAAGGCGGCTGCAATGCCGTGGCTTCGACGCTCGGTGTACTGGGCTCCTGCTCGCGCAAGTATGCGCACCGCATTCCCTTTCTGCTCAAGATCAATCACAACGAGTTTCTGACCTATCCCAACAAGTACGACCAGATCATGTTCGCAAGCATCAAGCAGGCGCGCGACATGGGTGCGGTTGCAGTTGGCGCCACGATTTATTTTGGCTCGGCCGAGTCCGCGCGGCAGATTGTCGAAGTTGCCAAGACCTTCGAAGTTGCGCACGAAATGGGATTGGCCACCGTGCTGTGGTGCTATCTGCGCAATCCGGCATTCAAGAGCGACAAGGACTATCACGTTTCGGCCGATCTGACCGGACAGGCCAATCACCTTGGCGTCACCATTCAGGCGGACATCATCAAGCAGAAACTGCCCGAGAATAACGGCGGCTACAACGCCATCAGCAGCAAGGAGAATCCCTACGGAAAAGTCGACAAGCGTATGTACACCGATTTGGCCACCGACCATCCGATTGATCTCACGCGCTACCAGGTGGCCAACTGCTACATGGGGCGGGCCGGGCTGATCAATTCCGGTGGCGCATCCGGGGAGAACGACCTGGCCGAAGCGGTGCGCACGGCGGTCATCAACAAGCGCGCCGGCGGGACGGGACTCATCTCCGGTCGAAAAGCATTCCAGCGGCCGATGAAGGAAGGCATCGCGATTCTCAATGCAATCCAGGACGTCTATCTTTCGAAGCAGGTGACCATCGCCTGATCGGCAATCGGGTCGAACAGAACGGCGGCTGCCAAGCCGTCGTTTCTTGTGTCGGAGCTATCCAAAAAAGGTGCGCCTTGGGGATTATGCGAGCCGGTCGCCAAAGACATCCGACCTCCCTTTCCTCGACGATCCCCAGGGCGCATCCTTCATGTCGCAAGGCATATGCCAGCCGATGGTGTTGAATAAATGACATCCGCAAGATGACCCGGAGAGGCTGTCTCGAATGAAGAAAAATGAAAGGTGTCTGAAAGTCGACGTTACATGGTGACGAAGATTCAACAATTCGGACCAGCGCAATTCGTCACCTCGGATCTCGAAATGACGCAAAGCGGTCACCGCCGCCACATGGCGGGGAACCTGCGCAGCGCGGAAGCATCCGGAACCGGCGTGCGCCTGCGGCATGGAGGCTCGCGCGGCTAGATTTTCCTTGAGTGTCCGCGTTAAATAGGCTGGTTGCCGTGTAGGACTAATGGCGTCATGGAAACGCGCAAAGTCATGGAAGACAAGAGCCAGTTCAGCCTGCTCGTCGAACGCCGATTCGGGCCGTTCTTTCTCACGCAACTGGCGGGCGCGTTCAACGATAACGTCTTCAAGAACGCGCTCATCATTCTCGTGGCGTATCACGCCACGGCGTATTCCAGTCTTGATTCGAATCTGATGACCAACGCGGCGGCAGGCCTGTTTATTCTGCCTTTCGTGTTGTTCTCCGCCAGCGCCGGTCAGATCGCCGACAAGTTCGAGAAGAGCGCGATCATCCGTGTCATCAAGGCGGCCGAGATCGGCATCATGCTCATCGCCAGCGCCGGGTTGATGCTGAAAAGCCTGCCACTGCTGTTCGCTGCGCTGTTTCTGCTTGGGCTTCACTCCACGTTTTTCGGGCCGGTAAAGTACGCCATCCTTCCACAAGCGCTCACGCCCTCGGAAATCGTCGGCGGGAACGGCCTGGTGGAAATGGGTACCTTCGTCGCTATTCTGGCGGGCACGCTGGTTGCCGGCGTTTTGGTGACACTCGATAGTGGCGCCCTCTGGGTCAGCGTTGTCGTTCTGCTGGTCGCGATGTTCGGATTGGCGACCAGTCTGGCGATCCCGAAAGCGCCGGCCGCTGCGCCATCGCTCGCCTTCAACTGGAATCCGCTGAGCGAGACCTGGGCAAATCTGAAGTTCGCGCGCCAGGATCGCGCCGTATTCCTGTCGCTGCTCGGCATTTCCTGGTTCTGGTTTTACGGCGCGCTGTTCCTGTCGCAGTTTCCGAATTACAGCAAGATCGTGCTCGGCGGCAGCGAGCATGTCGTCACACTGCTGCTCGCCTTGTTCTCGATTGGCGTCGCCGCCGGATCGCTGTTGTGCGAACGCCTGTCAGGTCACAAAGTGGAAATCGGCCTGGTGCCGTTTGGTTCCATTGGCTTGACGCTGTTCGCGGTGGATTTGTTTTTTGCCACGCCCGGCAGTGTTGCGCAAACCGGCCTTGGCGCGGGAGAATTTATTGCCCAACCTGGCACATGGCGCATCGCGCTCGATTTGTTCCTGATTGGCGTGTTCGGTGGCTTTTACATCGTGCCCTTGTACGCGCTGGTTCAAACCCGTTGCGAATCCAGCCATCGCTCGCGGGTGATTGCCGCCAACAACATACTGAACGCCTTGTTCATGGTGGTGGCTGCGGGAATCGCGGCACTGGCTCTGGGCGCCGGACTCAGCATTCCGCAGCTCTTGCTGCTAACCGGAATTTTGAATGCGGCCGTGGCGATTTATATTTACACCCTGGTGCCGGAGTTTCTGCTGCGCTTCATCGATTGGCTGTTGATTCACTCGATCTTCCGTTTGAAAACTCGCGGTACAGTGCATATTCCGGAACATGGGCCGGCGCTGTTGGTCTGCAATCACCAGAGTTTTGCCGATGCGATGGTGATCGCGGCGGCCTGCCGCCGTCCGATACGGTTCGTCATGTACCACGCCATATTCAGCATCCCGGTTGTGAATTTCGTGTTTCGCTCCATGAAGGCGATCCCGATTGCCGGTTACAAGGAGGCGCCGGAAGTGCTGACCAAGGCTTACGATGACATCGCCAAAGCCCTTGAGGACGGACAACTGGTGTGTATTTTTCCAGAAGGCCAGCTCACGCGCGACGGTGAGATCGGCGTTTTCCGTCCGGGCATGAAGCGCATACTTGAGCGTACACCGGTGCCGGTGATTCCGATGGCCTTGTCCGGCTTATGGAAGAGTGTCTTCGCACGCAACCGCGAAGTGTCGGTGCCTTTCGCGAAGCTGTTTCCCACCGTGCGGCTCAATGTTGGCGAACCGCTTGCGCCGGACGGGCTAGAACTGGAAAGCGTGCGTGACCGTGTCGCGGCCCTTGCGGCGCTGCGATATTGAAATAGTGCACGACAGGAATGCTCACGGCGTCCGTTGCCGTTACACTGCCTGACAGTCAGCCACTGCACGGAGAACAATACATGTCAGATCGAATTCACGGCTTTGTCGGCGTGGGCAGGATGGGTACGCCGATGACCACGCGTCTGCTGAATGCCGGGCACAAGGTGGTGATATACGACACCAACAGCGAGGCAGTCGGCGAATTGGGCAAACTGGGCGCGCAGACGGCCAAGTCGGCGGCGCAGGTGGCCAGTGAGGCCGACGTGGTTTTTCTGAGCCTGCCCAATCCGGAAATCGTCAACGCCGTGGTCACCGGCAAGGGCGGAGTGCTCGAAGGCGGGCGCGTGAAGCGCGTGGTGGATTTTTCCACCATCGGACCGCGCATGGCGGGCATCGTGCACAAGGCGCTTGCCGCCAAGGGCATCGCCTACATTGACGCGCCGGTCAGCGGCGGACTCAAGGGCGCACGCGAAGGCACGCTGGCGGTCATGGTGTCCGGGCCGAAGGCGATTTACGCGGAACTGGAGCCGGTGCTCAAGATTTTCGGCAAACCGTTTCATCTGGGTGAAGGCGCCGGACAGGCGCAGACCATGAAGCTTGCCAATAATCTGCTGTCGGTGGCGGCGGTGGCGATGACCTCCGAAGTCATGGTCATGGGCGTCAAGGCCGGGCTCGATCCCAAAGTCATGCTCGATGTCATCAACTCCGGCACCGGACGCAACAGCGCATCGCTCGACAAGTTTCCGCGTTCGATATTGCCGGGCACCTTCGATTTCGGTTTTGCCACCGGGCTGGCTTACAAGGACGTGAAGCTGTGCATCGATGAAGCCGAAGCCCTGGGCGTGCCCATGGTGTGCGGCGCGATGGTGCGCCAGATGATGGCGGTGACCCAGGCGAGCTATGGTGACAATTCCGATTTCACGTCTGTGTGCCGGGTGATTGAAGCCTGGGCTGGTGTCGAAGTGCGCAACTAGTGTAGTGCCAGCGCACCCATGCTTCCGCTCCATTTTTTCCATATTCCGTGGTGAAAGTTGTTCCGGCTTTGTTTGAATCGTCCTTACTTCAGGAGATCGGAAATGAACGACGAATTATTTGAAAAAGGTCTGAAAATCCGCAAGTCCGTTCTGGGTGCCGAGTACGTGGAAAAATCCATCGCGGCGGCCGATGATTTCAACATGCCGATGCAACGGCTCACCACCGAATACTGCTGGGGAGAAATCTGGGGTCGCGAAGAGTTGCCGAAAAAAACCCGCAGCATGCTGAATCTCGCCATGCTCTGCGCGCTCAACCGCCCGCATGAACTCAAACTCCACGTTGCCGGCGCCCTGCGCAACGGCGTAACCCGGGTCGAAATCCGCGAAGTGCTGCTGCAAGTGGCGATCTACTGCGGCATCCCGGCTGGCGTGGACGCTTTCCGCGTGGCGAAGGAAGCGATTTCAGAATTCGACAAGACTGAGAAAAAATAGACCGCCCCGGGAGCAAGAACCATGGCTGAAGACAGCTACGAAATCCACGCCATCAAGTACGCCAGTCTCATGCGCCGCTCGCCGGAGAATTTTCTGGGCGGAGACGAGCACAACACCGAAATGCCGCTCAACTACTACGTCTGGCTGATCTCGAACCGCGAGCGCACTGTGCTGGTGGACACCGGCTTCAGCGCGGACATGGCGAAAAAGCGCAACCGCAAAATCGTCAGGCCGGTCGCGGAAGGCGTCAGCGCCATGGGTATCGCGCCGGAGCAGGTCAAGGACGTAATCATCACGCACATGCATTACGACCACGCCGGCAACATTCCCCTGTTTCCCAATGCGCGTTACCACCTGCAGGACAAGGAAATGGATTTCGCCACCGGCCGCTGCATGTGTCACCACGCCATGCGCCATGCCTACGAAGCCGAAGACGTGGTGAGCCTGGTGCGCTGTGTTCACGACCAGCGCGTGGAATTCCACGACGGATCCTCCGAGGTTGCGCCCGGCATCGAAGTGCACCACATCGGCGGGCACACCAAGGGCCTGCAAGCGGTGCGCGTGCGCACCCGTCGCGGCTGGGTCGTGGTGGCTTCCGATGCCGCGCATTTTTACGCGCACATGGAACAGAACCGCCTGTTTCCGATTGTCTACAACGTCGCCGACATGCTCGAAGGTTTCAAAACCCTGCGCAAACTGGCCAGCTCGCCAAGGCACGTAGTGCCCGGTCATGATCCGCTGGTGATGGCGCGCTACCCGGAATCGAGGCCAGGAATGCAGGACTGGATCGTCCGGCTCGATGAGGAGCCGAAAGACTGACGAGCGGGCACATTGAATCGGCGCCACCACCGGGTCTAGCATGCACGAACCAGAATATTCATGCCGCAGAAAGTAAGAGAGCTTGTTGCCGCGCAGTGAAACGCGCTATTGAGGTTTTGAAATCATGAAAGAAAGTGCCAGGTACGCAAAAATTGTCGAGTGGTCGGAAGAAGACAATTGTTTCGTAGGCAGCTCGCCGGGATTGATTTACGGTGGGTGTCACGGCCAGGATGAAAAGGCTGTTTTTGAGGAATTGTGTCAAGTTGTGGAAGAGGCAATCGCGCTTTATCACGCAGACGGGAAATCGCTGCCGCCGCCAACGTCAGGACGTGATTACGCAAACAAAATGCAGAACGTCGCTTGAGCAAGGATCGCCGGGGGCAATCGATAATGCGCTGCGTTGACTATATAAGCCGCGCCTGCCTCTGAGTGTATGCCGTAACGCGACGGTCGGCCGACTAATGCGACAGAAATGCGCTTGTTTCGGCTTCGCCAAGCTCGGCCGACTGTCGATTCCCGTGAAAGAAGATGTCGCGCCTTATCCAGTGAATGAATATACGCGCTCCTGTGTTCTGCGGCTGTAGTGTAGCCTCCGGATAGCGGACCGAACCTGATCCAGCGCGGCAGGTTCGGCTGAATGGTTGTCTGAAGCCCAACGATCAACGAATAGAGATTGCGCCGAATTCGGTTTGAGAAGGGCAATTGGGTGAAGACTCCGGTCAATAACTGGAAGACGGGGATGTTGGGCTTCATTTTATTCTGCCCAACCTACCGGGCTGGATCGTCCGGCTCGATGAGGAGCCGCAGGAGTAGAAGGCTATGCGGCCCGTCGCAAGTACTGCGCAGCCGTGACCCCTTCGTGAGCACCAGTTGCTCCAGCAACTTGGGTGCGATAGCCTGACCGGACTGGGGACACGGGCGTTTGGTAGTGGCTCCCGTATTTGCCAAATAAATGAACTCAATGACTTACATTGCAACCTGCTTATTTATGCACCGTCGAGGTGATTTCCTCAACACCTTGAAGGTGTCTACTTCTAGTTGGGCCACAGAAAAACATGACACGCATATTCCTCCCTTCTACAGGAGCTTCTGATTGGCAGCGTTTGCTCGCAGACCCTCAAAAGCATTGGGTCACGGGCAGGTCCGCCAAAACGCTCGCGCACTGCTGGGAAGCCGCAGATGGCTTCCCGCCGGAAATTGCTTCAGTGCTTGAACAGAACTCTCAATTCAGCGGCATCTCGCCGCTGTTCATTGTCCCGGAGTGGAAGGTGCCACTGCCTGGAGGAATAACAGAGTCACAAAGTGATGCATGGGTACTCGCAAAATCGAATTGCGGACTTGTATCCATTACAGTAGAGGGCAAGGTAGAAGAATCATTTGATAAACAGGTTGGGGAGTGGAAAACCAAAGCCTCACCGGGAAAGTTGGTTCGGCTTGAGTACCTTGCCGATGTCCTTGGCGTTACACATCCAGTCCCGGAGTCTATTTACTATCAGCTTCTTCATCGCACGGCCTCAGCAGTCATCGAAGCAGAGCGTTTTGGGGCAAGCCATGCGGCAATGCTGGTTCACTCGTTCAGCCCAATCAACCGATGGTTTGATGAGTTCAAGGAGTTTGTCGCGCTGTTTGGAGCGGTTGCCGAGGTTAACAGACTTTGCAGCGTTAACGCCAAAGGTGGCTTTCCGCTTCATCTCGCATGGGTTCACGGCGATGAAAAGTTCCTCTGCGCGTAGATCTGTGGCCCAACCCCCAGTCGGAGAAGGTAAAGGGGACGCTACCCTTTTTCCTTTGAACCGCCACTGTTATTGGAGAAGACCGACTTTCTTAAGCAAGCGAACCCTTGGCGTGATAAGTACATGGGTGATCCAAAGTAACCTAACCCATAAGGATTGAGACGACCCGCAGGGTCGTTTCAATACGCTGTTCAAGAGGCCCGGAACACGAGTGAAGGTGTGTCTATATGGGAAATGCTTTCTTGCCGGATGATTTTCTCCGCCGCAAGCGGGCGGGCAAGGGCGTATGGCGGTGAAATCTCGAGAGGGATTCGCCGTGTCCTTGAAAACTAAACCGCTCACTAATTCCAAACTCCGGGCCTATGAGGCCAAACGTGACCTTGCTGCCGAGTTGCTTGAGTCTGTGCGGCAAATGAAAACTGGAAAGACTAAGGTTGTCCTGTCGCCCGCAATTGAAGCGCGCGAACGTACAGGTTTGTCGCAATCGCAGTTCGCGACGCTACTTGGTGTGTCCGTTCGCACGCTTCAGGGCTGGGAACAAGGCCGTAAGCAACCTAGCGGTGCGGCACGCACTTTGCTGGCAATTGCGCAGACCAATCCCAAGGTATTGCTGGCGGTAGTCGGCAAGTAAGGAGTGGCCGGCATGAGGCATAACAAGCCATTTGACCCGACGCCTTTCGGCGCGGCTCAATGGCGACGTTGGGCGCCAGGAGGTATTTCCATGGTGCAGGTCTACGCCAGGCGATGGTGGGTTTCAGCATTGCTCTGTATCCTCCA